>CAZUEQ010000045.1:0-1515 GCA_964619475.1 uncultured Gammaproteobacteria bacterium | reverse complement strand
TCCTTGCCAAGGAGAAGACAGAGGGTCCAATTCCCTTCGCCCGCTCATTTTTTTTACAGGAGTTTTGTTATCTTCTCAAATGCTTCGCGGTCTGAAGGGTAGGTGAGAGTTGTTTTTACTTCATCTTCCGTAACAAATTTTGCATCCATCATTTCCCAGTCATGATTTGCGGGATCTCCAGAAATGTATTCCATCAAGAAGTAGTGGACGGTTTTATCAATTCTCATGTCTTTCCATGCGTAAGAATAAAATACCGTTACGGGATGGGGATTTATTATTCTTGTCTTTACTCCTCCTTCTTCTTCAACTTCACGAAGTGCCGCCACGTCCTTTGGCTCGTCTTTGACGTTGTCTCCCACCAATCCTTTCGGGAAAACCCAGCCCTTATGCTGAGAATGTTGAGTAATAAGCCAGAGAATGTTCTGTCCTATTTTTTTGTAGACGATGCCTCCGGCAGAGACCTCTTTTTTTATTTTCATAATCAATTCTTCGTATTTTTTTTCTTAAATTCCTGTCCTCCCATTTTGTAAGTAAAGATAGGGGTTCTGATGGGTCCGACGGTCAGCTGATACCAAAACGCTTTTATCGCCTTATAAAGGCTTAAAGGAACTCCTTCGGTATCAAATCTTCGTCCAGAGACGAATATGTTGGGTTTTCGATAAATTTTTATAATCGCTTTTTGTTGATTTGCACGTCTCGTGAGATCAAAATCTTCACCGAATACTATCTTTTCATCAAACCCGTTAAGGGATTCAAACAAGTTTTTCTTTATAATCATGCACGGTCCGTTTATTGCTGGCATAACATATTGAAGGAGGGACATGCCGACGCTTAGCCCGTAGAGCAAAAATTGCGCCTGAGGTCCGTCTTGTTTTTGCGGCCTGTTCCACATGGTGAGAAAATTCGGATGATCTTCTTCAATGTGTTTTTTTACCCCCTTTAAAAAATCACTTTCAATCTCGACATCAGCATCAAAAAAGATGAGCCACTCACCGCGTGCGTTTTGCGCTCCCTTGTTTCTTGCCTCGCTTACGTTTTTTGTTTTCGAAGAAAAAAAAGATAGGTGAGGAATAAGTTTCTGATACTTTTTTATTACGGTAACAGTATTGTCCGTTGACTCACAGTCGCGGATGACAACTTCGTATTCCGTAAACGTTTGTTTGCTTATGCTATCAAGCAGAACTTCTAGGTGATCTTCTTCGTTGAGAGTAGGGATAATAATGGAAAAAAATGGGTTCATATTCTTTCTATTATGACTGATAAAAAGGCAGATTGCCAATCTTCTTGGATGATGAGATATGGTTTTGTGCCAACATAAGTTCAATTGTGATTGAAGCCGCCATAAAGTAAAATATCAATTGTGTATGGCGCGTTGGCGAAGAGGAAACGCGGATGTCTGCAAAACATCTACCGCGCCGGTTCGATTCCGGCACGCGCCTCAGGCAACTTTTTAGTAATATGGAGGGGTCGCATAGTGGCCTAGTGCGCTAGTCTTGAAAACTAGTATAGGTGCAA
>CAZUEQ010000044.1:0-1534 GCA_964619475.1 uncultured Gammaproteobacteria bacterium | reverse complement strand
TAAAGTCAGCACGCGAGCGAGGAGAGCTCCTTTTTTACCTCGGCAGCGAAGACCGACAAACCTTGGAGCGGATTCAAGAAGACCAGTGGGAGCGAGAACTGATCGCCGCTCTCGGATAAATCCGGGCGGGAGCAACGGAACAGAACTATGTTATTAAGGGTCCCACACGTTCATCTGCAAATTGATTCCGCCACCTGACAGATGTAACGAAAAACCTCCGGTGTGGGGTATTCGTACACGCGCTCAATGCGTCCTGGTTTTCCGTGCAGAAAAGGGGCAGTTTTTGAGGGCTGGCGGTCGGCCTGGTGGTGGGCGGCGAGAAACACCTGTTTTCCGACGGGTGATACGGGCACATAGATACACATTGTGTATCTATGTGCTATAATGGCTTTCTGGAGGTTGAAGATGGCCCACGATGCACCCAAAAAAGAAGTCCAAACCCATGCCGTGAATCTTCGAGTGCGCAGTGATACTCGTTCTCTTATTGACAGGGCAGCCAGAGCTCACGGAAAGTCGCGCTCAGATTTTATGATCGAAGCGGCTCGGCGAGCTGCTGAGGATGCCCTGCTGGATCAAACCCTGGTGCAGGTGGATCAAGCGACCTATGAGCATTTCCTGAAAATATTGGACCAGCCGCCGGGGAAAGGCTTTGAAAAGCTGATGCAGACCAAAAGTCCCTGGGAAGCATGAATCTCTCTGCCCCAACTTTGCTATCCAACGAACACGAAGTGGACCATTTCTCATGCGGAGTGCCCAGTCTGGATGACTGGCTGAAAC
This sequence comes from uncultured Gammaproteobacteria bacterium, assembly GCA_964619475.1. Lineage (GTDB taxonomy): Bacteria > Patescibacteriota > Microgenomatia > UBA1406 > GWC2-37-13 > JAKBEU01. The sequence continues at coordinate 757 of CAZUEQ010000044.1, read as the reverse complement.
GGCGGGCTCGGGCGAACCAGATCAGCGGTGCCTCCCGTACCTATGTCGCGAGTGAGAACCTTAAGGTCGCTGCATACTATTGCCTCGCTTCTGGCGCACTGGCCGTGAGCGATGCACCTGGCCCTCTCAAGCGAAACATGCCGGATCCAATTCCGATGGTCATACTGGGACGTTTGGCCGTAGACCAGAGTTGGCGAGGCAAAGGCCTTGGTGTCGCCCTGCTGAAAGACGCCGTCCTACGGACCAGGGAAGCCGCTGAAATTCTGGGCATCCGGGGCTTGTTGGCCCACGCCATCTCCAACGAGGCGAAGGCCTTCTATGAAAACTATGGGTTCAAAGCCTCGCCAACTCAACCGATGACTCTACTACTATCTCTTCACAGATAGTTGAGAAAGTGTCAAGTTAGAGTCTAAGGCTGTCACCGGTGGTGTCAAGAAATTCAAGTTCCGGGTCTATTCTGACGCAAAAACCCCACGTCGGCTGACGTGGGGTTGGGGTGTAATCTAACTGGACGGCTTTATCAGGTAGACGGTTTCAATGAGTGCATCATTGCTAGACGAAGAATGCTGTTGATCCTAGTCTGATACCCTTTGCCCCCCGAACGGAGCCAATCCAGAACATCTTTGTCAATCCTTACAGTGGTCTGTTCTTTTATTGCCTTGAAGTAAGGGTTCCTTACGGCTGTGGCAAAACGTTCTACGTCCAAGGTGGGGATATTGCTATAATCAATATCCTCATCCTTTCTTGCGCTCAGAGT
>CAZUEQ010000043.1:481-1929 GCA_964619475.1 uncultured Gammaproteobacteria bacterium | reverse complement strand
GGCGTTGGGCAAATTCAGCGGGTCCAGGCGCAGCTGGCTGAGCGGGTGGCCGACGATGTGGTGCTTCGCCCGCTGCCCGGGGCGCTGCCGCTAAGCGAGCAGCGTAAAGCGATTCTCCCGGCCGCCGAAGGTCAGCGCAAAGTGGTGCTGGCAACCAATATCGCCGAGACCAGCTTAACCATCGAAGGTATCCGGCTGGTGGTCGATAGCGCCCAGGAGCGCGTCGCTCGCTTTGACGCCCGTACCGGTTTAACCCGACTGGTGACGCAACGCATCAGCCAGGCGTCAATGACCCAACGCGCCGGTCGCGCCGGCCGTCTGGAGCCGGGGATTTGTCTGCATTTGCTTGGCAAAGAGCAGGCGGAACGCGCGGCGGTACAGAGCGATCCTGAGATACTGCACAGCGATCTCTCGGCGCTGCTGCTGGAGCTCTTCCTGTGGGGATGCCACGATCCGGCGCAGCTGAACTGGCTCGATTTGCCGCCGGAAGCAAACCTGGCCGCGGCCCGACGTTTGCTGACGGCGCTATCGGCGCTGGAGGGCGACAGGTTATCGGCGCGCGGGCGCAAAATGGCCACCCTGGGTAATGACCCGCGGCTCGCGGCCATGTTGACAGCGGCAGTTGATGCGGATGATGCGGCGACCGCGGCGAAACTGGCGGCGATCCTCGAAGAGCCTCCGCGCGGCGGAAACAGCGATCTCGGCGCGGCGTTTGCCCGCCAGCAGCCGAACTGGCAGCAGCGGGCGCAACAGCTTCTGAAGCGACTGGGCAGCCGCGATGGTCAGCCTGATGCGCAACGCCTGGCGCCGCTGCTGGCACCGGCATTTGTCGACCGGATTGCCCGTCGCCGCGGTCAGGAAGGGCGCTATCAGCTCGCCAACGGGATGGGGGCGATGCTGGACGCCGACGATGCGCTCGGGCGCCACGAATGGCTGATTGCGCCTCTGCTCCTGCAGGGAAGCGCCTCGCCGGACGCGCGGATTCTGCTGGCGCTGCCGCTGGACGTCAATGCGCTGCTGGCGCAGTGCCCCGGGCTGGCGCAATGTTCCGATACCGTCGAATGGGATGAGACGCAGGGGACGCTGAAGGCCTGGCGGCGGACGGTGATCGGCCAGTTGGTGATCAAGACCCAGCCGCTGGCGAAGCCCTCGGAAGAGGAGCTGCATCAGGCGATGCTCAACGGCATTCGCGGTAAGGGGCTCGGCGTGCTTAACTGGACGGCGGAAGCCGAACAGCTGCGCCTGCGCCTGCACTGCGCGGCACAATGGTTGCCAGAAGAGGCGTGGCCGGCCGTCGATGACGCCTCGCTGCTGGAGTCGCTGGAAGCCTGGCTGCTACCGCAGATGAGCGGGGTGCACTCGCTGCGCGCGCTGAAAGCCTTGGATGTGCGCCAGGCGGTACAAAACTGGCTGCCGTGGTCGTTGCGTCAGACGCTGGACAGCGAACT
>CAZUEQ010000043.1:0-409 GCA_964619475.1 uncultured Gammaproteobacteria bacterium | reverse complement strand
GATGAAGGGACGTTACCCCAAACACGTCTGGCCGGACGATCCGGCCAATACCGCGCCAACGCGGCGCACCAAAAAGTATTCGTAGCGGACGGGCCGGGAGGCATTATTGAAGACAGCCCAGGGGGAATAAAACGGTGTGAAATAAAACACAGGTAGGCTATTTGGTCATGACTGACGGCGTAGGCAATCAATAAATGGCGCCAGCGGGCGATTAAACTGGCTGCATTCTGCGGCTTCCGGCGGACTGTTGCTCTTCACTTCTTTGCCCGAATATTTCTGGTGACCGGCGGAATATCATATTCATCCAGCGCTGAAGCCGTTGTTTTTTATCGCCGAAGAGGCCCTCAGGCAGACCGCTGAGGCGATGAACGGCGGAGGATATTTTTATGTTATTAAAAAACATAATATT
>CAZUEQ010000042.1:0-1972 GCA_964619475.1 uncultured Gammaproteobacteria bacterium | reverse complement strand
AGCGTAGTCGTGATTGCTGTGGCCTGACTCCCGCAGGATTCGCATTGTGTTCGATTTCCGCTTCTGCCACGAATTCGACTGATCCTCACGCCAACCGTACGCGCGGGGCTGCTGCAGTTCATCCAGCGAAACTGGTTTCAGGAAATAAATGTCATCCATCATCCACACGAATTCGCTCTGAATCTCCGGGTGTGTGGCTATGACGTGCATTTTCGAAAGCATGTCCCGAAATCCCCGGTTTGCCGTGGGTGCAATCCTGGGGCAGTCTATGACGTGACCACGCCACCACGGCGGACGGTCGCCGACGATCGTACAGAGTGCTTTGCCTTCGTAATGCTGTTCAACGCTGCGGATGCTCCAGCGGATTTCATCGCCAGACGCGCCTGCGTGCCAATAAGGCCAGACGAATTGCAGCAGGTCCACACGGCGTTTCACTGTGCCGCAACCACCGCAGGTACGGGGACGGGGGACGTACACGCCCTGGGATTGCTGCAGCGTGTAAAGTCGGCTGTTGTCGCTCAGATAGTCTGGCTGTTTGCAATAGGGGCAAATCTCACAGACTGACACCGGCACCGTGCCGTTATGGTACAGGTTGACCGTGTTTCCGCACTCAACCACGTCGCCGATGATCTCCCACCGATACGCACACGGCTTCATCAGGCTGGCCCCGGCTTCAGTGTGACTGTTGCAGGAAGGTTTGGGTCTCCGCCAACACCGAAACCGGAAGGCCCTGAACCGCCCTGTTTCCACGGGAGGTTTTCCTGAAACTGCGCCGGGTAAAGTGTCATCGGCCCCAGACAATTCAGCGGATCTCCCGGCTTCGTTTCGTAGACTGCAAATCCGTCTCGTGATTTTCGGTTCAATGTGGCGTCATAATCTCCGCCGTAGCGAATGATCACACCGATATCACCACGTATGCCATCACCAAGCCAAGCCTGCCACGAATACGGCATACAGTTCGGGTCTAACACCGAAGCCATTCCGCCCGGCTGCGACATCAGAATATAAACGCGATGCCACAACAGTTTGTAGTTTGGGAAATGCGGGTCTAGCGGCTCATCGCCGCATCCCAGAACTGTCGCACCGCGAATTCTGCGGCTCAGGCTTCTCTCAGGACTGCGCCAACGACAAATGCCGCCGCTCGTGCTGGTGGCTCCACATTGACCAATAGAAACGCACCGATACGGCTTCACCCGGTTTGAATAAAACGGCAAACACGGCCAGTCCGCTGCTGTCGTGCCCTGTGGCACCTGTGACCCGTAGGTGAATGTCACGTCCCACGACAACGGCGCAGCACCACCAGCGCACACATTGCAGGATACCTGATGCTGTGGCGGTGTGGACGTGCTGAAGCTCTGCGATACAGACGTTCCGCTCTCGCTGCTGCCACCGGGGGGAAGATCCTCACAATTGCACCCGCAGCCCACCAGCATCTCACGGCCCTCCTACGCCTGCGCCAATGCTCGGGGATACACTCGCGAGTAGGCTGGACGCACCTTGCGAATTCGGGCCACAGTCAGCCTTGTACGGCGTCCATTCGCCCGCCATAAATTCGATACCGATCAGCGTGTCCGCGTCAATCGAGATGTTTTCGAAACGGTTGACCACGGTAACGGTTTCGTCCAGCACTTCCAGATCCCCCGCAGCCGTCCGCCCGATCAGGTGTGCTGTGGCTGTGCTCGGGTCTGCAAACATGTCCACGGCTGCCAATAAATCCGCGTCGAGGATTGCCCACCGGCGCGTGTCCCGAACTTGCCCGTAATACGGCACGGGAGTCTGCTCGTTCTTCCAAACGGCGTACCACTCCCGGACAACCTTTTTCAGTTGTCGAATCGACTCAGCGGATAGCGTGTAGCCTTGCGTCATGTCAGTGGCAGTGATGAAAAGGCTTGTTGCTTGTACACATTGAACGTGAGATACACCGCGTTTGCCGTCTTCGGGTCCGTCTGTGCCTTGCCTGTGCCGTCCAGCA
>CAZUEQ010000041.1:0-2018 GCA_964619475.1 uncultured Gammaproteobacteria bacterium | reverse complement strand
TCGCAGGTCCGAATCCTGCTGCTGACACACATATATGCTTACAGAAGAAAGAATACACAGGCTCAAAACAGTAGCCTCAAACAGAATTCAGGACATCATCGTGCTTGAAAACATTCACGACCCTCATAACGCCGCAGCGGCGCTTCGCAATTGCGATTCATTCGGGATACAGGAAGTACATATCATTTTTGAGACCGAAAAAATGTTCAATCCTGAGAAACTGGGCAAACTCACCTCAGCCTCAGCTAATAAGTGGCTTACCATTAAGACATGGAAGACGACAGCGGAATGTTTTTCCGAGCTGAAAAAGCGCGGTTATACCATTTATGCAACGGCAATCGATGCAAAAGCAACCTCGTTTGACACACTGGCGCTTCCCGAAACCCCCTGTGCCTTCGTATTCGGGAATGAGGGGTTTGGCATTACGGAAACCGTCAAGAAGCTTGCCGACGTGTTGCTCTATATCCCGATGTATGGTTTTGTTGATAGCCTTAATCTCTCCGTTACCGTAGGAGTCGTTGCACACGCACTCAGCCTCAAAAGACGCACGAGCAAGCACAGTCTTTATTCTTCCTCCCAAGCGGCGAAACTTGCCGAAAAATGGATTAAGAGAGACGAGGAAAGAAGAAAAGTTGTATAATATTTTCCATTAGAGAGCATTATTTAAAAATTTTAAATTATAAATTAAAAATTTAAGAATATGACCGACTTGACATTGAACGATATTAAAAAAGACCTGCAAAAGGATGTCTATGTCCAGGATTATTCCAAGAAAAAAATGATCGACGGGTTGAAAGTTGTCGAAATACGCCGAATGGCAGGAGAAGACGGGACATTTGAAGATCTGCTTCGTCTTGATGAAACAGGACATTTTGAACTCTTTCCTGAGATACAGGTAAGGCAGATAAACAGGTCAAAACTGCTCCCCGGTTCGATTAAAGCATGGCACCTTCATTTTAAACAGGAAGACGTGTGGTACATCCCGCCGGAAGATCATATGATTTTGGGAGTGTGGGATGTAAGAGAAAATTCCCCGACAAAAGATCTGAAAATGAAAATCCCCATGGGAAATGGTATGTCAAGAGTCGTAGTCGTACCAAGAGGCGTCGCACACGGAGTCGTCAATGTTGCCTCAACACCGGGAACGATATTTTACTTTGTCAACGGACAGTTCAACATCAATGATGCTGATGAACGCCGATTGAAATGGGACGCCCTCGGCGCCTCTTTCTGGGAAGTTGAAAAAGGATAACTTCACCGGGCGAGTTCGGTGAATATGCTTTCAACTGTTTTTAAATCCGATATATTCGTGTATTCTTCTTTTGTGTGTGCTGTTTGTTTGTTCCCCGGACCAAACGCAACCGCCTCACATCCCCATGCATTTGCCACGAACGACGCCTCAAAAAAGCCCACATTGGCAAGAGGAGAATAAATAACGGGGGTGCCTGATTTTTTTATTACTCCTTCCAGTTTTTTCACATAGTTCTTTTTCGAGTTGAAAGGCGGGTAGTCGAGATTTATTTTTTCGCAATCTATTCCTACCCTCAATTTCTGCGCAATCTGTCTTATAAGGGCAAAGACAGTTTTTGCGTTTACGTTTTTTGTACCGGTACGTATATCAAGGAGCACTTTTGCTCCGTCAGGAACTGCGTTTGCCTGTATCCCTATACCACCATCCTGCACGATGATTCCTCCTTGCAGACTGCTTAAGTTTACTGTTGTTTGTACAGGGTCTTTGGCGTTACAAAGTTTTGCTTCGAGAATTTTCACGAGTTCGACCGAAAGAGTGATGGCGTTTTTGCCGTTTTTTGGAACTCCAGCGTGTGCGGTTTTTCCCCTTACAAGAAATTCTATTTCAACAACTCCGCGACAACCACTTAAGATGTAAAGATCGGTTGGTTCAGGAAATACCGCCAAACGCGGACGAAGCGACAACTCTTTGACAAGAGTGAGCGCTCCGCGAAAATAATATTCCTCATCGCAGTCGAAAATAAGTGCGGCATCAGCGGCGGGTCCTG
>CAZUEQ010000040.1:0-2040 GCA_964619475.1 uncultured Gammaproteobacteria bacterium | reverse complement strand
ATAGGCAAGTCCGTCTTGAATGTCACTCGATAAATGCTCCATAGTATGAGGATAATTGCCCACACGTTTAATACCCTTTGAGTTTTGGAAACTTCGCTTTTTGCCATACCTAACTGTACAAAATCTGCGTGTACAATTCAAATTGTTTATTTCTTCTCTTTTTTAAGAAAGTTTTCGATAAGAAGGTCAAGGTCTCCATCCAACACTCTTTCTGCGTTGTGTTCTTCATATCCTGTGCGAAGATCTTTTACGAGTTTGTATGGATGCAAGACATAAGAGCGGATTTGTCGTCCGAACGAGGCTATTTTTTCCGTTTTAAATCCTTCAAGTGTCTTTTCTCTTTTCTCCTGTTCTATTTGCCATAATTTTGAACGAAGAATTTTGAGAGCATTTTCTCTGTTCTGTAACTGTGCTCTTTCCGTCTGACAGGAAACAATAATGCCGGTTGGTTTGTGGATAATACGAACTGCGGTTGAAACTTTGTTGACGTTTTGCCCTCCGTGTCCTCCTGCTCGATAAAACTGCCACTCAATGTCTTCGTCCCGCACCTCAATTTCTTTGTCTTCAATAACAGGGAGCGCTTCAACGAGTGCAAACGAGGTTTGACGCAACTTATCGGCATTAAACGGTGATTGACGAACGAGTCTATGCACGCCGTTTTCCGCTTTCAGATATCCGTATGCAAACTGTCCGTGTACCGAGATAGTCACGCTTTTTATTCCCGCCTCTTCCCCTTCCATCCTATCTACAAGTTCGTATTTCCATCCTTTTTTTTCGATATAGCGTGTATACATCCTGAATAACATCTGCGACCAGTCCATTGCTTCCGTTCCTCCCTGACCTGCATGAATGGAAAAGACAGCATCTCCTCTGTCATATGGCCCGGATAAGAAAAGAAGAACCTCGTATTCTGAAATCATTTTTTTTGCGGCAGCCAAATCTTCCTCTTCAACAAGAAGCTGCATCATTTCAAGATCGTCAACTTCTTTCTTCAATATGGATATTTTTTTTAAGACATCAGAGGCTTTTTTAGGCTCACTCCAGAACTGTCCGTCGTAGGTTAATTTTTCAAGTGAAGAAATTTCGTCTTTTTTTTGAGGAAGATTTAAACGCGTAAGAATGTTTTGCAACTTCCTTTGCAGTTCCTCTTTTTCATTATCCATAGGTAAGAATTATATCATTTGAAGTCTTTTCCTACCGTTATGACGACATCTGCGGTTTCTTTTGTATCAAGTGCCGTCTGTTTTGGACCTTGCACGTAGTCTGCGATATCACCTTCAATTATGGAGAAGAGATATTCGCTACCTTTCTTCACAGCAATTTCTGTTTTTGTAAAATCAAACGCATCGGCGTTCCCCGTAACAACATCCAAATACCCCTTGTCTTTCAAGACGGTCTTTACATCAGATGCTTTCCCTACGGTACCCGATCCGTTTAATACTTTTATTTTGAGTGTATCTTTTTTTACGGTAGGAGTAGGAGTTGCAGTCGGAAGAGGAGCACTTGTTGGAGTTGGCGTTGGCTTTGCCAAGTGGAGTGAGGAAAAGCGCATATTAAACCCAAGCGGTGACTGAGTCAATAGGGTGAATAACAAGAATGAACCGGCAAATGAAATAACAAATAAAACCAATTCCTTCGGAATACGGATACCCGGCATAGCAAAACTCTTCTGTTTAAAAGGTTGCTGGCTCATAACGCTTAAGGACGGACTGAATCTGTTCTTTGTTAATGAAAATTTATTGTTTTCAATGGAAAAAATGAGTGCTCCAAAGCAAATATCAAACTGTAGTACTGGGAAGGGTTGATTATCTTGAGGCACCAACATTTTTACATATTCGCTGTAAAAGTGAGGAAGGATTCGCTTGAGAGGATTTGTCCAAATCCCCACATCCTTCGTAAACGTATCCTGTCTTACGTTCTCCGATAAACTTCCGGATAAAATAAGTCTGTTTATTTTGTGATGCTTTTCTTCAAATTCGACACCGATTTTTTTCAAAAGCTCCTCAACCCCTTTTCCACCCGTCAATTTCTCCTCGAAGG
>CAZUEQ010000039.1:0-2049 GCA_964619475.1 uncultured Gammaproteobacteria bacterium | reverse complement strand
ATCGCCATTCACCGAGAAATAGCCACATTTAAAGTTCTTTTCTATTACCTTACGGGCTTTCTCACAGGTATCGTAGGATTCAATCAAGAATGCTTGAAATTTTTCTGTTTTTTCTTTTGAGCCTCGGGGATCCCCTAAGCCACCATTCTCAGGCTCTGGAGCTGGAGTAAAAATATCCCCATCTTCAAATAATTCCGGATGTTTGAGAATAAAATCATAGGTTTTTTGATGATGATCGGTATAATTGGCAAATTTTTTATATCCAAACCAGCCTTCCCATTCCGCCCAATTACCACGGAACCAAATCTTGATATTATGTTTGCGGGCTTCTGATACCCAGGTAGACAATACTGGATAAAATTCTTCATTATATGGCGTAGCTATCGCTATATGAGTAGGAGCTACTTTTGCAGCTGCTTCTACGTATTTCGGTATACGGGAGAGAATATCAGGTTCCCGAGAGATATCCCGCGAAAACTTCATCGTATCGATCGATTCAATAGGCCACAATTCGGCAGCCAAAATTGGTTTAATAACAGCTATTATATTTATAATTGTTAAAACAATTATAAACTTTATAAATAATTTCATATTCTCTTAAAAATTAAGATATCTGGAGAGGTATATACCTTTTGGAAATATTTATATAACTCCCCTTGTATTTCTGCTTTTTCGTAGACCGCATTCCAAACAGCATCATTTTTTTGCATGACGATCCAGCGGGCATACTTTTCTGGTTGTTTCAGTGATTCTTCCCAATATGGTTTGTTACCTACGTAGATAATCTGTTGCATAGGGATTCCACTTCGAACCACACTGATGGTACGAGCATAGTCATCCATTAATACTAATCCACCATCATATTGGGTACGTATCCAGCCTTCGGCATCCGGACGTTTGGCATGAGATAACCCTTCAATCCCATCAGCATAGGAGACAACTGAAGAATACCCTACAACATACATGAATACCTGTAACAAAAACAGAAGCAGAATAACTAATCTCCCACTCCATTTGGCTTTTGAGATGATGAATCCAATCAAGAAACCAACGACCGGTACCATCATCACTCCATACCGGACATTAAACAATCGCCATTCAAATCCAACTGGAGTAACATGAGGGATAAATACTACCGATTGTCCAGCGAACAGAGTAAATACGTTAAATATAAAAGGGACAAACAACAACAAGGCAATCAGACACCGTTCAACCGAAAATTTATCTTTCAAAAACCATACCAAACCAACTATTGAAGAAAGGAACAATACTATTCCAGAATTACTCATAGCGGTAACGAAGTAGTATAAGAAAGCTAAGGGTGCATCATGATACGCTGGTAATTCTCCTTTGGCTAACCAAGCCTGTTGTTGAGTATGGGCACTAAATTCACTTTGGGTAAAATAAAAGGCATTTCCTAAAATTAACAAATCCCAAAGAAACCATAATCCAATACCAAAGAATGCCAAGGTTGCATACAAGACAATATATCCTTCAATTTTTTTCCATTTCCACCGTCGTGCAGCTCCTAAAAGGAAGATGATACCTGCTTCAAATAACACCAGGAACCAACCATCATAGCGAGATAACACGGCACAAAATCCGAACAAGGCCGCTAATAAAATAGAAGGAACTTCTTGCTTTCCTTTGAGAAACTTTATGAAAAAATAACTGGAAAGCATAAAAAAGACTATCAATGGTAGTTCAGTCATAGCAGTTGACTGTAAGTACAAAATATTGGGATTGAATATAAAGATTGCAGAGGCAGCTATAGAACCCAGTTTATTTTTGGTTACCAAAAAAGTTAATTTATACAACACAATAGTAGTAACGATGAAACACAGTCCTGACACAATTGCCCCAGCGATACCTGTTCTCCATAAACCATCAAAGAAAACAAAAGGAACCATCATTAAATGAGGGAGTGGCAACCAAATTCCTCCGAGCTGGGCAGCACCAGGTGTTAGACTGTGAATGACTCGCTTGGCAATATTGAGATGTGATTCTGCATCACCATACGCTACCATCGCGTCATTGGCATATGACCAA
>CAZUEQ010000038.1:0-2485 GCA_964619475.1 uncultured Gammaproteobacteria bacterium | reverse complement strand
GTTGCTGAGGATAAAAAATTACAGTATGACCCCAAAGCTCCTTTTGAGGCATATATTATTGAAACAAAAAAAGATAAACGAGGAATAGTGGCAAGTGCAATCATTAAAAACGGCACACTCCATGTTGGAGACCAGATATTCGCAGGTCAGGTGAAGGGAAAGGTAAAATCTCTTGTTAATGACCTCGGAGAACATCTCCAGGTTGTTGTCCCTTCCCTTGCCTTTGAACTTCTTGGGTTTGAAGATCAACCAGCCGTCGGCTCTTTGATTACCTCAACTGAAGGAGTACTTGCCCTACCGAAAGAAGAAACGAAGAAAAAGGAGGAACCAGCCTCATTTAACATGAAAACCTTCTACAACTCACAAGTTGAGCCTCAAAAGAAGCTTGCCCTCATCTTGAAAGCCGACTCACAAGGCTCACTTGAAGCGATTGACGCCATTTTGGCAGAGGATCCAAATATCGAAATAGTCCTTAAAGCTGTTGGAAGTGTCTACAAGTCTGATATATTTCTCGCAAAGGTAAGTAAGGCTATTGTTATCGGATTTAACACACAAATTGAACAGGACGTAAAGGACATCGCAAAGCAGGAAAAGGTCATAGTAAAGTCCTATTCCATCATTTATGAGCTTCTTGATGAACTTGAAGAAGTGGCGTCCCTCCTTCAGGAAAAGGAACAGCATGAGAAAAATCTCAAAGGTGAGGCTAAAATCCTCGCTCTCTTTACTATTGAAGGCGAAAAAGTCTTCGGTTCAAAGCTTTCTAAGGGGAAATTCCAGCTTGGAGATGAGCTTGAAATACATCGCGGAGGAAATATTATAGGAAAGTCAAAAATTGTATCTCTTCAGATACGTGCAAAGAAAGTAGAAGAAGTAAAAAAGGAACAAGAGTGCGGCATAATACTCTCTCCTGCACTTGACATACGGGTAGGTGATGTGATAAAATGTATCCTATAATATGTTTCCTAATACGAACAATGTTCTCCCAAAAATCGTTGAGATAATTACAAAAGGCCAAAATGGCGTTATTCTTTTGCCTGCAAACGCAACGTCAGACGCTATTGCTGCAGGAACCTCCCTTTACTTAGGACTTTTAAAACAAGGAAAAAACGTAGCTATTGTTTGTTCTACTCCTGTCAAAAGCGACTATATCGGTTCCGACAAGATCCAGTCCTCCCTTTCCGTTGGGGGAGATAGTTTGGTTGTATCATTCCCTTACTCAGACGGCGCAATTGACAAAATCGATTATCATATTCAGGGCGACAAGTTCAATCTTGTTATCGCTCCCCGTCAGGGATTCCCGAAATTAAATCCTAATCAGGTTTCTTACTCATACACGGGCGGCTCATTCGATTTCGTCATCACGATAGATGCTCCTAATTTAAATGCTCTTGGCACTATCTATTCTGAAAATCAGACACAATTTCAGGGAAAAGAAATTATCAATATCGACAGACACCTTACCAATGCGTTTTTTGGAACGGCAAACTTTGTAAATAAAACCAGTTCCTCAACATCCGAACTTGTCTTAAAGCTTTTGGCGGATGCTCAAATTGAGATTGATAAAGACATGGCAACAAATCTGTACAGCGGAATCACCTTTGCTACCAATTCTTTTACCTCCTATTCAGTAAATGCAGAAACATTTGAGACCATTGCAAAACTCTTGAAACTGGGAGCATCAAAGCGAATTCAGTCTCCAGCTCCTGCCGTACAAAGACCGTTTTCACAACCTGCGTCACAACCGGTTTTCTCGATAAAACAGCCAGGAGTTGAACGCCAACCGCTGCAAAACATATCAACTGTCGAATCTCAGGAAAGTCAATCAAAAGAGGGGGCACAAAATCCTCAAGACTGGCTTAAACCGAACATCTTTAAAGGTGGCGGACTCGTGTAAAGATGATACAATTGTTCCATGCAAATTACGTATGGATCAATAAGTGAAACTGCACTCTCTCCTGACGAAATACTATCTCTCCTTCTCAAACAAAGACATATCTCTGATTTAGATCAATTCATAAAACCGGACGACCCCACCTCTTTTTCCCTAAAAAAACTTGGATTTTCCAAAGAGTTGAAAATACTCCTCTCACTTCTTGAAGCAGCAAAAAAAAATAAGAAAACAATCGTTGTCTATACCGATTATGATACGGATGGAATAACGGGTGGCGCCATTATGTGGAAAACCCTCCATCATCTTGGATTTATCGTCTATCCTTATGTGCCTCATCGACACAGCGAGGGATATGGATTTTCGATAAAAGGCATTGATAGTGTTATTGAAAAATATCACCCCTCTCTTATTATCAGCGTTGACCACGGCATCAGTGCCCGCGATCAAATCGCATATGCGACCCAACAGGGCGTAGATGTGGTAGTCACCGATCATCATACAAAACCGGAACTGCTTCCGGAGATGGCAAAGGCACTCATTCATACTCCTCTCGTTTCAGGAGCAAGCCTTGCATATATTACCGCTCTTGATATA
>CAZUEQ010000037.1:0-2563 GCA_964619475.1 uncultured Gammaproteobacteria bacterium | reverse complement strand
ATTGCGGTTCTATTTTTTCCGGTTTTAATGCAGCACATGCTTTTTCAAAAAAATCTGCCGTCTGTATGTCACGTGTCAGAATGAATGCATCCACTTCTTTTACCTTCAGTTCGCGTTCAAATCGTTCCATTTTGGCAGGGGGCAATTCTGGAAGACTGTTTTCAATATCGCGTCGATATTTTTCGTCAAAGAAAAAAGGCGGAATATCTGGCTCTGGAAAGTAGCGATAATCTTGTGCATCTTCTTTGCTTCGCTGACTATAGGTAATCCGTTTTACATCATCATATCCACGTGTTTCCTGTTTTGGAGTCTCCCCTTTTTCAAGCAATACAATCTGTCGCTTCACTTCATACTCAATCGCTTCCTTTACGAAGCGGAACGAATTAATATTTTTTACTTCTACTTTATAAGGTGGCAATGTTCCCAGTCCTGTTTTCATTACGCTGATATTCGGCTCAAGACGCATACTTCCTTTTTCCATATCTGCATCAGACACTCCGAGATAGCGGATAATGACCTGCAGTTCTTCAAGAAACATTTTGACATCCTCCGCACTTGAAAAGTCAGGCTCCGTCACTATCTCAACAAGTGGAACGCTTGACCGGTTGAAATCAACAAGTGTATTTGACCCTTCATGTGAGAGTTTTGCCGTATCTTCTTCCATGTGGACGCGCGTTATCCGGAATGATTTTGCTTCTCCTTTTACATACGGATTTTTTACCGTTACTTTTCCTTTTATAGCAAACGGCTCATCATACTGACTTATCTGATACCCCTTCGGAAGATCGGGATAGGAATAATGTTTTCGGTCAAACTTTGAATTTGCGGCGATTGTGCAGTTAAGGGCTTTTCCGACTCTCTGCATCCAACGAATTGCGGTTGTATTAGGAACAGGAAGTGCTCCCGGCATTCCCATACAGACGGGACACACATGGGTATTTGGTTTTGCTCCAAAATAATTTGCTTCGCACTGACAGAACATTTTTGATTTTGTCTTCAGCTCGACATGTACTTCAAGTCCGATAACTGGTGTATATTTGTTGTCCATATATTATTTTAAATTCAAAACACCCTGCTTAATAACCCCCATCAACTCTGTTTCCTGTTCAAACTGATATGCAAGATTAAGGATCGACCCTTCGTCAAAATAATTCCCCATAATCTGCATGCCGACTGGTAAGTTATTTGAGTCAAGACCAACAGGAAGATTTATTGCCGGAATCCCTGCCATTGCTCCGGGCTCGTTCATAACATCCATCATTTCTCCGAAGAACGGATATTTTTCAAACTCACCAAGTTTAAGTGCTGTTACGGGGGTCGTCGGCGCGACTATTGCATCAACTTCTTTGAACGCACGCTTGAAATCGTTGATAATGAGCGTTCTTACCTTCTGCGCTTTCTTATAAAACGCATCATAATAGCCATAAGAAAGTGTGTAGGTGCCAAGCATTATGCGTCTTTTTGCCTCACTTCCGAACTGTTCTCGTGGGTTGCCATACCGAATTCCGTCAAAACGTGCCAAGTTAGACGATACTTCTGCACGCTGCAAAATGGTATAGTCGGATATTGAATATTTCGGAGACAGAAGCGAGATCGATTTGACCTTGTGTCCGTTTTTTTTGAACACTTCAATCGCCTCGCGAAGTCGCTTTTCCGTTCCCGGTTCCAACCCTTCAAAATAATCAGACGGAATTCCTATGGTAAAAGTCCGTTTTGTTTTCAAATCTTTCATATATTCTCCAACAGGAGAAGGAGAAGATGTAGCGTCAAACCTATCGTTCCCCGCGATTATACCAAGCAAATAGGCAGCATCCGAGACGGAAAGAGTCATCGGGCCGGGACAGTCAAACGAAGAGCCCATTGCAATAACTCCGTATCGCGAAACACGCCCATAGGTCGGTTTTAGTCCAACAATACCGCTCCATGCAGCCGGCTGGCGAATAGAGCCTGCCGTTTCACTCCCAATTCCACCTGGCGCAAGATAAGCGGAGACCGCAGCTGCAGTGCCTCCTGAAGAACCTCCAGGACTTCGCATTGTATCCCACGGATTTTTGGTAGGTCCAAAATCGGATGTTTCCGTTGAGGAACCATGTGCCCATGCATCCATGTTTGTTTTACCAAGTAATTCATATCCTGCCTGTTTTAGTTTTGATGTAACTGTTGACTCGTAAGGCGGAATAAAGTCATTTAAAACATTGGAAGAGGCCGTGGTACGCACTCCTTTTGTACAAAAATTGTCCTTTATGGCAAGCGGGATTCCAGACAACGGTCCGTCCTGAGCTTCATTTCCCATTTTTTCCTGAACGGTGAGGTACGCGTTAAGCGCGGGGTTGTGTTTCTTTATTCTCTTCTCAAAAAAAGAAAACACTTCCTCTTTTGATATTTTTTTTGTGTTAAGGAGTTCTTTAAGCTCCAAAATAGTTTTTCCAAGTATCATAGGATTACATTATTCGCCCGAGTGAAAATGAATTGTCAACGATTGTTTTTCCGTTTGATAGCGCTTCTTGTTGCGACAGTCCTCTGGTGTTCTCTGATCCGTCTTCAAAGGACACGTTTGACAAAT
>CAZUEQ010000036.1:0-2900 GCA_964619475.1 uncultured Gammaproteobacteria bacterium | reverse complement strand
TAGGTTGCAGTCCTATGGCACCATCAGGTGGTCCACGTTCTAAAGAGAACGACGGTTCTCTTCACGACGTGAACCACAGAATAGATGCCACTCTTATTCGTATTCAAAGTGAAAATTCCTAAACCCAAGTTTTCAAAGAGCGCCTGGAAACATTCCTCTTCTCAGCTATTGAGAAGCGATATTTCTGGCACAGAATTCTTTCTTGTGAGAAAGAATCGTAAGTCTTAAAGTCTTGTAGGGTGAGAACAGCATTTGTCCTCTCTTTCAAGTCCTCAAGACTCGGTTATGAGTTAAAAACCAATTGCTTGATCATTACTCATACAGCCTATAGTATAACATGATAGAGGGCCTTTGTCAATAGTAATAGACCTATAAAAAAACCCGCCTGAAAAGCGGGTTTTTTTATATAGTGTCAAAAAGTTAGGGCTTTTGCGTCGCTTTTGGAGCAGGCGTCATCTGGACACGCGGGTGAAGCCAGTTTGCCTGAACCGCATCTTGGACGGTTAAAAAGCCGGTTGTTTGCTGACCGTTTACCCAGCCTTGAACCTGAGGGGAGATTACAGTAAAGTGTGCTCTTCGAGCGATACTGAAGAGGACATCAGCAAGCACGTCCGGAGCCGTCCAGCCTTCACTTGTTGGCTGAAAATTAGCGTCCAACACGGCCGGATATCCCCATTCTGAGCCTGCAAGGCGTGTATTAGGGCCTGCTTCAACACTTTGGCCTGGAGAAAGCATGGTTTTCCATTCTCCTTCGCTTGTTGAGCCTGGTCCCCATAATTCAAGCACTTTCCAGTATTCTCGTGCATCACCGGCAGTAGACTCTCCTTTAAAATCACCGGGGTTTTGCCAGTTTCCTGTTTTATCGTTTGTCGGCTGGTGAATGGCAAGCCATTCAAGACGCGCACGGATATGAGGATCTTTAGGCACGATTATGCCTGGACCATCATTGGTGTCAATCTTAATGAATTCCATAAATGAGCCTGAATTCATGTGTGTAACGCCATTTTCATCAACATAGGGGATATTTTGCTGCATCAGTCTGATTTCATCGATGGAAATGGGCTCGTTTTGCAGTCTTTCAATTTCAGCAGGGCTGAGGGCATCATATGAAGCTGCGGTAGCCGCTTCAACCGGAGCCACTATTGATGTGGCAGTCGCTATCGCTGTTGCGATGGCTGGTTGAGCTTCGGGAGTTTGAGGTGTTTTAGCCGTGCTACAAGCTGCAAGAGCAAGGGCGGCGACGGTAAGTACGGGAATAACTGCAGGGGGAATATGTATTGACTTTTCCGAATGGGAGGCTCTTACGGGCTGGGGAGCAAGAACGCTACTTACGGGGGTTAATCCTTCACTCCTGGTTCGTGCTGTCATAGAGGTATTTTTGATAATTAATATAACTATCTACACATAGTCTAGCAGGAAATACGCCGTTGTCAAGTAGAATATGGCTTATAGTAAGAACATATTGTAGGCTTATTTTTATATAGTAACTATTGGAATAGGCCATATTTTGTTATCCACAATCAATGAACAATAGACATTGTAGAAATACTATATATAAAAAAATCCTCCTTTTGGGAGGATTTTTTTATAGTGAATGGAGTGAATTATTTTGCTTTCTTCTTGATTATTACTCCGACTCCAAGCACGCTCATCTGTCCTGCGAGCAGGAGAAAGTCAAGCTCAGGACCTGATTTAGGAGTTTGTGTTACTCCAAGAACTTCTTTTTCGATACAAAACTGTGCAGTATCATCATCTGATACATTGGCATTATAAGCTTTGGCATAGTTTGTGATACACATAAGTCCACGGTCGCTTGGAAGCTTGTCCTGTCCATATAACTGTGTTTTCAAAAAATATGTCTTTTCTTCACCAGGAGCAAATGTTCCGGCATTAAACGTAATGATGCGTGTTGATGCGTCAAACGTTCCAGGTCCTTCAATTGGCTCGACATAGGTTGGAATGGTATCAGTTACAGTAACCGCATCAAGCTGAACGCTTGAAGTATTTTTTACTCGTATCTTAAAATCAACCTCAGCTCCAGGCTTAAAGCGAGGATCAGTAGGGGTAAGATTGTCTACGTATTCAATTTGAGCGACTCCACCCTTTGTGGCTCCAACAGGTTTTCCAACCTGCTTGTCAATCAAAATTGATTGAGAAGGAGTAGTCTGTCCGTACTGTCCATACTGTCCGTATTGAGCAAAAGAGGGGACAGCAGAGATGAAAAGCAAAGCTACTATAAAAGTAAGAGCAATAGATGTTTTTTTCATATGAGAGCATTATACTATAAGACTTATCGTTTGTCAACTATAGGACAAATATTCCAAGGAGACAATAACAAAGTCAAAGAAAAAAGATAAAAAGAAGAAGTTATGTCAGCTTCCTGATAGCCTCGAAGGAAACGATGGCAGCAGAGACGATAACATTGAGACTTTTGTTCACTCCCCACATGGGAATTTCGGCAATTGTATCAACTATGTCAAGGGTTTGTGGAAGTACACCATATGTCTCGTTTCCGACAATAAGTGCCGTGGGGCGGGTGTAATCAACCGTCGTATAAGGCACTGAACGCTCGTTTTGTTCAACCGCGACGGAAAGAAGCTTTTCCCCGTTTGTCAGGTGAGATTGTATGTCGTCAAGCGCCTCTTTTACGCTCTTTTTATGCTCCCAAGGAACGATTTTGTATGTGCCGATGGATGATTTCTTGATTTTGGGGTTAGGAGGGGTTTCCATTATGCCGCATAGATAAAGTTTTTTTACATTGAGAGCATCAGCAAGGCGGAATAATCCTCCGATATTATAGGTATCATATACATTTTCAAGAATAAGATAGAGAGGACATCGTTCTTTTGAGATTGCTTCTTTTGCTTCAGTTTCTGAGGCAGTTCGAAGCTGTTTTGCAT
>CAZUEQ010000035.1:0-3381 GCA_964619475.1 uncultured Gammaproteobacteria bacterium | reverse complement strand
TATCCGTTCAAAAAACACCCACCTGAAGAATGCAGGGCGCATGAAAATATCCTTCTCGCCTTCTGAGGTGTTTACTTGAGTAAAAAGCCAATTACTGGCAGGAATTCCTTCCGGAAATTTGGTGATGTAATAGCGCCAAAGAAGGAAAGGTGCTCCGGCTATAAGAAAATAAAGAATTATCTGCAGCTGCCGGGGTGTCGTAAATTTATATTTCCGTACAAAGAGAAACAAAAGTGGAATTCCGTAAAAGGCGACCATCGGTTTTATAAGAAGCGCTATGGCAAAACTGAAGGAGGAGAGAAGAAACCAGGCGACTTGTTTGTTTTGTTTTTTTTCCGTCGTAAATAAATGAAGCAAGAATATAGCGACGAATGCAAACGAAAGCGCCGCATTATCTGGAAGTATTGTTCGTGAAAAATAAACGAAAAACGGCATGATAGCAAACGTTATCGCGGTAAAAATAGCCGTTATCCGTCCTACCTCAACAAGCGCCAGATAGTACAGAACCGCTATGCAAATAAGTGAAAAGAGGATGGAAACAAGGCGTCCCCACGTCTCAAGTGACAGGAACGGCGCAGCAGTATGCAATCCTGCAAACATGGCGTTATAAATAGGGAATTCCACAAAACGATATCCATTTGGATTATCCATTCCGGACTGTACGTTGGAATAGTCGTCATAGGTCGGCTTCAACAGATTAATTCCGGTCCGTTCAAAATTACGGGCAACTGCTGCTGTATCTGCCTGACGCCAGGAATGAAAATCCGCAAGAGGAGCATCCACGTGATATAAGCGCAGAAGAAGTGCCACAAAAAGGATTGCTCCTAAAATAAAACCATCTTTTTTTTTCATATTTTTTTACTTACTAAATGTTTCTTATTCGGGAGCGAAGAAATGTATCCGATGAAAATGCCCATAAACATCCAAAAGACGAACGCAACTTTTGATGCCTCAAAAATGTCAATATAAGTGGCGTTCACCAGCAACCCTCCAAACCCTGCAAGAACTCCCAAAAGCAGTACCCAATGAGTGTCTTTTTTTCTTACTTCTTTGAAAATATCAATAAACAGGCTGCCCAAAATGACTAAGAAAAGCAGTGTTCCAACGGCTCCAAACTCTCCGAGCCATCTTAAATAGTCATTATCGGTTGCCTCAGTTATTGATGAGGGGCCCTTTCCAAAGATGGGATATTTCAAGAACGCTTTTATTGCTCGTGGCCACTCAACCTGTAAACGTGTTGCAACCGAAATATCGGGAACAACAGTCTGTATGACTTTCATATTGTTGAGCGCACTTTCAAGAAGAGCATCTTCCTGTGATTTTGTGAGGGTTTTCCCTTGTTTTCGCGCCTGTTCGCGTATTTGATCACGGATGTTATTTTGTGCTTCTCGCGAATCTTTCGTATTGACGCTTGTTGCATCAACTCCCGTTCCGCCAGTTCCTAATACGAAGTCACCTGGGGGCAGATCATCTGCCTGGATTTTTCTCGGTACTGTTATCTGACCGGATGTTCTATCTACAAACACCTGTTTTACTTGGAAGGTGCGACTTAATCTATTGGTTAAATTGTTTGAAAGAAGTGTCATCCCAACCGTTGCAATGATGACAACAAGGATAAGTTTAAATTTTTTGTTCCAGAGAAGGAAAGGGAACGCGCTTGCGATATAAGCGCCGTACGACACACGAGATGCTGTCAGAACAAGGTTTGACAGCGCTATTAAAAATAGGGCGAAAAACCATGGATTCGTCTGTATGGTAAGGGCAAGGATGACGGGAATAAAGAGGATAAGATAAGCGGCGAGGTCATAGTGTCCTGCGAAGGTGGAGGAAATACGGGCAAAGGAATCAAGCACTAAAAAGTATCCTTTTGCATATTCCGGATTCATTGTCTGAACTGCTGGCCATCCCACATATTTTTGTCCTAGACCGTAAATACAAACAATTGCGAAAACGACAAGAATAAGACGAAGGTAGAACATGACATCTTTCCATGATTTGACGACTGCCGCAAAAACAAAGAATATTGCCATATACTCAACACGGCGGAGGGCATTGAGGAATCCAACATTTTTTATGACAATTGTTTTTTGAACAAAGAACCCTAAGTAAAACGAGACAAAAACGCTGATCCAAAAAAGTCCGAACAGGATAAGATATTTTTTATTGAGAGTAACCTTCCGCCGCAGAAGCTGAAATGCAAAAAGGACATAGACTATAGCGACAAAAAAATCCTCGAAGCGAATGGCAATATAGGTATAATCAACCATCTTAAAAGGAATCTTTGGAAAGAGGGGAATGAAGAAAATGTATCCGACAAGCACAATTTTAAGGATGTTATTGTCCAGCCACTTTAAAAGCTTCTTCATAGGTTTGTTTCAAATAATTGTTATTAATAACAGATCCTAAAAACCATGCGCTTCCTGCTTTTAAGCGTAGCAGAAATCGCAACAAAAAGAGAGCGAATTTAGAATAATGTTTTTTATAAAAGAACAGAAATCCGCGGTAGACCTGAAGGATAGGAAAGGTTTTTCCGTTACTTGAAGCAGACCCTAAATGGACAATACGTGACTTTGGATAAAAAAAGGTATTCATCCCCATTTTTTTTGCCCGATAGAGCAAATCTACCTCTTCCATATACATAAAGATGGTTTCATCAAACCCACCTGCCTTTTCGAAATATTCCTTTTTGGTAAGAATTGCAGCTCCAGATACCCAACCGACTTTCCGCAAAGTCTTTGGAGATGAGCGGGTAAGCCCCCAGTAGTCTCCGCGAAGAAATAAAGCTCCAAAAACAACGGGAAGGGTATAGAACGGAGCGGCGGATGGCTGAGGAGTCATGTCCCGATTTAATAATTTCGGTCCGATAAAGTGCATAGTATTTTCGTGTTTTTTATAGAAAGAAAGGAGTTTTTGGACACCATCTTTAAGGATTATTGTGTCGGAGTTCAAAAGAAAGACATATTTTCCACTTGCAAGCTTCACACCTTGGTTATTAGCGGGCCCAAACCCTGTATTGGTTTTGTTTGCGACAAAGGTGATGTTTTTGTGCTTTTTTGCGTATTCGCTCAGGTATTTTGCCGAGTCGTCTTTTACCGATGCGTTATCTATGAGGATAATCTCAAACCGGGGAGTATCTTTTGATTTATAGCTTCGGAAGGACTTGTAAATCGACTCTAAACACTGATGCGTGATTTTTCTGGTGTTAAAAGAAACAATAACGATAGATAACTCAGGTTTTTTTGGCGTCATAATGTATAATTATACCAAATTGGAGCTTTGAAGTCAGCATAGCTCAGTGGTAGAGCACACGTTTCATAAGCGTAAGGTCGCAGGTCCGAATCCTGCTGCTGACACACATATATGCTTACAGAAGAAAGAATA
>CAZUEQ010000034.1:2496-3604 GCA_964619475.1 uncultured Gammaproteobacteria bacterium | reverse complement strand
ATAACTGCAATTTTAGTCATAAGTACCAAGTATAACCCATACATGCTTTTTTTGCAATAGTACAGTTCACGTTTTGAGTAACGCGAATCCGATACATAATGCGACAAAAAATGACCCTCCGTAGGAAATAAAGGGCAAGGCGATGCCAGCTATAGGCAAAATCCCTAAGTTCATCCCGATATTGACGCCTGCCTGAATAAGCACAAGAGAGGCAATTCCGCATGCATACAAATATTTATAACGCGTGTCATTGTCCGACCCATTCACGAATTTCAAGGCCCTGAAAAACAACATGGCGATAAGAATTAGCTCCAACACGATAACGACAAACCCTCCTATAAAACCGAACTGTTCAACAAGCGAGGAAAAGGCAAAGTCCGTGTTATTCTCGGGCAAAAAGAAAAGGCGCGACTGGGTACCAAGACCTAAGCCTTTCCCGAAAAACATTCCCGACCCAACGGTGATAACGGCCTGAATCATGTTATATGAATCTCCCCCTTCAGGAGTCGCATGAGGATGGATAAAGCTTAAGATACGTGCTCGCTGATAGTCATGCAGTCCAAACCAGCTAAAAGGAAGCATGAGGAGGATAAACCCGACAAGCCATGCGATATATTTTTTCGGCATATCCGAACAAAGAAGTAGTATGAAAAAAACACCGATATAGACACTCGCATTTCCTAAATCGGGCTGCCGTAGAATGATAAGGATGGGAATGAGCGCAATGAAACATAAATAAAGAAGAAACCGAAACGTCATCTCATCTTTCCTTCTGCTTCCCAGTATCTTTGCAAAATACATGATGAAAAAAACCTTGAAAAATTCGGACGACTGGAAATTCGCAAACCCGAACTCAATCCACCGCTTTGATCCTTTCACCTCAAGCCCGATAACAAAAGTAATAGCAAGAAGAAAAATAAATATCCAGTAGATAACGTTTGCGTTCGCAATAAAATAGCGTCGTCCAATACGTTTTACAATAAAAAACGCCACAAGACCAGCTAATACGTAGGTTATCTGCGTTGTTCCAAAACGAGTACGTATTCCGAATTGATTAAAAACGGAGAACATCCACAAAAAAAACGAGGGGAAAAGAAGAGGTATCATA
>CAZUEQ010000034.1:0-2396 GCA_964619475.1 uncultured Gammaproteobacteria bacterium | reverse complement strand
TTAAATTCGGCCGGAATGGTAAGCTTCACTTTTTCATCCGTTTTTACCTGTTGTATTTTTCTTAACTCCTGAATGCTTCGGATAAGGTCGCGCATTTTTCCTTCCTGCACTAGCTCATCGGTAAGCTTCGTGTCAAACACTACTTCACATTCCTCTGATTTTCCGCTTCCAAATGTAAGAGTCTTGACGTTGAGCTCAGATTTAAGCAACAGTTCGTATGCGCCAATTGCCGCTTTGTCGGCAAACTGTACATCTTTCGGGAAAAAAACCTCAGCATGTGCAAGTGGTTGCCGTACCTTCAGCTTATTTTCTTTTCGTGCTCTGTGTCCCGCTTCTGCTATCTTTCTGATGAGCGTCATATCGGCAATGAGAGCGTCATTCTTTTTTATGGAAAGTGTTGGCCAATTTGACAGATGAACAGACTTTTCTCCCGTCAGACTTGTGTAAATCTCATCCGTCACAAACGGCATAATGGGAGAAAATACTGTCGCAACGGTCACAAGAACGCCGTGGAGCGTCGTATAAAAGTCTGCCTTATCGGCGACATCCTCTGAATTTGTCCATAATCGTTCACGACTACGCCTTATATACCATGTGGAAACATCTCCTATGAGCTTTTCTCCCTCAAGTGCGACTGTCTGAACATCAAACTGTTCGTATGCCTGTTTAGCATTGTCTACAAACTGCGCCAGACGAGCAAAAATCCAAAGGTCAAGAATGTTTTTCTTTTTCAAAGAAAATTTCGGACTTCCCTGTATGTCGACTTTTTCCAAGTTGGCATAATCGACAAAATATTTGTACGTATTCCACAACATGAGAAAAAATTGTCGCCGCACTTCATCGGCACGCTTGTATCCAAACAGAAGATTTTCCGACGGATTCTGGCGTGCAAACATCCATCTCATGACATCCACTCCGATTTTTTCCGCTCCTTCATTAAACTCGACATAATTACCCCAGCTTTTGTGCATGGGCCGCCCGTCTTCTCCCGTACATGTCGCATATCCTAAGACCGTTTTAAACGGCGGTTTGTCTTCCATAACGGTTGACATTGCGATAAGGGAATAAAACCAGTTTTTAAACTGTCCAGGGAATGACTCAGTGATGAAATTAGCCGGAAACCACTGTTCCCATTCTTTTTTATCAAGCGTATAAAGCGGTTCTCCCTGATTGTTTCGTCGAATTGTTGAGTAAGCGACAATCCCTGCATCAAGCCATGGATTCCCGACATCCTCAATGCGATGCATCTCACTGTTACATTTTTCACATGTTATCGTTACTTCGTCGATAAACGGTTTGTGCGGTGAGTGGCCCTCGAATTCATTCCATCCTTTTGTTGCGCGTTTTTTTAGTTCTTCTTTTGAACCGATTACTTCAAACGTTTTACATTTTGGACATTCATAGATAGGAAGAGATAGTCCCCAGTATCTGTTTTTTTTGCTGATAAGCCAATCATGCATGTTCTTGAGCCAGTCCAGTTCGCGCTCCAGTCCGAATGATGGAATCCATTGTATTTGTTTTGCAACCTCTATCATGCGGGAACGAAGCGTTCTCCCGTCAGTCCCTGGCTTATCCATTGCGATGTACCATTCATCCGCGACCTTCCAGACAAGTTCCGTCTTACATCTCCAGCATGCCGGATAGCGGTGCTTGTAACGGAGTGTCGAAAAAAGAAATTCCCCTTCCTTGTGAGTTTTCAAAAAATCAATGATAAGTTCCGGATGTTTTTTTGCATTCTTTCCGCTAAATTCTCCAAATCCGGGCAAATAACTTGCATCATCTGCAATGACGGGAATCATGGGAAGTCCCAATTTTCGTCCTAACATAAAGTCTTCAGTTCCTGCGCTCACCGCGGTATGTACCATTCCCGTTCCTTCAGTCACCGAAATCGGCATGATCATAGGGTCAGTCGGCACAACGGTATGGAATGTTTTTGGGTTTGCGTTTGCCACTTCTGCGACAGACGGAAGGGCATCAAATGCACCTTCATATTTCAGTCCCACAAGTTCTTTTCCGAAAGCTGTCTTGACTATTTTTTTATATTCTTTCTTGAAAACCGCCTCAACAAGATCTTTTGCAACCCAAAACAGTTTGCCCGTTGTTCCTTCAACAAGCGCATATTCTATCTTGACATCAACCGCAACCGCGATATTGGCAGGAATGGTCCATGGAGTGGTTGTCCAAACAAGAAGATATTCGTTCTTTTTTCCCACTATCGGAAATTCCATAAATACTGATTCATGCACTATTTCCTTATAATCTTCTGTCAACATTTCGTGTTGTGAGATTGCTGTTTCACACCGGGGGCACCATGGCACTGATTCATGCCCTTTATACATCCACTTATTTTCAAAGCAGACCTTCAGGAAGCGCCATATCATATAGTTGTTCTCATC
>CAZUEQ010000033.1:609-3628 GCA_964619475.1 uncultured Gammaproteobacteria bacterium | reverse complement strand
TGAGCGCGATGAGTTAGGAATAAAGTGATATACTGTTTTCCATGATTGCAAAACTGACAGGAATACTTGCAGAATTCACCGAAAAAACAGCAATTATCGACACTGCCTCCGGAGTTTCGTACGAACTCTATATTACCCCTTCTGCGCTTCAGAACAAACTTGTTGGTGAAACACTTACTATATACACCTATCTTCAAATACGAGAAGATGCACATGTCCTATTTGGGTTTTCGAATAATTCCGAAAAACAATTTTTTCATCTTCTTCTTTCCGTTCCGGGAGTCGGACCGAAAACGGCATTTACCGTTGTATCTGGTATTACATTTGAGGCGGCAGTCAAGGCAGTTTCGGCAAATGATGTAAAATTATTCTCCGGTATTTCGGGTGTCGGAAAAAAAACAGCGATGAAGATTTTACTTGAGTTATCTCAGAAATTTAAGACTGAGTTTAAATTTGAGATGCAACTTAGTGACGATGACAAGACCGTTATCGAGGCACTTGTTGAACTTGGGTACCGCAAAGCGGAAGCGCAGAAACTGTTTGAAAAATTGCCGAAAGACTTGAGCATTGAACAGAAAATTCAGGAAGCTCTACGGATGTCTGTTAACAAATAATATAAGATACGCAATGGTGAATAAAACTACTAATATCGTTGAAGGGAACAATCTCAGACCTCAGTCATTGGATGAATATATCGGTCAAAAAAGTGCAACCGACACGCTTCGCATTTTTCTGAAGGCCGTGAAAAAAAGAGGTGCAGCAACGGAACACATTCTGTTATATGGCCCTCCTGGTATAGGTAAAACCACCCTTGCCTACATCATCGCTAATGAATTGGGAGGAGAAATAAAGATCACTTCAGGTGCCGCCATACAAAAAGGCGGAGATTTGGCAGCCATTCTTACTAACCTGAAAAATAATGACATTTTATTTATTGATGAAATTCACCGTCTCCCGAAGCCTGTTGAAGAGATGCTGTATCCAGTTATCGAAGATTATTCGCTCGACATTATTATCGGAAAAGGCCCATCAGCCAGGACCGTGCGGTTGCCCGTTCCCAAGATAACGATAGTAGGCGCAACGACAAAACTTGCACTCATCTCCGGTCCTCTTCGAGACAGATTTGGACTTCTGATGCGGCTTGATTATTATACGGTGGAAGATATGGTCGTCATTATTAAACGAGCAGCAAAACTTTTGGGAATTGACCTTACCAGTGATCTAGCACTCCTTGTTGCCAACCGTTCCAGAAGGACCCCTCGTATTGCAAACAGGATATTAAAAAGAATACGTGATTCGGTTCAGGTGGGGAATCACGCGTCAGCTCAAGCTTCCCTTTTGGAGTCGGTTTTTACTCTTCTTGGCATCGATTCAAAAGGCTTGACTGATATCGACCGCGCATACATGAAAACACTCGGAGAAAAGTTCCAGAACAGTCCCACGGGAGTAGAAACACTTGCCTCAGCCCTTTCTGAGGATGTGCGGACTGTTGAAGAGTTTATTGAACCGTATTTGTTGCAGATAGGATTCTTAAAGAAGACAACACGAGGACGGGTACTTACTCCCAAAGCGCTTCATCATATTGGTCTGCAGAGTATATAGTACTATTTCAACACTATCATTTCCAAATTTTCAAACCGTACTATTTCTTTGCTATTGTTTGGCTGGTATTTAACACTCCCTTCCGAATCATCGGATATGATTGCGTCATAGTGTGAAGTGGAATTAACATTATCTATATTCGCCGTAACCCCATGTCTATGAAGCGCCACCCAGAGCGGATATTCCCACGAATCAACTCCTAAGTTGAGACCAATCTTTGTCAGGTCCTTTTGTTTTATTTTTTTCACAAGTGCATCGTATGAACGGTTTACCGGACTCTCCATAAGGAATCTTTCGTAGCGCGTGTTTTTAAAGGTAAGTACGTTAAGAGTGAGAGGGCGGTTTGAACGAATCACATCAACGTTTTTAAACGGCAAGTATCCCAATACAAAAGGAAGGGAAAGTGCGATAAGGATTACAGAAAATACCTTAATCCAGACCTCACGTTTGACCCCCTGAGTAATGGTAAGGGCGATAAACGGACATGAGGCAATAAAAAGCGGTAATTCGAGCCTCGATTGCCATGGCTGCCATTTGAGTATGATGATAAATAGTGTCCACCCTGTAAGCAATGCAACGTATGTGGGAAAAAGAGGACTTTTTTTAGAGAAAGCCATAAGAACCGCAAGAGTAAACAGAACAACTAAAACATAGTTCCCCGCCCTATCTTCATGTGTTGCAAAAAGCGTTGCATAAGAGGCGGGTGTCCAGGTAACTTTTGGGTCGTTTGTGGGAAGTCCCATTTTGGCATGTAGAAAATTGACGATGAAGTCAACTGCGCTATTATATTGTTTATTTGGTAAACCGATTTGGGAGGCAATATTCCGGATACTATTTGATGCAAGATATTTTAGTTCATGACTTTGATTGGCCATTCCTACAATCATTATTGTAGGGCCAAGCGGCGAGCCATAAAGGGTAACGTTTCGTCTCCAGTGGGAAATATTTACGACTATTGTAATGAGCAAAATTAAAATTACGCCCATCACTGTTTTTTTTCTCTCTGCGTTGGCATATCTGAGCAGCCAGTAAAGCAGAAAGGGAAAGGCAAAAATAAGATAGGTATTTTTTGTGAAAACACCAAGTCCAACACAAAGTGCCAGATAGAGAATATCATTTTTTAAAGAAAAGTAGATTGTGGCAAGTAAAAAAAATGCAACTACATAGTCATTTTGCGTACTGGTTGATTGCATGATTCCCATGGGTACAGTCGCGGTAAGTATTGCTCCAAAAAGCTGGGTAAGTCTGCTTCCCTTCTTCGCATTTACTATTAATACAGCGAGTACGATTCCGCCTTTAACAAAAACGGCAGCGGATTACTCGCAACCCAATGGTTCCGAGATCGATCATACCCCACAGCTACGTGGCTTTCGCGGTGGGCCATTCCTCTGGAGAGGGTAATCATAAATCTGCGCTT
>CAZUEQ010000033.1:0-599 GCA_964619475.1 uncultured Gammaproteobacteria bacterium | reverse complement strand
ATAAAATCATCGAGATATACTGAACAAAATTTACCAGTACATCACCGTTTGCCATGAGCCGCCAGTGCAGAATAATATATTCGGCAAATGGGGTGAATATAAGTTGTCGGTCGATGTTTGTCGGATAAAATTCGACGTTTTTATTTTGAATCCAGTGCTCTACTCGGCTCAAATGATAGGTCATGGAGTCCCAATTGTTGGGAGGATAGTAGAGAGCAATTAAAAATAACGGGACAAATACCGTAAAGAATAATAATAAATACCACTTCCAATAGTGCGGAAGCTGAGGGCGTAGCTTTATCCGTGTTATTTTTTTTCGATATACCAAAAATAAGCCAAGAAGCATAAGCACATATGTACCTATCAAAACTGGGCGAGTTATGAGATTGAAAAGAGAGAAGATCTCTGTTGTCGCAAAAACAAAAAAACAATACAGTAGCCATGACTTAACGATGTGTTCCTTGGTGACCTTCATACCCTACTCATAATACAACACGCTTATTTAGATTAAAAGGTATGACACGCTTTTAGGCCCTTCCGAACAAAAACTTATTTGATATAATTGAATGATTGTCGGGGTGGCGAAATTGGTAGACGCG
>CAZUEQ010000032.1:0-3797 GCA_964619475.1 uncultured Gammaproteobacteria bacterium | reverse complement strand
TTGAGCCCACAGAACCAGATTATAACGGGTGGACACTTGGGCCAACGACTCCTCCCCAACCGACGACTATCATTCCTACAGAAGGGACCTCTCCCATTCTTCCGACAAATGGACCTCTCCCCACTATAAAGCCGACAAAACCTCCGGTCCCCACCAATAAACCCGTCCCAACAGCTGCCCCAACTCCCGTTGCCCCAGCTGAGGATCTTCGACCAGGGAAAAGCCTTGAGGACATATTTAAAATCGCGGGCCAGACTGCCTGTGTTCCGTCTACACTTCTTAAGGCGTTCGTTGCACAAGAAGGACCAGGGGCACTCACCTATAGCGATAAATCCGCGTTATTTTACAATGCGTACGATTGGTGGCATCGCGTAACAGAAAAACAACAGGTGTGCAGCGGTTATGGCTACTATCCCGAAACAGGTCTCATTGCAGAGGACAGTTTATATGCAGGAGAGCGATGTAAGGAAGCGTTTTCCCCCGGAACAGCAAACGATACGGTTTCAAAGGCGTTAGGGGCTACACAAATATTACAATATTACTGGGAAAAAACGTACAAAGAAAAAACAAAGCAGGCATTGAAGGTTAGTAATGTTGACAGACGTGTACTTCTTGACGCGCTCGTAGGGTTTGGCATTATCCTCAAAGAAGGAACAAAATATTCTGGTTCCTGTGATAATTGGGACTTTAAGTACGTTATTAAAGCGGCCTGCGTTAATACAGGAGGACATTGTGACTACTATAATTACTGTTACACCATTTGTAAAAATTACAATAAGTATGCCTCCCAAAGCAATAACTGTGACAACGTAGCAAATATGTTCGTTCCCAATTCCTACTGCGAGTTTAAATAAGCCTCAAAACAATGGAATTCGAGTTTTAAAAATACGGTATACTCAATTTAGCATGACTCGTATCCCTCGCCGTATTCGTATGGTGGTTGTTCTCATTCTTTCTTTTGTGGTAAGCGGATTTATTATGAAATACACACAGAGATCTTCCTCCCAAGCAGCCCCCCTTATTCAAACACAAAGCGTGGTGTCGGATTTTTCACACTCAGTGGGTAATATAGGGGCGAAGATTATTTCATCACTTACCTCTCTCCGTGTTCCTTCCCTTGTTTCTTTTACGTCCCCACCTTCTCCCTCAACACCCCAACAAATTGAGCCCACAGAACCAGATTATAACGGGTGGACACTTGGGCCAACGACTCCTCCTACTGATATACCAGTCGAACACCCCACGGAAATCATTTCACCCGTTCCCCCAACAAGTAATCCCGTCCCTTCGTCTGTCCAACCGACAAAAACCCCTAAGCCGACCAACAAACCAAAGCCCACCCCCACTCCCGAGCTTCCGCCGGTTACTTCCGATCAGCGGCCCGGTTCAAACTTAGAAGAGGTCTTCAGTGATGTTTCAAAACGTATGTGCATTCCTGTTGCACTTCTGAAGGCAACCCAGCAGGAAGAGTCGGGTGAAAGATACCGGTCGTTTGTGAATAGCAAATTTTCCCTCGCCAACAGATATAACTGGTGGAATGAAGCAAGTGTCACGCAACTTGATTATTTCAATGGCGTTGCATACTACACACAAAGCGGAAAAGGACCTGCTGACAGTAAATTTCCCGGAGTACAGATTGCAAAAGCTGCACAGCCCGATGCATATGATCAACAAATTATGGGGTCCCAACAGATTTCCCAACAGGAACAAGAAGTATCTCGCAAAAATACTATTAAAATTCTTCCAAAAAATATTGATAGACGCGTTTTGTTTGACAACCTCATTATTTATGCAAGCATAACAATAAATAGGGTGGGAAATTCGCCACACCCCAACTGCAACGACTGGCCAGAGGAAACAGTAAAATTGGCAGCAGAAAAACACTTTGGATCGTGCAATATTGGAGGCGGAAGAAACTATTGCACAGAAATTTGGAACCTCTATAAATCATTCAAATAACACTATCTCGTTATCTGATAGCTTTTCACCGTTTCAAGTAATTTCTTTGCTTCTTCGTTTTCTTCAAAATGCTTTCGGACCGGCTGCAAGAGCTCATCTAAATATTTCACGACCGCTCCCTTTAAATCCATCGGATGCAATAGTTTCTTTTCAAATGTATCACACAGTTCCTGGTATGTTTTAAATGATAGATTGCCTCCGAATTTTTCTGGTCTTTCCACTAAAAACGCGGAAATATTCAGCCGTTCAAACGACTCAAAAATAATATATTTACAATACTCAAGAACCGGATTTTCTTTTATGTCTCCTTCTAAACAATATGCCTTATTTATTTTTCGTCGTATGTCGTCTGTTGTGTCGGTCATAAAAACGGCACTGTCGGGCTTGGACTTTGACATCTTAAGCTCAATTGTTCGCTGCAGAGCGTCCTGTTCATTTGAAACCGGTTTCCCCAGTCCCCGCAACATATGATGACTTACCACAACCGGTTTCCAATATCCAAGGAGTGGTCCGACTTCACGTGCTAGCATATTTACCTTGCGCTGATCCATGCCTAGTTGTGTTATTTTTGCCCCCAACATAAAAATATCCGCAACCTGCATACATGAATAAATGATGTGAGCTCCAGTCAGTTTTTCAAGCGACTCCTCTCTCCCCATCATTTCTGCCGTGCGGATAAAACGCTTCAAGGCGTTTGACTTCCCTACCTGTACGACAAGTTTCCAATATTCGGGATTTTTTGCCATATCACTCGCCCACATAAACTCAACGTTACTGAGATCCATTCCGCTTGCACGCCACACTTCGATAAAATATTTTCCTACCGTTTTTATTTTCTCCAGATCTCCTCCCATTTTGTTGTTTGCCATTGCATGCCAATCGGCAACCCACATTCGAAATTTCACGCCCGCTTTTATCATTTTATTCACGTTAATCGCACGAAGGAGGCCCTGAGCAATATGAATTTGTCCGGACGGTTCAAATCCGTCATACGCAATAAGTTGTTCTCCGCTTTCAAAAAGAGTTTTGAGTTCTTCCTCTCCAATAACTTCCTCCCCTACCTGATTGATGAGATTTAATCTATCTTGTGTGTTCATAGTTGATTCATTATACAAAATAATTCCATAACACTACTCCTTTTGTGGAGGCGAAGGATACGGCTTCGCCTCCACGCATTCACCTCTGTTTAAAGGCTGTCCTTACCAAAATCCTTTTGAAATTTGGCCATTAACGTATCCGGCCAGTTGGATACCGGCTTTAATCTTCCAAAAAAGAACCGCAGTACTGTCGGTTCTTCGGTAAATTCCAGTCCTCCGATAAGGGTGCGGTTTTTAAAAAGCCAGTTCATCCTGTCAATGAGAAATTTCATATGTGACAGACTGAATACTCGCCTCGGAACAGCAAGACGAATAAGCTCAAGTTCCGATGGCTGTTCTTTTTTCGTGACAACATCGCGATCGGTGGAGATGGTTCCTCGCTCCATGCCGCGAATTCCTGAGACAAGAAACAATGCCGCAACAAGCGCCCCTGCGGGGTACTGCGTTTGGTCAATATGAGGCAAAAACTTCTTTGCATCAATATGAATCCCCAGCGCACCGGCAGGGGTAACAACCGGAATATGCTTCTTCCCTAACTCCGTTACCACGTGCTGGATAAATTGCGGCATCTGACATATGACCGTTTCATCGGTAAATTCTTTCAAGCCCACAGCGAGCGCTTCTATCTCCTTCGTTGACATCCCGCCGTAGGTAAGGAATCCCTCAAACAGAGGAATGAATTCCCTCATTTTCATAAAAAATTCGTTCGTGTTTGTTATGATTCCACCTCCTCTTGCGCCT
>CAZUEQ010000031.1:0-4005 GCA_964619475.1 uncultured Gammaproteobacteria bacterium | reverse complement strand
AAGACAAAGGAAAGCTTGCTTTTTACTACTTCCGGAATATCTTCCAGATCTTTTTTATTTTCTTTTGGCAAGATGATTGTCTTTACTCCCGCACGTTGTGCTGCAATAACCTTCTCTTTCACGCCGCCTATTTCAAGTGCTCGTCCGCGAAGAGTTACTTCTCCCGTCATTGCAACATCCCGTTTGAACGGATTTTTGGTCAGCGCCGATACCATTGCTGTTGTTATCGCAAGTCCTGCTGACGGTCCGTCTTTCGGTACCGCACCTTCCGGAACGTGAACATGAATGTCTATTTTATTGTAAAAATCTTTATCAAGTCCAAACTTTTCGTATCTCGGTCTGATATAAGACAAAGCTGCCTGGCACGACTCTTTCATGACGTCTCCCAACTGCCCGGTAAGAGTAAGTGATCCTTTTCCCGGCATCACGGCAACTTCGATAAACAGAACGTCTCCTCCTGCCTGTGTCCATGCCAGACCTGTGGCTATCCCTATCGTATTTTTTTCTTCAAGCACCGAATCGGAATATTTGAAAGGTCCTAAGTAAGAGGCGAGCTTTGCTGATTTGACTACCACTTCCGCTTTTTTCTTTTCAACAAGTTCTCTCGCTTTTTTTCTAAATACTGTCGCTATCTGCCGTTCAAGTTCACGCACTCCCGCTTCCCGTGTATAGCGGCGGATCATCAGCTTTAAAGCGGAATCGCTTATCGATCCTTCTTTTGCTGAAATACCATGAGCTTCTTGCTGTTTCTTGATCAAATAGTCATGTCCAATGTGAAACTTTTCATCCTCTGTGTATCCCGGGAAATAGATTATTTCGAGTCGGTCGCGAAGCGCTTCCGGAATAGTATCCAACATATTTGCCGTCGTGATGAAAAACACATCGCTCAAATCATAAGGAACTTCAAGATAATGATCGGAAAAGGCATGATTCTGTTCCGGATCAAGAGCTTCAAGAAGGGCTGCAGATGCATCTCCTCGATAATCGCGTCCTATCTTGTCTATTTCATCAAGCATAAACACTGGGTTGCGTGTTCCTGCCTGCTTTATTCCTTGAATGATGCGTCCTGGCATTGCACCGACATATGTTCTGCGGTGACCGCGTATCTCCGCCTCATCGCGCACTCCACCGAGAGACACTTTCACAAACTGTCTCCCCAAAGCACGTGCAATTGATCTTCCAAGAGATGTTTTTCCGACTCCCGGAGGTCCTGCAAAACAGATAATGGTCGGCTGAAAGTTTTTCTTTTTTTTATTTGTTCCTTTTTCTTTTACTGCGGCTTCTTTCATTCTGTGCAGTTCAATGACCGCCAGATACTCAAGTATTCTTTCTTT
This sequence comes from uncultured Gammaproteobacteria bacterium, assembly GCA_964619475.1. Taxonomy (GTDB): domain Bacteria; phylum Patescibacteriota; class Microgenomatia; order UBA1406; family GWC2-37-13; genus JAKBEU01. Next base: position 2,671 of record CAZUEQ010000031.1, on the reverse strand, counting down.
TATTTTTGTAAGTCCGAAGTGGTCTTCGTTGAGAATTTTTTCGGCACCTTTGATATTAATAGAGGCAGATGTAGGAAGTGCCCATGGAATCTCTACAAGCCAGTCCAGATAGTTTTTTACATAAGAGGTCTCAGGGTTAAAAGGAGACATGCCGGCAAGTCGCTTCAGTTCTTTTATTGCCTTTTCTTCTATTTCTTTTGGCATGTTAGCTTTCTTTATTTTGACTTCATATTCTTTCGTTTCCTTGTTGTCTTCTCCTCCTCCAAGCTCTTCCTCAATCGTCTTCATCTTTTCTTTAAGGAATGTTTCCTTCATGCCTTTTTCGAATTTTTTCTGTGTTTTTGCGGAGATATTCTGCTCAATTTCAAGCATTTTTACTTCTTTATTGACGAATTCAACTTCTTTTTTGAGACGGTTTTTCAAGTCTACTTCCTCAAGAAGCTCCTGGCGTTCCGGTTCCTTCAAGTCAAGCACCGCTGCGATCTGGTAGGAAAAATCGGAAGGAGTTGATACATTGAGAATATTCATTAAAAAAACGAAGTCGACGGCTTTCCCATGGTTTATTGCTTTTTTTACCTGTTGGGAAATGTATTTCACCATTGCATTTATCTCATCATTATCTTCAACAAAATCAATAACCGTTTCCACATGTGCTTCGAAATACGGGACTTCTTTTATGTATTCAAGAATCTTCACTTTTTCAATCCCCTTCACCATTGCGTTTATTTCACCTTTCTCGCCAACCACCACTTTTTCAATCGAAACAAGAACACCGATTTGGGTAAGTTCTTCTTTTTTTGGATCTTCCTGATCCGTCTTTTTTTGGAGGATAAGCACCATTTTTTTGTCCCGTTTCAGTGCTTCATTTATTGTTGCGACGCTTTTCTGGCGCCCAAAAACAAGCACGTTTTCGGTCTTCGGGAAGACTATCCCCTCTCTTACTGCTATTACTGGAAAGATTTTTTTTGTTTGTTTGTCATCAATGAAAAATGCCATAGTATTAGCACTATAACAAAAGGTTTGCTAATTGTCAATCACTAATTTTGGGAATATAAAAATCAGACAAATTCATCAGAAAGCGCCTCAAAATCTGTGTATCGCGCTTGGGCGAGAAGTGGAGTTGCAACGTCGTTTATCGCCTCTTCATGATAGGTCTTTCGCGTTGTTTTATACAGAATTCCCAGTGGAAATTTCTCCTCGTGTAACTCCATTGCCCGTTGTAGTGCGCTCATTTTATCCTCTGGATTATGAGTGCCGTCAAGTTTGTACACGCGTTGCATATAGTAGGGGTACGTATTCTTTTTATTAAAGGTAACGCATGGCTGCAAAATGTTTACGAGCGCGAATCCCTTGTGGTTGAACGCCGCTTTTATCATTTCGGACATATGCTTCAGGTCTCCTGCAAATGACTGAGCAACAAATGTCGCTCCCTGTGTAATTGCAAGGGAAAGAGGATCGATCGGAACCTCAATAATACCAGACGGGGTCGACTTGGAAGGATATCCTTTGTCCGCAGTTGGCGCGACCTGTCCCGTCGTAAGACCGTATACGCGATTGTCATGGATAATGACTTTTACGTCATGGTTACCTCGACATGCGTGAAGAAAGTGATTTCCCCCTTCTCCGTAACAGTCTCCGTCTCCGGCAATTGCACAGACGGGGAGTGTGTGGTTTGCAAGCTTCATCCCTATTGCAGTCGGGATAGAACGTCCATGCAGGCCATGAAGAGCATATGCATTAAGAAAGTCATTCATGTTTCCGGAACATCCTATTCCGAAGGTGACCATAAGCGAGGAAGGGGTAAATCCCATCTCAACAAGCGCGGTTTTTATCGCCATCCCTATGCCCCAATCTCCGCATCCGGGACACCAGGTCGGTGCATATCCGGTAAAATCTTGTAGTGTTGCCATATGAGAAATTTTTTAAGCTTTTGCCAGTAGTGCTTCAACTGTTAACGGTCTTCCGTCGTATCTTAGTATTTTTTCCTCAATTGAGATACCCGTTTCCATTCGTAACAACTTTCCGAACTGTCCTTCTGAATTATTCTCGACCAACACATATTTTTTTGTCGTATCGGAAAAAAGCGGGGATAGTTTTTCTTTTGAAAGAGGATAGACGTGGGAAAAATGCATAAAGGCGACAGGAAGTCCTTTTTCCTTCGCCGTTTCCTCTGCATCAAGAAATATTCCTTTTGTCGAACCCCATCCGACAAAAACCGTCTTTGCCTGTTTTACATCGCCTATAATTGTCGGAAGCGCAAAGTCGGACGCAAAGTATCCATTCATCTTTCGGGCACGCTTATCCACCTGCTTAATTCGTTCTGTGTCACTCTCCGTCGTATGTCCGTCTTCAAGATGTTCATATGAGTTTGCCTGATAAAAGTTGTTGGGGTCTCCTGGAATAAGGCGAGGAGAAATTCCGTCATCTGTAACGGCAAAACGTTTATATCCATGCTCGGCAGCGGCAATTAATTTGCCCCTATTCGGCTTATATGTCTTTAAGAAGTCTGCAATTTTTTCATAGGGAATTGATTTGTGTGCTTCGGAAAGAAGCATGTCCGACATCACGATAACGGGGACCTGATATACATCGGCAAGGTCAAATGCTTTAATGGTTTGCAAAATCATCTCTTCCTGATCGCCGGGAGCGAGTACTATTTTTTGAAATTCCC
>CAZUEQ010000030.1:2414-4494 GCA_964619475.1 uncultured Gammaproteobacteria bacterium | reverse complement strand
CATACGTATTTGTTATCGTACACACTTTATTTTCACCGGGAAGAAGGGTAATTTTGCCATTCGCAGAACAATTTGTTCCCCAATTGGAAGGCGTGTAATGTGCGAGACTCCCTTCAGTTACGGTGTGTTCTTCATTCGGCAAAACGTCTGTTGCGACTCCCCATGAAACTGTGTTTCCGTCGATGTATGCGCCAAAATCAGATGCCGCCTTGGTTCCCCCATTTGTATTTACTACTGTCTTATTAAGAGTGAGGGTTGCATATTTTGGCTTATTGACATAGGTACAGGTAACATTGAGTCCAGGAGTAATGACTATGGTTGCCTTTCTGTTTACCAAATCAACCGTTCCTCCTGTGCCACACGTAATACTGTCAAGTGTCCATCCACTTGTAGTTCCCTCGACAAAAGTAAAGGAGCCCGGCATCAGATTACTGAACGTCTTTGTGTTTGACAATGTTGCGTTTGCATCATCATCATCAAGCGAAAAGTTTGATACTCCGGTTCCTATTGCAGTAAACGCAAAATCTTGCGCATCATTGGGTTGTGTATCTTTAACTATTGTTATCGATCCTTTATTTGTTGTGTTGTAAAAATTACACGTAATTATACTGTCGGCAGTTACTGCAATATCTTTTATTCCCTGATTTGTCGGATCATTTACCCCGCTTGTACAGGTCGCATGATCATAGGAATACCCTGATGGAATAGATACTTCTGAGACAGAGTGGTTACCTACGCTTAATGTCCCACTGGCAACCTGGCCATTGCCGTCAGCAGTTAAAGTTGTCGTTCCATCGAGTTTGAAAGACCATGTTTGACCGTCACTTTTTTGGACACCATCAACATATTTGTTAATACTTATCTTTCCTCCACATGTCTGTTTTGCAAAATTGCCAAGCTGTGTTGCAAGTCCTGCAAAATCTGTTGTGATAACATCGGAAGTTAAAACATTCCCCGTATTCATGCTATTTCCCGAGATGGCTTTTAAGTTGTTTGTATCTAGGTCGTTACCTATCCCGATAGTAAGAATTCTTGTCCCTGCAGTTTTGGCAGAATTTGCAACAATCTTAGCTTTATTAACTGCTTGAGCCTCACTTGCATTTGTTCCTGTTCCGACCATGTTGGGATTACCGTCTGATGCAAAAATTATCAAGTTTGGTTTGGTTGGCCGCGGATCAAAGGTTGAATACGATTTCGTAAGTCCAGCTTCCCAATTTGTAAAATTTCCGCCACTTGCAGATTCAATCTTTGTCTTTGTGAGAGGAAAATCAGAAGTGAATGACTGAAGAATGGAAGCTGTTGTATCAAATTTGGTGACAGAAAACTGTGTGGGAGTACCATTCAGAGCATCAACCATGCCCGTGAAGGCATTTTTCATCGAGGTTAATTCTCCGCTACTAATACTTCCTGACACATCCAGTACAAGAGCAATATCTAATCCGCATGCTTGAGTAAGAGTAGGATTTTCTGTTACAGGTACAGGTTCGTCATCCGTAAACGTCGTACCAGCAACCACGATTCCCGTTGCGTCTTTTATCTCCACCTTATAATTCGGTCTATAGTGACCATCGAGTTGATATTCATACGTAAATGTACCGTCAGCAAGGGCCGTAAATGTGCCGGTATGCGTCACTGCAGGATCATCTGATGAGGAAATAACGATTGTATATTCGTAATTTGCAATGAAGTTCTTGCCCGATACGACTACTTTTTCTGTTGGTGCATAATCCGCCTTATCCGTCCATGTTGCAGGGACAAGATTCGGGTCAGCATACGAGCCATCAAGCTTCACGACTTTTACCTGAACTTCTTCATCTCCTAATTGTGGAATTGCGGTTGGAATAATTGTCGCTGTGGGAGTGGGAACCTCTGTTGGAGTAGCGGTAGGCTCAACTGTCGGCGTTGCGGTCGGCTCAACCGTTGGAGTCGGAGTAGGCGCAGGTCCTTCTCCAGTGTTTAGCCAATTCTGTTCATCTGAACTCAAATCCATTACGTCACCTGAATTAAATTGAGATTTTACGACAAGACCTCCGTTTTCAATTTTGAACCATTGGGAGTCAAACCAATTCGCACTCTCCAC
>CAZUEQ010000030.1:0-2314 GCA_964619475.1 uncultured Gammaproteobacteria bacterium | reverse complement strand
CAGTTTGAGGGGTGATGAGGATAAAGGGAGCAAAAGAGTTAAGAAGAATTGATAACGAAGAAAGGAACGATACAACCTTACGTACGGAATTGGTCTTCATGGGAAGCTAAATAATTGATAAAACTTATCCCGACTTCATCCTTTACACAAAAAGAATACTATATTGCAATAATTTGTCAATAGATATTTATCACATAGGGCTTTGCAGAAGCTTTTAAACTAATATTTAGGTTATGATTATAGGATTATTTAGAAAGAAGAACAGAAGGTGTGAATCCGACAGGACTCGCTCAACTCTCCGTTAACGAATCGAAGATGAGTATTACGGAGAGTTAGTCCCGATGAAATCGGGGAACCTGAAAAATATTCATTTGTGAGAGTCCGAATGGGTGAATCCGACAGGACTCGAACCTGTGACCTTTGCAATGTGAATGCAACGTTCTACCAACTGAACTACGGATTCTGCACCTCCCCCCAATTGTACCTCAATAGCCTTGCTTTTTGCAACCACTTTGTCTAGAATGAAAAGATATGGATATTGACTTTTTGGGAGTGGTGAAAGCAATCTTTACCTTCATCATGGATATTCTGGAAACGATAGTATTTGTCGGTTCCCTTTTTATCGTCGTTTATTTGTTTATTATGCAGCCGAATCAGGTAAAGGGCGCTTCCATGGACCCGACATTTGCAACGGGTGATTATATTTTTACCAGTAAAATTACCTACAAAATAAGAGATTTTCATCGCGGAGAAGTTGTTGTCTTCAAATCTCCAAGCAATCCGGATATTGACTATATAAAGCGTGTTATCGGCCTGCCGGGTGACACCGTCATGGTGAAGGATGAAGAAGTATATGTGAACGGCGTCATGTTAAACGAACCGTATATTGCTGCAAAAACAAATGTGTGGGACGGAGGATATTCCAAAAATGGAGAAGCGACAAAGGTACCCGAGGGTATGTTGTTCGTCATGGGAGACAACAGACCGCGATCATCAGACTCACGGGAATTCGGCCCCATTACTATTGAGAGCGTCATTGGACTCGTGTTTTATCGCTACTTCCCGCCAAACAAAATGGGAATCATTACGAATCCGTTTTCTGCGAATCTCCAAACATTCGCTCCCCGCTTTTTCTTTGCTTAAGAAGCTTTCCCTGCATGTTTCAGGAATGAAGATACTTTTTGCAGCCGTTCTTTTCGTGACCCCGCCCATTCGATAAGTACTTTTGTTTTTATTCGTGTCTGAATAACCTTTACAGTTCCCTGATACGTGGCACTTATTTTATTCTCCGCTTCCTCTACCTCGCTGTCCTGCACATATTCTCCCTCTGAAGAGACACCGTGCAGTTTCTTGCGTACCAACTCTTCCGTCTGTTTTACCGTAAGACTGTCACGAAGCACCTGTTCATAGATTTCTACCATGTCTTCTTGCGACTTGAGAAGTGAGATAACGAAAAGGTGACTTATCGTAATAAGTTTGGAATAATATCCGTCCATGACAACCTCAGAAAGTCGCGCAAGACGCATAAAATGACACACGTAGGATGGTTTCATTTTCAAAGCTTCCGCCACGTCTTTGACGCGTACCTTTTTTTGTTTTATGAGGTAGGAGATAAGTTTGCCTTTCGAAAAATAATCCGCTTCTTTTTTTACTTGTTCAATAACACGAAGAGTGTCTTCTTCCATATAGAACATTGTAGCACAGAAGGCGCGCTATTAGACTACTTTGATGTAGGTTTTTCCCTGTTTTTTGATGAATTCGACGATACCTTTTTTTACTGCCTGAATGGTAAAGTCATTGGTGAGTATCGTGCCTTCTCCTGCCCAAAAACGTGTTCCCTTTTGGCGGATGATGATGTTTCCCGGCTCGACTACTTCTCCTCCATAGAGTTTTACTCCAAGGCGCCTCGCATGCGAGTCTCGATTTCCTTTAACCGCTTTTTGTGCTTTTGTATGTGCCATACTTTTTTAAGAAATACTTACAACTTCAATTTTAGTATATTTTGGTCTGAATCCGGTGACTTTTCTATAACGTGCTTTCGCCTTGAACCTCCCGACTCTTACTTTGTCTCCAGCAACCTGGTCAACGATTTTAACAGTAACTTTTTTTGTTAAAAGAGGAGCTCCAAGTTCGACATCGCCTTCTGGATCAAACTGTGCAACTGCATCAAGCTCAACTTGTGCGTCTTTTGCAAAATCAAGTTTATCAACGATGAGAACGTCTTTTTCTTTTGCGAGATACTGCTTTCCTCCTGTTTTGATAACTGCAATTTTAGTCATAAGTACCAAGTATAACCCATACATGCTTTTTTTGC
>CAZUEQ010000029.1:0-4686 GCA_964619475.1 uncultured Gammaproteobacteria bacterium | reverse complement strand
ACTCCCCTAAACGGGGTGCTTTTCACCTTTCCCTCGCGGTACTAGTTCACTATCGGAAAGTTTGAGTATTTAGTCTTGGATCGTGACCGACCCAGATTCCCACAAGGTTTGCCGTGACTCGTGGTACTTGGAAGATCCACCAGGGTTGGTTTTCATTATGCATACAGGTCTTTCACCTTCTTTGGCCCGCCGTTCCATGCGGTTCTGCTATAAAATCCAACATCCCTACTGTGGCTCCGCAACGCCTACCCCGAAGGGTAGGTTTAGACTCCTCCGCTTTCGCTCGCCGCTACTAACGGAATCTCATATGATTTCTTTTCCTGTAGGTACTTAGATGTTTCAGTTCCCTACGTTCCCTATTCTGTCTTGCGACAAAATAATCCCGATATAACTCGGGATGGGTTACCCCATTCGGAAACCAACGACTGATAATGCCTGCTGAAGGGCTTATCGTTGATATCGCACTTGTGCATGCGTCCTTCTTCGGCTCAAACTACCAAGGCATCCACCATTAGCTTTAGTGTTTCCCATCTCTTTTGTTTCACAAAAGATCTTTGTGTAGATGTTATCTACACACTTAAATTTACTTTGCTGTAAAGTTGTTAATTGGCCTACAACTTGAATTCAAATTTTCAAAGTGCTTTTCGTTAGTTAGCTGCTAGCTCTTAACGATTAGATTACTCTAATCGTTAGAAGCTAAAAACTAATTTTTTCCTGTGGACCCAGGGGGATTTGAACCCCCAACCTTCGGAATGCAAATCCGACGCTCAAGCCAGTTGAGCTATGGGCCCAAACAAAAAAGGCAAAGAGCGATCTCTTTTTTAAGAGATAAGTATTTTGCACACAATTCGTCTTGATTTGAGATGAAGGCTGTTAGGAGAGCAGACTTGTGTGCTTCCAATTGTGCCTTATGACATTTGAAATATCATTCGTAAAGTTGATGATATCATAGCCAAAATAACTTGTCAACGGTAATTTAACCAATTCCGGCGAAATTCTCCTTGCATTCAACCCACTTTTTTCTGTATAAATAATACATATGAGAAAAAAACACATTGTATGGTTTGAGGAAGTAACAAAAGATGATGTCGCAACCGTCGGTGGCAAGGGTGCTAATTTAGGTGAAATGACGCGTGCACATTTGCCGATTCCTTACGGCTTTGTCGTGACTGCCCAGGCGTATTTTGACTTTATAGCATATGGTAAATTAGATAAAAAGATAAAAGACACTCTTTCTATCGTGAATTTTGAGAATTCACAAGAACTTGCTCAAGCATCGGAATATATACAGAAGATAATAATGGCCTCTCCTATTCAAAACTCGCTTGTGAATGAGATCATTGCCTTTTACGACAATTTGTTAGTCAAGGAGGAAAAATATCTTTCAATAGACAGTACGGTTGTCAAAAAAGCGATGAGGAGACTATCATCTCTTTACAAATACCCGCTCGTTGCAGTCCGTTCATCAGCTACCGCTGAAGATCTACCAACCGCTTCGTTTGCGGGACAGCAGGAAACCTATCTTAACGTGAAGGGAGACGTACAGTTAATACACAATATAAAACAATGTTGGGCCTCTCTATTCACACAGCGTGCTATCTATTATCGACACAGCCAGGGATTTGATCACTTTAAGGTGGGCCTTGCCGCAGTTGTCCAACGCATGGTACAGTCCGACAAGTCTGGAATTGCCTTCAGTATTGATCCGGTGACGAATGATAAAACAAAGATGGTTATTGAGGCCATATTTGGGTTAGGAGAGTATATCGTGCAAGGAAAGGTAACTCCGGATCATTATGAGGTCGACAAACGGTCATTTGTTGTTATTAACAGAACGACCGCATATCAGAATTCAAAATACATCAAATCTGGAACGAAAAATATCGAGGTGAAATTGACAAAAAAAGAAGGTGCGGCTCCAAAGCTTACTGATCAAGAACTTACCTCTGTCGCCCTTCTTGTTAAAGAGATTGAAAATCACTATTATTTTCCACAGGATATTGAGTGGGCAATAGAAAATGAAAGAGTATTTATTGTTCAATCAAGACCCATTACGACGATAAAAGCGGTAAACGGAAAAAAGATGAACACGGTAGAACAGGTGTTAAAGCCTATTGGAACCGGGTCTCCCGCTTCTCCTGGAATCGGTATCGGACCCGTCGTTATAATCCATTCTCCAAAAGAAATTGACAAGGTTAAAAAGGGTGACGTATTGGTTGCACCGCAAACAAACCCGGATTATGTTCCTGCAATGCGAAAAGCAATTGCAATAATCACGGAAAAAGGCGGACGAACATCTCATGCTGCAATCGTTTCGCGCGAACTTGGCATTCCAGCGGTTGTCGGTATGGAACGGGCGACAACCATTATGAAAAATGGTGAGGTTGTCTCGGTGAACGGAACGACAGGAGAAGCCTTTAAGGGAAGCATTCTCTCTTCTGCTAATTTGCGTGACATCGAGAAACTCAAAAAGAAAAATGATGCAATAAAACTAAAGACGATGACAAAGGTGTATGTTAATCTTGCGGAACCCGAGAAGGCCGAGGAAGTTTCACATCTTGATACGGATGGAATAGGACTGTTGCGTGCGGAGTTTATGATTGCCGAGATAGGAACGCATCCGAAACAATATATCAAAGAGGGCAAAGAACATTTGTTTGTTGAAAAATTAAAGAATAATTTATTGAAATTCGTTAAACCTTTTAATCCCCGCAAGGTGGTGTATCGGGCAACTGATTTTAAGACGAATGAATATAGACATCTGAAAGGTGGCGCCATGTATGAGCCTCATGAAGAGAATCCAATGATAGGATACCGCGGAGCATCGCGCTATATCAATGATCCATACGAATTTTATCTTGAACTAAAGGCCATAAAAAAAATATGGGAAATGGGGTATCGTAATTTACACCTCATGATCCCCTTTGTCCGTGTTCCATGGGAAATAATCAAAATAAAAGAACTGGTCCGGAAATCAGGTCTTTTTGACTATCCGGAATTTAAGTTATGGATAATGGTTGAAGTGCCTTATTGCGCCCTCAATATTGAGGAATTTTTGAAGGTAGGGATTGACGGCATCTCAATTGGTACAAACGACCTTACCATGATGCTTCTTGGCGTTGACCGCGACAACGAACACGTATCGGGCATTTATGACGAGCGCAATCCGATGATTGTGAAAGTTCTTGAATATATTGTTTCCACAGCCGTAAAATACGGAGTAACCGCATCCATTTGCGGACAGGCGGCTTCTGATTTTCCTGATATCGTGGAACGATTAGTAAAGTGTGGTATTACAAGTGTTTCTGTTAATCCTGATGCGGTAGAACGAACTCGGCATCTTATTCATGAAATTGAGAAAAAGCAGTTTCAGTCCCTTAAGAAATGACAACAATTCAATCAATACACGCGTATGAAATAATAGACTCGCGGGGAGCGCCTACGCTTGAAGCACAACTCGTTTTAGATAACGGGCTGCGGACGAGGACATCTGTCCCGGCAGCCTATTCTTTGTTTCCGAATGAAGCAGTTGATGTTCGGGATGAAGACCCTAACCGCTTCTTCGGCAAAGGAATGTTGCATGCCGCCTCGTATATTAACGAACTTATTGCTCCGAAACTGAAAGGAGTCTCTCCTGAAAAGCTTGCCGAGATTGACGATTGGTTAATAAAGGCGGATGGTACACGGAATAAATCGCGTCTTGGAGTGAACACCCTTCTCACCGTTTCTCAGCTTATTGCAAGAGCCGGTGCTGTTGCAAATGGCATTCCCCTTTTTAAACAGCTGAACAATTTATACAAAAAGAAATATAACGAAGAAATAAAGATAAATAAAATACCAACTCCTATTTTCAATATGATTAATGGAGGGAGACATGCAAATTCTTCTATGGATTTTCAAGAATTCCAGATTATTCCCTCCTCCTCTTTTTCTTTTGGAACTGCCTATCAAAAATCAATAGAACTATTCAGTGAATTGAAAAAAGTGCTTGAATATCGGAATGCAACAACCGCTGTCGGAGAAGAGGGAGGATTTAGTCCTAACCTATCTGCAAATCTTGATGCGCTTGAGATCTTAAACGAAACTGTATCCCAACTAAAAATGAAGATGGGACTTGATATGTTTATAGGTATCGACATGGCCGCCTCTTTTTTTGCGAAGAACAATGCGTACACCATTAAAGACAAATCCCATTCTATGCACGTGGACGAATACATTGCATTCATAAAGACGATTACAGATAACTATTCTATTCTTTCGCTTGAAGATCCACTTGATAACGAAGACTGGGCAGGATGGAAAAAACTTACCTCCCTTATTTCTTCTACTATATACATTATAGGAGATGAGCTTATCCGAATGTCAAAAGATAGGTTGAACTTTGCCATAAAAGACGGCTCCTGCACTTCGTTTCTCCTTAAACCTAATCAAATAGGTACGATATCGGAGATATTTGAGCTAGTCAGAATTGCTCGTCAGAACAATGTGTCTTACATTGCCGCTGGAAATATGGCAGAAACAAATGATGATTTTATTGCCGACCTGGCTGTTGCGATGCAATCGGAGTTTGTTAAGTTTGGAGCACCAATCCTTGGAGAACGAGTGGCGAAATACAACAGATTGTGGCAAATTGAGCGCGATGAGTTAGGAATAAAGTGATATACTGTTTTCCATGATTGCAAAACT
>CAZUEQ010000028.1:0-5260 GCA_964619475.1 uncultured Gammaproteobacteria bacterium | reverse complement strand
TTCAACCAACAGCACTCCGCACAGGCAAAAAAAGAGAAAGATACGTCATATGTTGTTAAACGACAGGACCTAAAAGAAACTCTTTCTCTTTCGGGTCAGATAGATGCGGAAGAACATGTAGTGCTACGCTTTCCCATATCCGGCAAACTCGTGTGGCTTGGTGCAAAAGAAGGAGAAAGTGTTAAAAAATATCAGGGCCTAGCATCCTTGGACATGAGAGAAGTGCAAAAAAAAATGCAAAAGACTTTAAATGATTTCGCAAAAGAGAGAAATGACTACGATCAATCCCAAGATGATAATCAAAGGGTGAGCGATCAGCCAACGTCTGAGGCGGGAGATGCGATGAAACGTCTTCTTGAAAAGGCACAATATGATTTGAATAACTCTGTTCTTGATGTAGAGATTCAGGACTTGGCAAAAGAATATTCCTATCTTTATACTCCTATCGAAGGGATTTTGGTGCGCGCAGATGCAAAATATCCCGGAGTGAATATAACACCGGCCAACGCCGAATTTGAAGTAGTTAATCCTCAAACCATTTATTTTTCGGCAACTGCAGATCAGACCGATGTGATTAAGCTTAGTGAAAATATGAGGGGGGATATTACTTTTGATTCATATCCCGATAGTGCCTACAAGGGAGAAATCTCACATATCGGATATACCCCAAAAACAGGCGAGTCAGGAACGGTGTATGAGGTAAAGATAAAAATGGCGGATGTAGGGAATGAATATAAATACAAAATGGGAATGACGGGAGATATAGAGTTCGCCACAGGAGGAAGGGAAAATGTAGTCGCGGTGCCATCCCTCTATGTAAAAAGTGAAGGTGAAAAAAAATTCGTCTGGAAAATGGTAAATGGAAAACAAGTAAAAACCTCTATAAAAATCGGCCTCGAAGCCGATGGGGCATATGAGATTCTTTCCGGATTGCAGGAGGGAGATGTTGTAGTAAACGTACCTTAACTATTGTTCCGAATATACATGATTTCTCTGTCAAATATTAATAAAGAGTATAAGCTTGATCACGATGTGGTTTTTCATGCATTGAAAAACATAAATCTCACTATAAAAGAAGGGGAGTTTGTTGCAATTGTTGGTCCGTCAGGGTCAGGGAAATCAACCCTCATGCACATTATCGGACTGCTTGATGAACCGTCTTCCGGAACCATTTCTTTTGGTAGTCAGCAGATTTCCAAGGTGACAGATGACACGCTTTCCACTCTTCGCAGTGAAATAGTGGGGTTTGTATTTCAACAATTTAACTTAATTAATAAACTAACAATCCTTGAGAACATTCTTCTTCCAACAGTCTATGCAAGAAAAAAATTGGACTTCGACCCGGAAGAAAAAGCGCGTTATCTTATTAAACGGTTTGGACTGGAAGGAAAAGAACGGTCATATCCTAATAAAATATCGGGAGGACAACAACAACGTGTTGCGATAGCACGAGCGCTTATTATGAATCCAAAATTTATACTTGCTGATGAGCCGACAGGAAACCTAGATACGAAAACAGGGAAAGAGATAATAAAAATTCTGACTGAATTAAATCAACAAGAAAAAATCACTATCGTATTAGTTACTCATGATCCGACAATTGCTCTTCTCGCCAGGCGGACAATAAAAATTAGAGACGGAGAAATAGTATGAATTACATTCTTTTTGCAATTCGCTCGGCCATCGCTGACTTTGCCCGCAATAAGGGAAGAACGCTCCTTACCTCTTTGGGTATTCTCATCGGCGTTCTTGCGGTGGTCCTTCTTACGGCATTTGGACTGGGATTAAAAAGATATATTGGCAATCAGTTTGAAAGTCTCGGAGCGAATCTCATGATAATTATGCCGGGTAAAAAAGAAACGATGATGAGAGGAGGGGGCTTGATGGGAGGAATTAAGTTTGACGAAAAAGATGCAACAAAACTTGCTCGTATAAAAAACATAACCCATTTGGCTCCTATGTTTGCCAAAAGTGCCGCAAACATATCGGCTAACGGGAAAACAGAAATAATTGATGTTATTGCAAGTAACGAGGAAGTCAGTGCCGTTATGAATTTGGAGATAGAGGAAGGTCGGCTGCTTGAAAAGCGCGATATTCAAAAAGGAGCAAAGGTTCTCGTTATCGCTTCCACATATGCAAAGAAATTCTACCCCACAGTAAGTGAGGCACTTGGTAAAAGTCTAGATATCGAAGGACAAAGTTTTAAGATAATAGGAATCACAAAATCAAAAGGAGGGGGAGGAATGGGAGGGGATGTAGATGCAAACGTATATGTTCCGTTTAAGTCGACCGTTGTGTTTAATCCGGAAAAAAAATACTTTGCAATATATTTCAAAGTCGACAATAAGGAAAACGTTCCCGTAGTTACGGAGGAAGTTAAGAAGATACTAGGAAAGAGGTATGACAAAGACGCCTTTTCGGTAATGGAACAAACTGAACTCATGAATTCAATATCATCAATTTTCAGTATCGTCAATACCGTACTTGTCGCTATTGCAGCAATATCGTTGGTCGTGGGAGGAATAGGTATTATGAACATCATGTACGTAACCGTTACCGAAAGAATAAAAGAGATAGGTATCCGCAGAGCGCTTGGTGCAAGAAAAAATGATATCCTGCTTCTTTTTCTTGTTGAGGCAATTATTCTGTCAGTACTTGGAGGACTTTTGGGGCTCTTGTTATCCTACGTAATCGTGCTTTTGATTCAACCGCTTTTCCCCGCTTATATTGACATAAGCGCAGTCATCCTTGCTCTTGGAGTATCGTCACTAATCGGTATAGTCTTTGGTGTTTTTCCTGCAAAAAAAGCTGCCGATCTTTCACCTATCGATGCAATACGGTATGAATAAGGAAGATATGTGGCCTTACTTTGTGTGAGACAGAACAAAATCCATAAACTGTTTCTTGAAGTTGCTTTCTGAATATTGCTCCGACTCAATACGACTGTTTTTTCTCATTAACTGCTTTTTTTCCTCAGGCAGATTGTTGAATTTTGAAAGAGCAGTAAAGAAAGATTCCGGAGTCAGCTCATCATAGAGATACCCGTTAATACCGTTTTTTACCGTTTCCTTCATGCCGCCTGACGCAAATGCAATAACCGGGATGCCACGCCCCATTGCTTCAACCGGTGCAATGCCGAATTCTTCATCAACTGACGCAAAAACAAAGGCCTTTGCATGTTCATATAGCTTTGCAAGTTCACCGTCACTCACGTTTCCAACAAACTCGACACTCTTTCCGGCCATTGAACGCAGCACTTCTTCGTCCCGACCCACCCCCACTACTTTAAGCGGAAGACTATGTTTATTTGCTGCCTTGATGAGTACGTCAACATGCTTTGCACGCGCAAGTCGGGAAACGGTGATGTAATAATCTTGGGAAGCAGTGGAAATGTTTATCTCTTTTGGAATAGTAACAGGAGGATAGATGACTACTGAAGATCGGTGATAAAACTTGGTGATGCGAGATTGTGTCTCAACAGAATTTGCGATAAGATAATCAGGCCTTTGTGAAGCTTCAAAATCCCATTTCCTGAGAAAATGATTCACGATATATGCATATACTTTTACTGCCCAATATTTTTGCCACTCGATGGCGGTTTCATACCCGTAAAGGTAACGCGGCGGGTGATGAATGTAGCTTATATGTACTGTAGGTTTTTTTGTTTTGACGCCCTTACACATCCACGATCCAGTCGAAGAGATAACGAGATCATATGAAGACAAATCAAGACTCTCCCAAATCTGTGGGGTTAAGAAACGGAGGGGAGAATAATATTTATTGACAAACGGGATTTTTCCAAACCACGTTGTCTTCACCTTTTTTGGATCAATGTGACTCTTGTGTTTTCCGAGGGAGTTCCAATCGAATGTGGATGTAAAAATATCCGCGTCAGGAAAAAGTTCAAGAATGGAGAACAGCACTCGTTCAGCACCGCCAAACTCCCGTAATTGGTCGTGGATAACAGCAATTTTCATGACAAATCAATTATAATTCACAATATGACACTTTTACATGCAACAATCCTTGGATTCATCGAAGGACTAACAGAATTCTTGCCCATTTCTTCTACCGCCCACATGATTATGGGGGCCCGCATCATGGGATTGTCTCAAACAGAATTTCAGAAATTTTTTGAAGTATTTATCCAGATTGGCGCCATTTTTGCAATTGTATTTCTTTATGGAAGAAAATTCTTTGATTGGAAGCTAATAAAGCAGTTGCTTGCCTCATATATTCCAACAGCAATTATAGGATTCGGTCTTTATAAAGTCATTAAAACCGTTTTTTTTGAATCGAATACGCTTATTGCGGCAAGCCTCATTATTGTGGGACTTGTCTTCATTGTTGTAGAAAGAAAAAAGCTACACTTGAATAAGTCCATCGCGGCAATGACTCTCCAACAAGCAGTTATTATCGGTCTTGCTCAGTCGCTTGCGGTCGTTCCTGGCGTCTCCCGAGCGGGGATAGTCATCATCGCCATGATGCTTCTTGGTTTTAAGCGGGAAGAAAGCGCCCAATATTCATTCATGTTGGCACTCCCCACGATTGCCTCTGCTTCCTTGTACGATCTTTATAAGATGAAGGGGATCCATCTATCCGGTAGTCAGATGCAGATGATAATTGTAGGGCTTGTTGTTTCGTTTGTTGTTGCCTATATTAGTATGAAATGGTTCGTTTCTTATCTCCAAAAGCAAAAGCTTACCAATTTCGGCCTTTATCGCATTGGGATTGGTATAATAAGCTTATTTTTTTAAGGCATTAGTTCCCGTAGTTCAACGGATAGAATATGGGTTTCCGGAACCTATGATGGGTGTTCAATTCACCCCGGGAACACCATAACATCTTGTTTTTGGGCCTATAGGCAAGCGGTATACCGAGTCATTCGCATTGACTAGTCGCCGGTTCGAGTCCGGCTAGGTCCACAATTTGGTAAAATACAAAGGGTGTTGATGCGTCCGTAGCTCAGCGGTAGAGCGCTACTCTTATAAAGTAGATGTCCTTGGTCCGATCCCAAGCGGACGCACAGCGTATCGTGAAATGAAAAATAGGAAGGGTTTCTGTATAATGGGGATGTCCCAAAGTTAATGCTGAGGTAGCCAAGGTGGTCACGGCGGGGGTCTGAAAAACCTCAGATGCGTGTTCGATTCACGCCCTCAGCACCGCTTCAAATGTCGTGCGGGCGTAGTTTACCGGTAAAATGTCTCCTTGCCAAGGAGAAGACAGAGGGTCCAATTCCCTTCGCCCGCTCATTTTTTTT
>CAZUEQ010000027.1:0-5438 GCA_964619475.1 uncultured Gammaproteobacteria bacterium | reverse complement strand
CTTGCGGTCACAGGATTTTAAGTCCTGCGTGTATGCCATTTCACCATCCGGGCTATTCTTTATTCGGCTTATTTCTTCTAAACGTTTTGTATGCCCCCGCCATTCTGGCGGGACTAACTGACAGTATTTGCTCATTTATCAATTCGCAAACTGTCAGTTGAGCATTTCACCATCCGGGCTATTCTTTACTCGGCTCGTGCCTTTTAAGCGTAAATCAAGTTCTATTATAACTTATTTTCTTTTGACTTGATAAATGTATGGATAGAAGAGAAAAAGACCCGGCGGGTCGTCTGACATGGTTTTTTGCATGTCAAAATAAGCAGTTTTCCTGTCATTTACCTTAAAGGTGGATCTTCCGTCTTCCAATAACTTGTCCACTTTTAGATTGCGATAGGAAAGAAGTTGGGCCAAGCTTTGGGTGCTGTGCCAATAATAGTACTGATCCGGATCCGTGGGAACCTTCAGATATGCAAGCATGAAGTCAAAGTTTTGCTGGGAAGTTGAATAAGAAGCAACATTTACCGTGACGGGCAATCCCGCATCCCGCAAGTCGCTTGACACAACGTCCGCAATATCGAGATAGTCATAATACGTAACAAGAGTCATTTTGGCAGATGAGGTCGCGACATAATGTTTGAACATTTTCTTTGCATAATCGGTATCGGTCTCTCTTTTTTTCAGATCGGGGTTGTATGCCCATGAGGTAGGAGGGATAGATGAGGTGGCAAGCTGTCCGTAAGAGGAAAACGAATCGTAATTGAATGTCGATTCAACGGCGCTTCGGAAGTCCTTTTCTTTCACGATCTGATTGGCCTCATTATAAAACAGAGTCAAAAGGCGCGTGTAGTCGACGCTCTTGGTAACGGTTGTATTCTTCCAGTTTCCAAACGCATCGGCAAGTGTTTTATTTGTTATGGTCATTTCGTTTATCTTCCCCAGTTTGTATGCCGTTATCATGTCCCCTTCGTTGGGATAAAAAACATATGTTATGGGCTGCACGTCTTTCCTATTGGGGCTGAGGACTATTTCCTGAATAAACTCACTCTTTTGTTTTACCCGGTCAACCGAATAGAGCCCTGCAACGCCCGTATAAGGGTATACGATAATGGGTTTTGTCAAATACAACGGAAAAATGGAAAGCGGTTTGGTGAGAGTAAACTGAACCGTATAATCGTTGATGACTTTCATGGTTACGTCCCTGAAGGAAAGCGAAATATGTTTTGCGCTAAAAAGAGTCCCGTTATTAAGAAGGAGGTTTTTTTTAATGGTGAAGGTGTAGGTCTTTTCATCCTTGGATTTTTCCCAGGTACTGGCAAGCATTGGTAGTACCGCTCCGGTATCGTTCACTACCGTCAGACCACTTGATATCTTTGAGAGTATTTCATCAGGGAGATTCTGGAAAGACTGAGCTTCATAAGAGCCTATAATGCCTATTACTCTCTTTTTTCTAACAAGTGAGGAGGAGATATAGGGGGAAATGGTTATGACGCTGACGACAAAGATGACGGATGTCAAAAAGCTCAAGAAGATAAGCTTGTTATGCTTTTTAACAAACTCAAGCATTAGCCAATAATAGTAGCGAAGTTTTTTCGTTCCGACTGCCACAGCTCTATTTAATGAGTAAACTAATCAAAGACAAAATAAAGAAAATAACAATGAAAAAAACAGTCAACCTAAGAGTGACTTTTTCTACTCCTCGTCTTGTCTGAAACAGTTCGCCTCCCCCACCCCATGCACTCCCGAGTCCCGCGCCTTTTCCCTGTAATAGAATAAGGGCAACTATTACGATAGAAACGACAATATTTATCACTAGAACGATATTTCTCATAGATTATGTAAATTGATCCAACGTATTAATTATACTCGATAACGACAAGGAAGACAAAGCCAAATTCGCAAGATAATTCAACTGTACTGGAGGAATAGTAACGAGCCAAAGAGTAACGCCGGGGAAGCGCCAAGAAGTAAGTCCAAAAAGATGATAATACGTTGTTAGTAAATGAATGAAAAAAAGATATAAAACAAATCCAAAAAAACCAAACGTTAACATGTTAAGGGGAAATAATACTATCTTCGCAATGGGGTTTACGATGAGAAAAATAAGGGCTAAAATCCCTGCAAGTTCAACGAATGCAAGGGTTTGAGAAGGAAGAATAAACCCCTTATCCCACCAGGCAGTCACAAACAGTGCAAAACAAGAAAAAATAAAAAGACGGAAAGGTCGTTTCATTTCTTCATTATACCAATATTCGTCTGTTTCTTAGGAAAAGGTGATATTTTTTTGCAAAACGGTGTGACTCATCCCTCAACTGTTGAACAAGCATAAATCCAGGCCTGTTTCGAAGAGGGCGCAGTGTCTTAGTTGTGCCTTTGTGAAACAGGACAAGCCGGTCAGGGTGCTTGGCAATGCCAATAAGAGGGATATCGATGTTAATCTGGGTAAGTAGTCGTGAAATGATAAGTGCTTGAGGCGCTCCCCCATCAACAACGATAAGCGAGGGGAATTCCCATTTGTTGTTAAATCGCCTGGTGAGAGCCTCTTTAAGCATTTGAAAGTCGGAGACGCCGGCACTTTTCAGCTTAAAACGCCTATATTCCTGTTTATCGATAAGACCACCTGTCGCAACAACCAATGACGCAGTTGCCTCTTTCTGACTCAGATTGCTCACGTCGTAGCACTCTATTCTTTTTAATTCGGAAACGGCAATCCCGCCACTATTGAGCAAAGCAATGAGATCCTCAGTTGCCGTCTCAGGATCATAGTGATGCGAATATTCAAACCGTTCAAACGACCGAAGGTGAATAAGATCGTTAAGGTTGAATAATTTGTTTCTCAGCACTAAAGCATCTTCATACAATTGTTTTTTGGTAAGTACTGTAATTTCTTTTTGAAGCGACTTTTCAAATATGTCTATTTTTCCGTTCAGTATTGCTATGACTTTTTTTATTTGAGAACGATATTGTTTTTGTATCTCATGATTATTCTCATTTCCTGCAGGACAGGGATTGCACAGTCCGATTTTCGAATAAAAGCACGGCTTTTTTATTGACGGTTTTTGGGTACAAAACGGAACGAGAGAGCGGATGGATCTCAGCAAAAAACGGACGTTGCGGGTTGATGCAAAAGGTCCAAAATAAAGTGATTTTCCGTCATTTTCTTTGCGCACGAGCGAAATTCGTGGAAACGCATCTTTAATGGGAATTTTTATATACAAATAACTTTTATCATCCCTCCATATTACGTTGTATTTGGGCCTGTGTTCCTGAATAAGTTTTGATTCTAGAATAAGTGCCTGGAACTCAGATTGCGAAACAATGAAGTCTATATCATTGCTGTTTTGAATAATCGCCAGTTCTTTGCCGTCAATTTCTGCTCGTTCAATGTGCGACTTTACCCGTTCCCTGATATTTATCGATTTTCCGATATAGACAATCTCTTCATTATTCCTAAAGATATATATACCAACAGTTGTGGGAAGTGCCTCAAGCTGTGCTTTACTTATCATGGGAGCTTTTTCTAGTGATAATAACAACGAAGATAAAAGCACCAAGAAGGATGAGCGCAATGGGAAGTCCGAACTTACTAAAGAAGGTGACAAAAATAGGAACGGTAATCATCTGCCTTCCGAGCGATTCATCTCCCGACTTTATTTCAACCTGCGTCGACTGGTAAAAGAGAGAGCTATCGGGTTTAAATGACGTTGTATAACTTTTTGTTTCTCCGGGAAGGAGGTGATCAATTGTTTGAGTATCACCTTCAACAGATGCTCCTTCCATAATAACAGATACTTTTTTATTCCAAACGCTTGCATTCCCCCCATTAGTCACGGTAAATTTTAAAGTAAAAGAACCGGAAGTATCGCTTGGAAGCGGAAGCTTGTCGATCTCCGCAACAAGTTTATTTTGTATCTGTGGTGTTTCCGTCACTGGTTCTATATATACGTCTTTATCATTGGGGTCTGATTTATAACTTCCTGCAGGATACGGATAGTCTGCTTTTTTTCCGTGTATTGCAAAGGCAATATGATTGAAATCAAATGAGGAGAAATAGTCTATATGAGATGTATCCTGCCATGTGGGATCAATTGGAGTCCATCTGTTTTTTGTAGTATCAAAATACTCTACCCATGAATGAAGAATGTCCGAGTTATCCTGTATTGGACGCAAATCCTGGTCTGAGGCAAATCCGTACCCTTGTATCTCTCGGGTAAAAAATCCATTTTGCCTCGCAAGGGCAATAAAAACATCCGAATATTCCGTGCAAACAGCCTGGTCAGGAAACTGCAAAGCTTGTGTTGCTCCCATGCGCGAATTTCCCTTAATGACCCGATTAAAATTATAAGTAAGTGTGGATGTAACGTAGTTATAAATTGTTTTTATGTTGTCAGATGTGACAGGTTTATTTTTTAGTGTCCACAAAGGCTGTGCATCAAATAAGGTATATTTTTCTTTATTGAATTGTGTCGTTGTAAAATCCGCATAGTCTCTCCGGGGAGATGCATATATTCTTACATATCCTTTAAACACAATGTCTTTTTTTTCCTGAGGATTAAGGTTGTATCTGGCAAGTGCGTTTCCATCTGAATCGGAAAAAAGTGAGTCGGGTTTTGGCAAAAGAGAGTCATAGAGCACCTGCTGATACAGAGTATCCGGTGGAAGTGCTATGTCGGTATACACGCGATACACGTTCGGATTTTCAAGATGATACTTGAGATTAAGACCATAGTTTTGGATGTCTCCAAAGACTGCATATATCGAGTCGGTGGTAACATTGTTCCAGGTGATTTTATCGAGAGTCACATTGTCAGGCAATGGTTTTGCGATAGACAGTTTACTGTGCTTGTCGGGAGGCAGATTGACAATCACCGAGCGGAGCACCATGTTTTCGGTTTGCATTGTGGGAATAAGAATTTCCCATATGGTCCCTTTTGCATGAAATACATTCTTTTGTAAAAAGTTTATGTAAAGCGAGTTTACTTCGTTAAGTCCGGGCTTCGGATTATTAAACTTCATGGAGACAACAACGTAGCGGTCTTTCTGTGTAACCTCAGGAATAATCGTGCCGTTGTCATCCTTTACCTGTATATTCCCTACTCCAAACGATTGAGGGAATGAGATACTGAACGTGCTGACTATCCTATCCGGTTGTAAATTAGTAAGCCTTACAACATAAGCGGCCTGCGTATATGTTGGTGCCGCGTTGCCGTCCTTTATAAAATATTCAATGTTGTACTCAGAGTTAAAGTCAGAGGCAAAAACGGGGACGGTACATAAAAAACAAAACAAAAACCCGAAGAATACAAATAATTTAAGTTTTTTAGATGACATTTTGTTTAAAAACGTTAGGCAAGGTACTCACGGGTGTATGAGTCCTTAACTTTCATGATACCATGAAGTGGACCTTGATAGAGTACCCTTCCTCCCGTTTCTCCTCCGCC
>CAZUEQ010000026.1:909-6623 GCA_964619475.1 uncultured Gammaproteobacteria bacterium | reverse complement strand
CTCCTTCAACAGGAACTCCTTCGGTTATGATATGAGAAGGCAACTCTCCGTGAGCTCTCAACTCCACTTCAAAACTCCAATTGTTTGTTTCTTTCGCACGTTCAACAGCGGATTTTGTATACAAATAACGAGCACGTATTTCCCTCTCATCGTGTGAAAGAGTGGAGACATCCCTGCTGACAAGCGCCTGCATTTCCGCTTCATAGAGACCGAATGCTTCGTTAAATGCATTTTTTACCTCTTCAGGATTCCCCACCGTCTCAGCTGAAGCAAATTGTGGATCATATAATTCCGGGGCTTTCTTCAAAAGGACCGAGATCGCATCAAGCGTTGTCAACTCTCCTCCTCTGTCCGGATTCTCTCCAGTGGAGACATCCTCCGCCTCGGATGCAAGACGGGAAAGTGGACTATTTTCATTTTCTCCAGCAGCAGTAAGGTGCTTTTGCAAAGCCCCAACCACTCTTTTTGTATAAACTAATTCGTCCTCCCCCTTCTTTCGTTTCAACCCTTCAATTGTCGGATCCGTCGATACTTGAATTGCCTCAATTACCTTTCCTAGCCACACTCTATTCTGTTGATATTCAGGCGTTTGAATATATTCTTCCACCTTATGGGGTTTGTCTTTATTATCTTCGTAAATAACTTTCTTTAACACGAGTGTTTCGGCAGGCGCAGCAACAGGAACAGGCGCCTCAACCTCGGGTTTTTTTTCTGTTTCAGCTCCTGAAACAGCGCGGTCTCCATCCGCTCCTTCCATCATCTCTTGTAATGTTTTTTTCCCGTCAAGCGTATCTATTTTCGTTTTTTCAGCAATGATTATTTTTTCTCCAGGTTTCAATTGATATCCTGGGGCCGCTTCCATTTTTTTTCCTTCGGCATCAATTATGGCAATGGAAAGATGATTTGATCCCATTTCGGTTGAAACCTCACCCTGTTTATTGATAAGAGCCATCGTAACGTGTGAAGCAGTATTTGTTGTATCGCCTGGATTGGTTTTTTTATAAAAATCAACCAGTTTCCCTTTGATAAGAGCGAGTACTTCCGCCTGAGGCTTCCCTTTCATTGCAGGACTTGCAAGCTCATGTGCAACGATCGTCATAATGGCTGCAGAGGTAATTCCTGTGGCCGATTCGCGGCTTGAGGCTTGGAATAAAACTGCGGCGTACGGTCCATCCTGTCCCGTGAGTTGTTCCATTACTGCCCCCACTCCCAAGACATCCTCTGCTGTAAAGTCATTTTCCCCATTTTTTACTCCCAGTGATTTGAGCCTGTCGGCAACCCTCTTTGCATTCTCTTTTTGTTGTTCAGGAGTCAATGGCGTAGCATCTTTTGGGCTCCTTTCAAGATAGGCCATATGAACCTCGCGTCCAGCACAGACTGCTTCTTGTCTTGTCCCGAGTTTACTGATGGAGGAGGAGATCGAAAGTTCTGAAGGTTTTGGTGCCTCTGAGGTTGTTGGCCGGGCCCCTTCAGCTGATAGAGTCATAGGTGAATGATTTTACCCTCAGTATAAGTATGTAATAACTAATACTAATTAAACTTTAAAGGTCTGTCAATAACCTATAGAATATTACTAGTTGTATTGGAAAACGAGATAACCTATATTTTATCTATGGTAGAGACTCAAAATCCAGTTCCTCAACCGGTTGAAGCTCCAAAAACACAAGAATCTGCTACCCTCGCTCGAGCCTCCGTCGCTGCTATTCTCCATCCTAATTTTATTGATCATCCCGATAAAAAGCCGGATGGGGTTCTCTGGCCAAAAATAAAACCGGGGGAGAAAACAGGCGCCGATCAGATGTATAAAAAGTTTGCGATAGACGTCGATGGACAAAGTGTCAGTCTTTACAATTACCTTGACGATGCTAAAGACGTTTTTGAGTCACTCATCGCCTGTCTTTCGCCGGAACAAAGAGCGAGTCTGCCAAAACGCACGGTGGGAGATGTTGAAATACTCGACTTTAAAAGTCCTGAAGTGCGCCTTCACGTTATTCAAGGAATAGTTGAACAGATAGACACTACTGGGATGGATAAATTCGCAACCGTTATCGCACAGTTGGGAGACATCCAGTCTACTGACGCTCTACAAGTACTTCAGGCCCTTGGGATTTCATATGCAAATGATATTATAAATGCTTCTGCAGAGCCCCAAACTATAACAACAACGACGGAGACAATGGTAAAAAAATCAAGAAGACATGTCTCTCGGGTGAATCACGGAAGACTGCAGATGCCCTCTGAGTTTTCCCGTACGTTAAGGGAAGGAGAAGATAAAAAGACACTGGAACTGTCAAAAGAAACAAACGGATTATTCAGAAATCCTGACGGTTCACCGACAAGAGAATTTCAACGTCCCGTTGAAGTAGATCTTCGGACCGCAGTCGCCTTACAAGACATTTTACTTCCTCCCGGCGAACGGCTTGCCCGCATTCGGCTTGAAGGGGTAATTGCTGCAAAAAAGGCAGCCCGTGCAGCAACAGAAACCACTACGGAAGAAGGAGATGAGCTTAATAAAATTTTGAAAAAACTTGTATCTGATGAAGATGCGGTTGCCGAAATTAACACTCTTACTCAGCAGCTTGAGCAAATGCGTCAAATGGAACGCGCTGCGATTTTGGTGGGACTGAAAGTAGGATATGAAGACGGGACACTGGCCATCCAGCCTCCTATTAGCGCGGACGTGCAAAGATTGGCAGATGAAATCACAAAGGGAGTACCTGCAGTGTTAGGAGGAAAAACGCTTGAGACAAACAGAAACCAAACAGCCTCCATGTTGGAATCCGTTCTTACAACCTCTCTTTCCGCCGAACAACAACTAGTATTGCAAAAATATTTAAGCGGTACGTCCCTACAAACCACTACTTCTGCTGAAACTGTATTGAAGGATTTGGGATTGGAAAATAATCCGGAAAAAAGTGACCTTCTTCGCATCCTCGCCGACGGTCGACGTGTCACGAGAGCTTTTGGTTCACTCGCAAAAAAACAGGATAGCTACGCACAGGTTGACGATATGTATACGCGAGGAACGGTGTTTGATATGGGACTAAAGGGCGTTGAATACCTCTATCGACAAGGTGATATAAAAAGCGAAGTGGTCACAGAGACTACCACTCTCTCTCCCGAGGTAAAAACTGAAACCATTACCCCAACTCCCCAACTTATACAAGAAAGCATCCCTGAATATACGGTCGATGAATCGCCATTACGGATAGAGACTCCAAAAGTCGAAGAAACACCAGAAGTAGTCGCCTCAGAAGATCCTGATGCGGTTGATGTCTCAAAAATTCCACAAACAACTAAACTTCCCGGTGATCCTTCTCCAGAAGATGTTGCCTTTGCTGAACGAATTCTTGCACGGCGTAAAGCAGAAAGAAAAGCGCAAGAAGTTTCACCAACACCTCCTAAAGCCGAAGAAAAACCATTTCCTATCGATAACAGTGCGGACAGTGATCTAGGGGTGGGAATGCCGGGATTCAACGTTCCCCCAGAAGCGAAGCCACCAGTTGAAGAAAAGCCGTGGCCTGTTGATAGAAGCGATGAGATTGATGCAGGAGTTGGCGCTGTTTATGGAGAACCAGTCGAGAGAGTGCCTTCTCAGTTTGAACAATTACTTGAACAGGATGCGCGAGCTGTCCAGGACAGCGAACTTGACAATGACATGACTCCTCCTGAAGTCCCGACAACCGTTGACACGGGTAAGGAAACACGCAAAAGACCATCAAAAGAGGATCAAAAAAAGGTAGCCGCATACTATATTTGGGAAAAAAGAACGTCCGGAGATGAGCTTACCGATCAGGAAAGAGCCCGGGCAGAACTCTCCGCTCACCGACAGGATAGAGTGGATGCGTTCCAAGCACAGGTCGTGCTTGCCGAACAGTTTGCAACAGTTGAACCTACCGATGACCAAATAAAACTTCCCGCTCGCATCAATTATGAGGTAAGGAAAAGAGCAGGAGCGCAGGAAGTCAGCTCAAGTGAAGATCAAACCGCCGACTGGGAAGAGGCACGAAAGCACTTGATCGAACTCAGAAAACAGGCAGCTGAAGAAGCTCAGGCGATCTATCAATCTCGTCTTGTTGAGTCACAAGCTCCTCCTTCCCAATCTGAAGTCGACGAACAGGCGTATGCCCATTTTGACAGACGTGTCACAGGAACTGATAAAACAGACTGGTCAGAGGCGGAAAAACTGTTGAAACTAAAGGTGGGGGGAAGGTCGCTCCAAGACCTTCAACATCTGGGATTCAGTCAACAGGAAATTATTGCCTTCGGTAAAATACGAAACAAGGGCGAGATAATCAAGAGAATAAATGAGCGTAATCAGGCGCTTGGCTACCCTCTTTGGACAGATGATACGGCGACACGCAAATTCGTTGCATATGGAGTTCGTGAAGCACGAAATGTACAACAAATCGATGAAAAAACAAGAGCGGAGCAAGTCAGCTCGCTCATCGACACCATTATTCTGAAGAAAATAGGCAAAGAGGGACTTGATCGTTTGCACCAAATGGGCGTTGAGACAACCACACTGACGGCACTTGAAAACAACGACGAAGCAATTGGCACATTTATTACAGCGCAAGGATGGCAAAATGATGAACAGACAATTGTCTTCTTAAAAAGTGTTATTGAAGCCGCAAAAGCATAAAGGAAATTATCCCATCGCTTGGCCTTTTGCTTTTTTATTCGCGCCATGCGCCGTGTAGAGAAGAAGAAGTATCGCCATTATCCCCGTTTTTCCCGTATCTTTTCCTTTATCGAGACGTTCTTTATTTATAACAGCCCGCTCAGCTGTTTTTACTGTCCCCAACTCTACCAATTTCTTTTGGTCTTTTGCACTCAGGTCACTGTTTTCCAACACTACCTCTATCCCTAATCTATCAATTTCACTTTGCAAATATCCAATAGGATCTGCTTTTCTTTGAGATTCTATCCTTTGCACTTCCATTTTTCGCGCTTCTTCTTTTTGCTCATCACTAAGGATAATATCTTCCCCGTTTTCATCTTGTTTAGGTGGCTCAGGAGGTTTAGGAGGCAAATCTTTTGTGAGTTTTATTACCTCGGCTTCAACATAATTAACTCTTCTCTGCTCTTCCGTGCCGATTTTCTTTCTTTCAGCTATTAAAGTGTCCTGCTTCGCCTTAAGAGCGTCTCTTTTTGCGACCGCCTTATCATACTGTTCTTGTCCTTCCGCATTCATTTGGTCTCTTGGAATACCCTCAAATGCCGCAACAGTCACCTCTGCATCTCTTAGCTCAATCGCCGTCTGTCTCGCATCTATATCATAGGCAAGCAGGCGGACTTCATCAGAAGCTCCCATATCGGTTTTCAGACGGTCATTGCTTTTCATCATCCTTTCGAAATCCTCTCTTGCTTTCTTTACTACATTAATGGCGCGTTCTCTTTGGGCTTCGACAAATCTTTGCTGATTTTCAGTTTTTGCTCCGCGAACCGCTTTATTAAGATCTCCTAGCCTTGCCTCCGCTGTCCTCACTGCTTGTTCTGCCGCAATAAATTCAAGCACAGGACGGGCGTCTTCGCCGAGCGCTCCGCCCTCAACCCACGCCTGGAGTGCAGCCGCATCTGCCTCTAGTTTTGGATCGGGCTTTGGTGCTTCCGGCTCAGTTACTGTCTCTCCTGTTTTTGTTGGAATTTCCTCTTCCGGAGTTGCCGCTTTTATTCTCGCTTCTAGAACTCGTTGAAGAGGAAATACCAAC
>CAZUEQ010000026.1:0-899 GCA_964619475.1 uncultured Gammaproteobacteria bacterium | reverse complement strand
CTCGTTGTTCTGCTTCAGCGGCAATTGCGGCTTCATCGATTGCTTTCCCGCTTTTGAGTAAAGGAGCGCGAATCGCAGCTTTTGCATCCTCAAGCTCTCGATAGAGTTGCTGAGCGCCTCCGACGTATTCCTGAGTTGTTGCATCATTCTGCCATCCGGGAATGCTTTCAATTATTTGCTGGGGGGTCCTCCCATTATTTTCTCCAAGATCAATCCCCTTACCACCCAGCTCCCCCATCCCTCTTTTCCCTTCAGCAAACCGTGCTTCTTGCTCAGTCCGGATTTTGGCAATTTCTGCTGGTGGCAACGTTGGTTTTTGTCCTTCAGGGGCACGTCCCAATTGGAGACCAACCTGACTCGCACTACTAGGACCTTCTACTGTCATATCTATGTGGATTTAAATAACAGAACTTTTTTAACCATATTCTGTGCATCATCGTACTGCCCTTTTTTTATCAAATCAGAAACGGATCCTATTGCCTTCATCGAATAGTCCTCTTCATATTTTTTCATTATTTTAAAAACGACTGGCGCGAGTTCCGAAAAACGATCATCGAGTTTTACCGCATTTGCATACAGCTGCTCCATGCTCATGTTTGGTTTTATAAGAAGAAGTGTTTCCTTCGCCATCTCTTTTATATGTTCGGAGTTTGTGGTCTTGCCGTCCACCAATTTTCGTATGACCCCCAATACTTCAGTTTCAATAAATTTTCGAAATTCATCTGCCCTCTTATCCATATCACTTCACTATAACACAAACATGTACTCCCTGTCACTTCCCTCTTTTCAATCTATTACTCCCACTCATTTGTCTCATTGATATTTCAAACGAGCCATGATATCTTTATTCATATGCTCTGCCCAAACTGCGGACAACAAATGAGTGTGCGAAACGCCGA
>CAZUEQ010000025.1:0-8776 GCA_964619475.1 uncultured Gammaproteobacteria bacterium | reverse complement strand
GCAATCCAACTTGACGTAAAAAACATGGGACTTACCTCTTCCATGATTCATGAAGCAGTTGTTCGTGCACACGCAGCCCGACTGAAGATTCTTGAAAACATGAAAGCAGCCCTTTCATCCCCGAGAAAAGAAATTTCCCAATATGCACCTAAGGTGGTCGTTCTTACTCCTCCTCAGGACAAAATTGGAGAAATCATCGGGCCCGGAGGAAAGAATATTCGTGCCCTTATTGCTCAAACCGATACCGACATCAATGTCGGAGATGACGGAAGAGTAACAATAAGCGGAGTAGACAAGAAGAAAGTCGAACTCGCAGTCAGCATGATAGAAAATATGACACGCGAAATAAAAGTGGGAGAAATATTTGACGGAGAAGTAAAACGAATTACGACATTCGGCGCTTTTGTCGAGTGTATTCCTGGCAAAGACGGACTTGTTCACGTTTCCAAGATGGGACGGGGATTTGTCAAAGATCCTGCAGATGTCGTAAAAGTGGGCGAAAAAGTAAAGGTAAAGGTTATGGAAATTGACAGCATGGGTCGTATAAACTTGCAGATGTTTGGTCCTGACGGCGCAGAACCGCAGCAAACAGAAGCGAGCGCTCGACCGATGCGTTCTTCCCGACCACCATTTCGTCGACCTGACTCACGTCAAGGAGGAGGGGGAAGTCGATTCAACCGAAACGACCGGCCTATGCGAAACGACAGACCGATGAGAGATGACAACAGACAGCCACGAATTTCAAATGACGATGATTTCCTAAAAGACATATTGTCATAAAAGAGGCGAAGCGCGGTTGACGAGAGAGGAGGGAATGTACTAGAATGAGTTGATATGGCACGAAAAAAAAGTATCATTCGCATCCCGTTTCTCAAGATGAAAGTGAATTCACGAACCGTATTCATTCTCATGGGGTTAATCGTTCTTCTGACCGGACTGTTGCTTCTCCTGTCGCTCCTTCCCATTGGGGCAGTTGCTGACGGAAAGTTTCTGTCACTCGTCCGTAATTTCCTGACGGATAATTTCGGTATCGTATCCTTTTTTATTCCTGTCCTTCTTATCTTGCTTTCTGTCCATTTGATTGCACAGAGAAAAAAAGAGATTGTCCGCACTACTCTGACTGTGGGCCTTTTTTTTCTCTTCCTGTCAATTGGGGGCTTAATGCAGTCTGGGGCGCTGGGACAAGCATTCTATTCATTTCTTAAGGACAATATTTCCTCAATTGGCGCAATGCTCTTCTTCCTTACCATTTTTTCAATAGGAATCGTTCTGTTTTTTGACACGTCGCTTGAATGGGTGTTTGGTATGATAAAAAAAGGAGTCGTATGGCTTTTTGATGCAACAAAAAAGACGCTTGACCCGGCCCTTCACAAAGCAAAGCCGACAGAGGACGCTGATATGTATATCAGAGACAGAAAGGCGACGGTTGATGAAAAAAAACAAAAAGAGGGAGCAGCAAAATTACCTTTTATGGAGCAGCCAGAACCGCCAAAACAAGTGCCAAACGACAAGGAAACGGGACGACCCATTGCCAACTCGGATATTTTCATCAAACCGCTTACTACATCAGGTTCTACATGGATTTTTCCTCCTCTTAATTTATTAACAAATGTAAAACAGGCTGAGGCAGACAGGGGAGATGTGAATTATATCGCCAGTACCATTGAAAAGACCCTTGATAGTTTCGGAATCAAGGCACACGTTGCAGAACACAACAAAGGTCCTGCCGTCACTCAGTATTGTATCGAAATTGAACGAGGAACCCGTCTTTCTCGAATTACGGCACTCGCAAATGATTTAGCTCTTGCCATAGCAGCCCCAACAGGTCAGGTCCGTATTGAAGCTCCTATTCCGGGAAGGTCTCTTGTTGGTATTGAAATTCCAAATATTCGCTCACAGATTGTCACGCTCAAAAGCCTTCTTGAAAGCGATGTCTTCACCAAAAGCAATGATCCGTTGTTGGTGCCCTTAGGTCTTGATGTCTCAGGACAACCACAAGCCGCGAGTATCGGAAAAATGCCTCACTGTCTTATCGCAGGAACCACGGGCTCTGGAAAGTCAGTCATTGTGAATGCATGGATTAGTACCTTCCTGTTCCGCACGCGTCCTGAAGATTTGCGACTTATTTTGGTTGATCCAAAACGTGTAGAAATGGCAGCATACAATAATCTGCCCCATCTTTTGACTCCTGTCATTAACGAACCTGAAGTTACGCTAAGCGCACTCCGTTGGACGGTGAATGAAATGCAGACCCGCTACAAGTTGTTTGCGGCAGTGCATGCGAAAAATATTGAAAGCTATAATATGATTCCGGGCGTTGAGAAAAAACCATACATTGTATTTATTATCGACGAACTTGCTGATTTGATGATGTTTGCAGCAAACGACGTTGAAACGCTCATTACTCGTATTGCACAGCTTGCCCGCGCAACGGGTATTCACCTGGTGCTTGCAACCCAAAGGCCGTCAGTTGATATTATCACGGGTCTTATGAAGGCAAATATCCCGGCAAGACTTGCCTTTAACGTATCATCCATGATTGACTCACGCGTTATTATTGACACTCCTGGCGCCGAGAAACTGCTTGGAAAAGGAGATATGTTGTTCCTTCCTCCTGATCAGGCCAAGCCTCGTCGTATCCAGGGACCGTTCATCACAGAAAAAGAAGTTATTGAACTGACAAAGTTTATTCGTGCACAGTCTCCTGAGGTGCACTATACGGAAGAGATTATGGAGACAGATCCTGGCATCACCACGGGTGGTGTCTCAACAGGAATAAGTGGAGGCGCACAGGGGAAAGACCCGCTCTTCAATCAGGCATTTGAGGTTATTATGCAGTCGGGTAAGGCCTCGACTTCATTCCTGCAGCGCAAGCTTAAAATAGGCTATTCACGGGCAGCAGGTATCATTGATGAGATGGAAGCGGCGGGATATATCGGAGCTGCAACAGGAAGTGGAAAACCGCGCGAAATCCTGAGGAGACAGTTGAATAGCGAAGTAACTGCAGGAGGAAGCGAAGGTTCCGAAATGCCTTTATAACAACGGGGTAATCGTTTCTTCTTACACCCCGTCGATATATTTCCTTATGTTTGCGTTGTGTTCTTCAAGCGTCTTTGCGGGATGCACTTTTCCTTTTTTGTCGGAAACGTAATAGAAATACGGTGTGTTTGTATCTGCGGCAAATGCGGCTTTTATTGAGTCAAGACTTGGACTGCATATGGGTGCCGGAGGTAATCCTGTGTGCGTATACGTGTTGTACGTGGAGTCAACCTTCAGGTCTTCTGTCGTCAAATCCCTCTTCCACCAGGTCTTCTCATTCCGTTGGTAGCCGAGTGCATACTGGACCGTTGCATCAAGCTGAAGCGGCCAATCGCTTTCTGCTCTTTTGAGAATAATACTTCCGATAAGTCTGCGGTCATCCGAAAACTTTGCTTCACGCTCGATGAGGGATGCAAGAATAAGAACGTCGCGGTCGCTTCGCTTTACGAACGGATATTGAGCCCGAGCCTGCGCGAATTTTTTCTGGAATGTCACTTCAAAAAGATTGTTTATCGTGGTGAGTGTTGCGCTTTTGGGAATAAGATACGTGTCTGGAAAAAGTCTTCCTTCTTTTGACTGTTCAATAAAGCTTATTTGGTTTACGGCAAACTGTTCGGACAACTGTTGGGCAACCTCCTCTTTGCGCAGTCCCTCAACGACCGTTATCCATTCATCAACCGTTCCATGAGTGAGAGCTTGTGCGATTTCTTCAGCGGTCATTTTTTTGGAAAGTCGGAAATCACCCGCCTGAATTTTTTTCTCTATTCCCATTTTTTTTGCGACGAACAGGAAAACAAGTCTGTTGCGGATAAGCTGTTCGGTGGAAAGCCGTTTTGTTATCGAGTAAAGACCTTCTCCTTTATTTATCACAAACACAACGGTTCCCTGATTTGTTTTGTCAACAGCGAGTGATCCTTCTTGAAAGACAAAATAGGAAACGAGTCCGATAAGCAACAACACTAAGACAAAAATCCGTATTTTTTTCATAGGGGTTCTGAAAATTTGTGAATGGGAAACGACTTAAGTGAATGTTCTGCTTCTTCGATAAGATAGGGACTGTTGGAATAAAATGCCAAAAGAGGTTCGTTCAGCTGCACTTTGTCACCTATTTTTTTGTAGAGATACACACCGGCAAATTTATCCTTCGGTGCTCCCAGCATTTTTGCAATGCTATTGAGATTGAAATTATTTATTTCCTTTATGGTGCCCGACCTGGTGCTATTTATCAGATGTTTTTTTGCATTTATTTTGAACGTTTTTGAAGAGAGAGTACCAGACCCCCCTTGTGCTTTTACGATTTCTTTAAATTTAGAAAGGGCAGCTCCTGACTGGAGAAGCGCGAGCGCCTCTTTTTTTCCGTCTTTGTCGCTTCTGGCATCTTTGTAACACAGGGAAAGCAATCCTCCTGCCAGATCGAGGGCACGTTTCTCAAGGGCAATGGAGCGGTCCTTGGTCTGTTCGAGAACTTTGAGGACATCGACAATCTCAAGAGCCGGACCGACACCATTTCCTGCCGGTTCATGGGTTTTTGTGATAATTCCTTCCACCTTCATTCCAAACTTCCCACCAAGCTGTTGGAATTTTTTCAATATTTTGTGTGCATCCGCTTCATGGCGTATCTTCATTGTTTTGCCAACAGGTATATCAAGTATCAAGTGTGTTGTGGATGCGGCAATTTTTTTTGCCATGATGGAAACGATTATTTTGTCAAAAGACTCAAACGAAAGCGGTTCTTCAACGCGGATAATGACATCATCTGCAGGAGCTATCCCGAGCTTTCCGTTCCATGAAATACATCCACCCGTCTTGTTGACAATATCTTCGATATCTTCAATTTTAAAGTTGACGTTGGCAATTGTTTCCATGACGTCAGCCGTTCCGGCGGGAGTAGTTATGGCGCGTGAAGATATTTTTGGTATTTTAAACCCTGCAGCTGCAATAATAGGAACGACAATCAGCGTCGTTCTGGTGCCGGACACTCCGCCTGTGGAATGTTTGTCGGCAACGATTCCTTTAAAGCGAAGTCTGTTTCCAGTCTCCACCATTGCCTTTGTAAATAGATACAATTCTTCGTGTGAGAAGCCCTCTTTAAACGATGCGGCAACGAAGTAGGTCGTTAAGACGTCTCCGAGTCGTTGGTGCCCTATTTCGTCCATAAGCGCCGATATTTCATGATAGGTGAGTCGCTTACCGAGCAATTTTTTTTGAATCGTTTTTACACTTTCCGATGTGTTGTCTTGATTAATCATAAGATGTATTAATTTCAATAATCTTTTTCTTGAAATCCTTCGTTTTTATTAACAGGTTTGTGATGATGTAGAGTTCAGATACACCAATAAGCCATGATACGAATAAGTATAACAAAAAGTAAATAAGACAGCTCACACCCAGAAGCAGTACGATGTTGATGGTGCGGGTCGTATCAAGAAGTAGATTGTCAAGCAGTTTTATGACGACATACGGGATAGGTGCCGAGACGACTGCTGCAACCGCTATTTTTGAGAGGGAGAGAACAAACGGCAGGATTTTGATATGTGTTTTTTTTCTGAGAAGCGCAAACAACATAAATACCTGTATTGTTATGGCAAGAGAAAATGAGATACCAAGCGACCACACAGGAAGCTTAAAAACGAGGACAAAGATAAGACTAAATATGGTATTCAATCCAACACCGATAATGCTATTTATAAACGGGGTCTTGCTGTCCAGAAGCGCATAAAAACAGCGAGTCAAAAAATAGTAGGCAGCATGAAATGGCATTGATATCGAAAAGTAGGAAAGCAGGAATGCAGTCTGTACCGTTGCATCCCAGTCAAATTTTTCTCCTCCAAAAAACAGACGCACAAGAGGCGTGCGGGCAAAGATAAAGTAAACGGAAATGGGAAGAGTGAGGAAAAAAATATTCAGAAGCGATTCAGTGATGATACGAGAAAAATCTTCATCCTTTTTTGACTCCACCATTTCGGTAAGATACGGCAAAGAAGCTTGACCAAATGCCATGCCGATAACCGATACGGGAAGCAGTTGAAGATGTTGTGCAAAATAGAAAATGGTGTAAGCACCGGACCCGAGAAGAGTCGTCAGCGTCAGGTCTATCGTTGCATCAATTTGGGAAACAAGAATGGTAAGAAGACGAGGACCTATTATGGTAAAAAATTCTCTTACCCCCTCATGAAGAACGAAAATAGGACGCCAGTTGATTATTTCGTCCCAAATGGCAGGAAGTTGGATAACGGCAAACAATGCCGCTCCTATATTTATGCCGATAATCGGTGCGGACAGCCCAAATGTGGAGGCAAACAAGAGCGTTGCAACGATAACGGAGAGATTGTAAATAATAGGAGGGATTGCAGTTGCGAGGAACAATTTACGGGCTTGCGCAACCCCTGTAAAGAAATTTCCGAGGACGAGAAACGGCAGTTGACCTAAAAGCAGTATGCGTGAAAAATAGACGATTTCGTTTAGCTTCTCACCTGAAAATCCCGGAGTGATGAAAGGAATAAGGATGTGAAGGAACGGCAAAAGGATAAGGATGAGAACAATAAGAATGACGGATAAGAAATTAAAAATGGAATACGTCACTTCGCGACGCTCTTTCTCATTCTTTTGGTACTTGATGTAAATCGGGATAAGTGAAGAGGTGAGGGCGCCTGTGATAAGTAATTCAAACACGAGGTCGGGAATGCGGAATGAGGCAAAGAAAATATCGAGTTGATCTTTATTGAAATATCCGGCCAGTGCTCGGTATCTGATGAATCCGAATACGCGAGAAATAATGATCATGAACCCCAAAATGAGGGCTGAAGAAAACATGCCACCCTGTGCACTTAAGAATAATTTTCTTGTTTGCTGAATGAGCCTATTCATAGCGATATATCCCTTGACATTTTATTCAAAATGGCGTTAAATGGTTATATATGGTTTTTTTTGGTGAATATCTAGTTTCCTTTACCGCACCGGGTCGCGTGGTGCTTCCCAAAAAAATACGAGAACTTATAAAAGGTGACAGTTTCATTGTAACAAAAGGTTTTGACTTTTGTCTTGCAGGTTACGATAAGGAAGACTGGGAAGAACGCTCAAAAGAGCTTCTCAAAGTCTCACTCCTTGATAAGGAGAACATTGAAAAACGAAGATTTCTTTTTTCATCAACGATGTATTTGGACATTGATGATCAGGGCCGTTTTGTCATCCCGAAATCGCTTCTTAGCTTTATCGGGATACAGGATAAGGCACTCATCATAGGGGTTGGAGATCATTTTGAGATATGGAATCCGGAGAAATGGGCAGAGTACCAGAAATTGCAGGCAAAAAACGTTTAATATGCACACACCAGTATTATTACAAACAGTTGTCGAAGGCTTACAGGTAGCACCGGGAAAGAAATTTATCGACGCGACGTTTGGCGAAGGCGGACACTCAAAAGCGATAATAGCTGCAGGAGGAAAGGTGCTTGGACTTGATCGTGATGCAATACAGATTGCCAAATTCAACGCTCTCACAGAAAGCAAAGCATTACAGGAAAAATTAACGCTAAAACACGGCAACTTCAAAGACATAGAAGAAATCGCAAGACAAGAAAACTTCACTCCCGTTGACGGAATACTTTTTGACTTAGGACTTTCCTATGAACAGATAAGTAAAGAAGGCTTAGGGCTTTCCTTCAAAAGCAGCAACGAAGTACTTGATATGCGACTAGATGAAAGCGCCACGCAAAGCGCTTCAACCATTCTTCATACCTATACACAGAACGAACTGACAACTCTTTTTATGCGCAATGCCGAGGAAGTGCATGCAGCAGATATCGCAAAAGAAATTGTCATAAAGCGAGTCGGAATGCGCTCCTTTACCGTCGGATGGCTGGTGACGCTTATTAAGCAAACGGTCAAGGATCACGGCAACAGTGCCGTCACAAGAGTGTTTCAGGCACTTCGCATAGAAGTAAATAATGAATTTGAAAATCTGACTCTTGGCTTGACGGGAGCTTCTCATATTTTAGCGCCAAATGGACGAATTGCCGTTATTAGTTTCCATTCTCTGGAAGACCGAATGGTGAAAATGTTCATAAAAAAACATGGATTCACCCAAATAGGGAAAAAAGCCCTTTTTGGAGATCCCACCCTTCGCTTCGAGAGATCAGCAGTTCTGAGAATATTCTATATATGAAAAATATCACTGCCGACATATTTGTTTCCTTATTTGTTATCGTTTTGGCTGCAAATATGTTTGTCATCATTTCCAGTATGAACTTAAGCAAAGATATTCACGCCTTTGACACTCAGACGAAGGCATTAGAACAAGAAAATATGGATCTTGAAAAGCAGACGGCAGATGGCGAGTCATTTACCTACACCAATACGTTTAAGGAAAAATGGGGTTTTACAAAAACAGCCAAATCAGTCGCTGTAGGTGAGTTACAATTCGCCTTGAACACAAGACCCTAATTAATAACACACATGTCAAAACTGAGATTGCTTCTTTTTGGGTTTCTCTTCGTTTTTGCGGCTATCATCTGGCAACTTTTCGAAATACAGGTTCTCAAACCCGATATTCAACAGGACTATCTTGCAACCCATAAACTCTTTCCTGAACGTGGAAAAATAGTTGATCGCAACGGACAGCCCATTGTCATGAATCAGCTTTTGTACCGTCTGTTTTTTGAACCAAAGAAAATTGCCGACACAGAAAAGACGGTCTATAAGATATCTCGCATCCTTAATGTAGATGAAGCGTCAATATC
>CAZUEQ010000024.1:0-8995 GCA_964619475.1 uncultured Gammaproteobacteria bacterium | reverse complement strand
CTTACTTCCATCATTTTTCTTGCGGCTTGAATGCGTGCTTTTTCGGCACCTTCCCTCAAAACATCTTTTATCTTTTCAGGGTTTGATTTTAATTCGTTATAGAGTGCTCTCTCTTTTTTGAATTTAGTCATGATTGCCGCAATAAGTTTTTCTTTGACTTCCATATCGGAAACGGTTCCCGTTGTATATCTTTTTTCAAGATCGGCAACCTCATCCTTATTATCATTTAACAGTCTGTGGTAAGTAAATACGGGATTGCCCTCAACACTCCCTGGGTCGGTTACCTTTTTCCGGTTAGGGTCAGTGTAGCAACTCATTATCTGTTTTCGGATTATTTTTTCATCCGCAAAAACGGCAATATAATTATTCAGACTTTTACTCATCTTCCGTTTTCCATCCGTTCCTACAAGTCGTGCACTTTCCTTAATGTTGTAAATATCGGGAAGAATAAATGTTTCGCCGTACGTTTTGTTAAAAAACCCGGCAACATCGCGTGCAATTTCAATGTGTTGTTTTTGATCATCTCCAACGGGAACATAATCAGGACCGTACAGCAGAATATCTGCTGCCATAAGAATTGGGTAGGAAAAAAGACCCATGTTTATGTCTTCCGGATCGGTTCCTTTTTGTAACTTATCCTTATATGCATGTGCCCGCTTAATCAGAGCAAGGGGAGTTACATTATTCAAAATACTTTGCAGTTCCGTATGTTGCGGGATATCAGATTGACGATAGAACACGACCTTTTTTGTATCGATACCAAATGCTAGATACGACAAAACAAGATTCTCGACGTTTCGTTGTAGTTCGACCTTATTTTGTACCGTTGTCAGTGCATGCAAATCCGCGATAAAAAAATATATTTTATCGGCATTTTTTTGCAGTTCCAAAAAAGGAACAACGGCACCCAAATAGTTGCCGATGTGCACCTCTCCGCTGCCTGACGGGGTGATTCCCGTTAATATAGAGTAATTGTTTTTCATAGTGTTATTATAACCTATAAATCAAAGTGTATTATTTCGATAAAAATGTGTTAAAAATGTACTCGACATCCTTGTCTCCCCGTCCAGAAAGATTAATAACAACTACGCTTTCTTTTGGAAGACGAGCAGCAAGGCGTACTCCGTATGCAACTGCATGAGCGCTTTCCAGGGCCGGAATAATTCCTTCTGTTTTTGAAAGAAGTGAAAATGCGGCAACTGCCTGGAGATCTGTAACACTTGCCAGTTCTATTCTCTTTTTGTCTTTCAAATAAGCAAGCTCGGGGCCTACTCCGGGATAGTCAAGGCCGGATGCAGCGCTATACGATTTTCCAATCTCTCCCTTCTTGTCGTGAAGGACAAGCGTTTTGAATCCATGGATAACATCAACGCTTCCTTTCCCAAGTGATACGCCGTGTCTGTCCGTTTTTATGCCCAAGCCCTCCGGCTCCACAGCGACAAGGTGTACAGATTTGTCGTCAAGAAAAGAATAAAATGCGCCCATTGCATTACTTCCTCCCCCCACACACGCGACTACATAATCGGGAAGCTTCTCTTTCTTTTGCATCATCTGTTCCTTTATTTCTTCACCTATTATTTTTTGAAAGTCACGGACCATTTGAGGGTAGGGATGAGGTCCGACTGCCGAACCGAGCAGATAATATGCGTCAGGATCCTTAGCATATGCGAGAAGCGCAGAGTCGACGGCGTCCTTCAAAGTCTGTTGCCCGTTTGTTACCTTTATTACTTTTCCTCCCAATATTTTTATGCGGTATACATTGGGCTTCTCATTTTCCATGTCGCGGGCTCCCATATAGATGTCACACTTCATGCCAAACAATGCGGCAACGGTTGCCGTTGCAACACCGTGTTGTCCTGCTCCTGTTTCTGCAATGAGTTTTTTCTTTCCCATATGGCGTGCGACAAGTGCCTGACCTAACGCATTGTTAATCTTATGTGCCCCCGTGTGGTTTAGGTCTTCACGTTTGAGAAAAATCTTTGCTCCTTTTTGTGTGCGGGTAAGATTTTGTGCAAAATAAAGAGAACTGGGTCTGTTTGCATACTCCCTTAACAAAGAGGTTAGTTGGGATTGGAACGTTGGGTCTTTTTTTAATTTCTCATACGTGTGCGCCAATTCTTTCAACGGTTTTTCAAGCGCAGGAGGAACAAATGTTCCTCCATATTCTCCAAAAAATCCCAAAGCGTCCGGTTGATTATAACTATCCATAGAACTATAAATTTGAAATTTTAAATAAAATGGTGAGGTTAGAGATGAAATGAAGTAGTGGCTTATCGCCAGTTAGAAGAGAAGTTGCCTTTGCGAATTTCTTTTGATCCACGGGTCACGGTCGCAACGCCGACTCCAAGTTTTGCAGCGATTGTGTGTTGAGGAATTCCTCGTTTCAGCATCTTGACTATTTGAAGACGTGTCGGGATTTCGGCAAGCTCTTTCGGAGTAAGAATCCCCACAAGAAAGTTTCTCAATTCTTTTTTTCCTTTCAGGCGGGTGATTTCTTCCACCAATTCGGTAATGTATGTATTATCCATGGATACTATTATACTAGTATGCTAGTATAGTTGTCAAGAGAAGATTAGGTGAGTTCTTTTGAGTCGAGAGAAAAAGTGACAGGACCATCATAGGTAAGAGATATCTGCATATGTGCTCCAAATACTCCCTTTTGGACGGGAATACCGGATTGTTCTAAGAGGACTCCGAAGTTCTCGTACATTTTTTCTGCTGTCTGCGGTTCCATCGCAGGAAAAAAATCTGGTCGTCGTCCTCCTTTAATATTTGAACACAGCGTAAATTGGGAAATGAGGAGTATAGAGCCTTTTGATTCTAAGATAGATTTGTTCATCTTTCCGTTCTCATCCGCGTTAATCCGAAGATGAATAATCTTTTCTGATAATTTTTTTATGTCTTCAACCGTGTCATCTTTTGCGACTCCCAAAAAAATAATGTATCCGCTCTCAATGGAAGAGTGTTTTTTCTTACTTACAAAAACGGCCGCGTCCGTCACTCGTTGTACAATTGCTTTCATATATTAAAGGTGAACTATCGTATAAGGATCATTGTCGTGACTGCAGTCGACGCAATAGTTTGAGAACATGTCTCGGATAATTATTTTGTCGCGATTTTCCACATTCGTATCGGTCGGACTTGCAAGTTTGTCGGTATCTTTGTTAATTGGTACCGATTGTTTCACCGCTCCGTCTCCTTTTGGTTCTGTTCCTTTGATGAAATATTCATATCGTGAAGAGCAGTTCTCTTTTCCGCCTCCGTCTTTTGTCATCACAGCGCCGCTGTCGTTACACACCTGTGCACCGACAACATTTTCCGGTTTGACAGGCCACAGGTCCGGCTGGTTTTTAAGAACGACTCTCATTATTTTGTTCCAGATAGGAGCAGCTCCCGTAATGCCTGAAGTAAGTGCCGGATTCATCGGAGTGTTGTCGTTGTTCCCGACCCACACTGCAGCAAGGAAGTTTGGGGTATATCCGATTGTCCAGTTGTCTTTTTTATCGTCGGTTGTTCCCGTTTTTACTGAAACAGTTTTTCCCGGAACAACAAGAAGCGACCCACCGCCGAACGCCGCAGAACGCGCATTATCATCAAGAAGAATGTGTGAAATAAGATACGCCGTTTCTTTTGAGATTGCGGGTTTACCCGGAATGGAAAGGAACGAGGGAAGAGGAAGGGGCTTTTTTACGTCGTTCTCCAAGTTTGGATCTTTGAAAGTGAACAACACTTTACCCGTACGGTCCTCAACTTTCAGAATCGCATTTAATTTTCTGGGGATTCCCTGATTAGCAAATGAAGAAAATGCCTGTGCCATTTCGGTCATGCGTACCTCTCCGCCTCCAAGCGTAAGTGATAGTCCATATCTGGTGGGGTCATCAAATGAGGTAATAGTAAATGCGGATGCTGAAGCGATGAAATTTTTGACTCCATTCACCGCCAACATTTTGACGGCAGGAATATTGTACGAATTACCAAGTGCAAACCGGAGTTGAGTCGGGCCATGGAACTTTCCGTCATAGTTGACCGGGCAATAAGACCCCGGTTGTCCCTCTGCCGTGAAACAGGTCGGGATATCAAGAAATACTGTTGCGGGGGTCACCAGTTTTCGGTCGATACCTACTGCATAATTCAATGGTTTTATAGAGCTTCCCGGCTGGCGCAGGGACGTTGTGACATTAAATGTTCCCGATGCTGAGGCAAAATAGTCAGCAGAACCTACCATCGAAAGAATCTCACCCGTTGACGGACGCGTAACAAGTGCCGCTCCGTTTGTGACATCAAGATATTTATCTGCATCGATTTCGGTCTTTAATATTGCTTCAGCACTTGCCTGAATGTCATAGTCGAGGGTTGTCGTTACATTGAGTCCTCCCTGTTCAACAAGGTCGCTCCCGTATTCACTTTCAAGAAGCGACTTCACGTAAAACACGAAATGAGGAGCTTTTATGGTTGTCTTAAGTGGGATGACGGCAGTCTTTGTCGCGACAGCTTCTTTTTTTTGTTGAGCGGTAATATAGTTTTGTTCTGTCATCGCGTTTATCACTTCGTTGCGCCGCTTTTCGGTCAGGTCGGGATTGATGTAGGGCGAGTAAAGGGACGGTGCTTGCGGCAATCCGGCAAGAAGAGCGGCTTCGTCAACGGTCAGGTCTTTTGCGTGTTTTCCGAAGTACGTTTTTGAAGCTTCTTCAATGCCGTAGGAGGATCCGCCGTATGGAACCTGGTTAAGATACATTTCCAGAATTTCATCTTTCGAGTAGAGCTGCTCAACAGAAAGGGCAAGAATAATTTCCCTTATCTTCCGCCGAACGGTGCGTTCGGGAGAGAGAAGCGCATTTTTTACCAACTGTTGGGTAATGGTTGACCCTCCCTGAAGACTTTGTTTGAAAACGATTTCTTTTGCGGCACGGAGAACTCCTGAGACAAGAGACACTCCTTTATGATGATAGAAATCCTTGTCTTCAATTGCAATGGCTGCCTGATAAATATATGGTTTGAGATCTTTCAATTTTATCGGAGTTCTATTTTGGTCGCGATAAATTTCGTACAACAATTTGCCGTTTCTGTCATAAATATGGGTAGAGAAAGGTATCGCCTTGAGATTTTTAAGAGATGCAGCAGAGGGAAGATCTTTCAGGATAAAAAAATATGTTGCCGTTGCGACAATCCCAACGAGTATCACAATGCCGACAATAATAAAACCGAAACGGTGTTTTATGGTTGAAAGGGATGCGCGAATTATTTTCATGATTGTAAACGGGGAAATAGGGGAGGAACTTTTGAAATCGTTCCACTTGTTCCGTTAAGAATCAATTCACCAGTTGCCGGCAAGAACGGATACAGCCTATTTCCAATGTGAAATAACGTGTGGAGTGACTCGACAAGAAAGTCATGTCGCTGTTCTGGCGTTTTGCTCCACGGAGTTTGTTCATTAATATTTTTATTCAATTTTTTTACCTCTTCCCAGATAGATACAAGTACTTCGTTCAATTGGAACGTTTCAATTTGGTGGGCGAGTTGTGTATCAATCGTATAGGCCGTCTTTTCAATTGTTATTCCGTCTTTTGCGGCAAGGGTTGTAACGCGGGAAACGCAGTTACCTAGTTCATTTGCAAGATCGGAGTTATACAGCTCCTTCATTCGTGATTCGGAAAAATCGCCATCATCAAGAGTCGGGATTTCACGGAGCAAGTAGTAACGTACCGCATCGGTTCCATATTTTTTTATCATGTCATAAGGGTCAACGACATTTCCAATGCTCTTGCTCATTTTCTGCCCATTTGAGGTAATAAATCCATGAATAATTATCTGTTTTGAAAGAGGAACAT
Organism: uncultured Gammaproteobacteria bacterium; assembly: GCA_964619475.1. GTDB lineage: Bacteria > Patescibacteriota > Microgenomatia > UBA1406 > GWC2-37-13 > JAKBEU01. The sequence continues at coordinate 3,167 of CAZUEQ010000024.1, read as the reverse complement.
GAGCTGACAGGAGCATTGCCTGCCACATAGCCGACTGTTGACGGAGGTTGTCTTTTCCTGCAACCTGAATTCCTGGCCACCACACCGCTGCCTTTTCTTCGTTTGGCCAGTCAACCGTTGAGATATAGTTGATAAGAGCATCAAACCACACATACATGACGTGGTCTGGGTCGCTTGGAACGGGTATTCCCCAAGGCATCTTTTCTTTGAGGCGTGAAATACTGAAGTCTTGTAGTCCTCCCTGAACGAAATTTTTTATTTCATTGAACTTTGATGCGGGAAGCACAAAGTCGGGCTGTTTTTTGTATAGTTCAAGCAGCGGTTTTTGGAACTTTGAGAAGGCAAAAAAGTAATTTTCTTCATCCCTCAGTTCAATTGTTCCGGTTGGGTGAAGGGGGCAATGTCCGTCAACAAGGTCTGAGTCCGTTTTTTCCAGTTCACACCCGACACAGTACTTTGTCTGATAATTTTTTTTATAAATATCCCCATTTTTCAGGCAGCGTGTCCAGAATTCTTGAGCAGCTGCAACGTGTTTTGCATCAGTCGTGCGGATAAAGTGGGTATAGCTCAGGTTGAGCGCCTGTTTGAGATTATTGAACTTTTTGGCATATTCATCGCAGTAGATTTGGGGGTCTTGGTGGCTGTCGAGTGCCTTCTGGTAGATTTTTTGTCCGTGTTCGTCGGTTCCCGTATTGAAGACGACTTCATGCCCCATTTGTCTCCACGTTCTTGCCACAACATCTGCCTGGACTATCTCAAGAGCAAACCCGATATGCGGATCGGCGTTCACATAAGGAAGTGTTGTCGTAATGTATTTTTTTATGCCTGACATATATAGGTATAGTATATCACTTGATGGACACGCAAAGAAGTATTCCGAGAGCAAAAATAAGGACGGTATTCAAAAAACTGAATCCAAAAAGCCAAGAAGAGACAAGAAAAAACCCCGCGCATCCTGATAAAATGAGCGCATACGACTTATTGATAGCTAATCTGAAGGAAAGGAGAAGTGCAAAAAAGACGACGAGTATGAATGCACAGATAGTGAGTGGTTTGTCGGGAGGAAGAAGCGTCAGAAAGAGACAGATTAACACCCACAAAATACCCGGAAGAATTAGAGGTTGAAACTTCGCCACTCGTTTATTATAATGTATTCTTATGAAAAAATTACCGGATGATAAACAGAAACTTATAGAGATGTTCGCACAAAAAGATGGCGACACAGGTTCTCCAGAAGTACAATCTGCCTTGTTAACATTCAAAATCAATCGTTTAACAGAACATTTAGCCGAAAATAATAAAGATAATCACTCCAGACGTGGTCTTTTAAAGGTTATTGCAAAAAGACGCAGAATCCTCAATTACCTTCAGAAGCTTGACGAGAAACGATACAAAAAACTTATAGAACAAATTGGACTCAAAAAATAATAGAAGTAAAAGAACAAAAAAAAGAGAATCGTTTTGCTTTCAAATGTCCTTCTTTAGTAGTATTATTACATACAGAACGGATTCTTTATCATCTACCCCTATTGACGGGTGAAACAAAAAAGAACTAGTAATTAATTTTTATTTATTTATTCATACAATTATGAAAGTCATTGAAAAAAGTCTTGAGCTCGGAACAGAACAAAGTAAACGTACTTTGTCATTCCAGACAGGAAAGCTTGCAAATGCCGCAACATCGGCAGTGCTTGGTAAAATGGGCGACACAACGGTACTCGTTACTGTCGTTGCAGGAGCAGAAAGGGAAGATATTGATTATTTCCCGCTCCAGGTAGAGTACGCAGAAAAACTCTACGCCGGAGGAAGAATTAAAGGATCAAGATGGGTTAAGCGAGAAGGAAAACCGTCAGATGAGGCCATTTTGAATGGACGTCTTATTGACCGTTCCATCCGCCCGCTTTTTCCGAAGGGGTACAAAAAGACAGTACAAATTATTATTACGTTACTTTCTGTTGACGGAATCAACTCACCGGACATTTTGTCCGCAATTACGGTTTCCGCAGCGCTTCACGCATCGTCAATTCCTTGGAAAGGGCCTATTGCCACAACAAGAGTGGGAGCCATAAAAAATGGAGAACTCAGCTTTGTTGTCAATCCGACTGAAGAAGATCAAAAATTCTCAGTTCTTGACCTTGTCGTTTCCTCATCGGAAAAGAAAGTGGTCATGATCGAAACAAAAGCAGAAGAAGTGTCTGATGAAGTCATTGAAAAGGGTATTGAGGTCGCAAAAGAAGAAAATGCAAAAATCATCAAGTTTATCGAAGAATTTGCCGCGGAGGTTGGAAGCGCAAAAGAAACCGCAAGCGAATTTGCCGTTGATGAAAAACTGCTTCTTGTTTTGAAACAGGAATTCAAGGCAGAAATTGATAAGCTCGTCGAACAAAAAGCAAAAAAAGAATTCGAAGACAAGGACGCACTTGCAGAAGTGGTCAATGCTGTCTTTGAAAAACATCCCGATGATTTTGACAAAAAACTCATCGCAAAAGGGATTGATTATGTAACAAAACAGGTAATTCGAGACAATATCTTGAATAAAAAACGAGTTGATGGACGTGGAATTGACGAAATCAGACCGCTTTCTTCAGAAGTTGAAATAATCCCGAGAATTCACGGATCATCTTTGTTCTCCAGAGGAGAAACACAGGTGCTCTCAATAGTTACACTTGGCGCACCAAGCCTGGAGCAGCTTATTGAAAGTCCTGAAGGAGAAGAATCAAAACGATATATTCACCACTATTTCATGCCTCCTTATTCGGTCGGAGAAACGGGACGATTCGGATTCCCATCCCGTCGCGAAATCGGACATGGAGCATTGGCTGAAAAAGCACTCGAACCAGTGCTTCCCGCACAGAAGGACTTTCCATATACTATTCGCATAGTGTCAGAAGTGTTGTCGTCAAACGGGTCCACATCTCAAGCATCAGTCTGCGCATCAACGCTTGCTCTTATGGATGCAGGTGTCCCTATTAAAGCCCTTGTTGCAGGAATTGCCATGGGAATCGTGACGAAATCAGACGATGACTATGTTGTCCTCACCGACATCATGGGAATTGAAGATTTTTCAGGAGAAATGGACTTTAAGATTGCAGGAACAGAAACAGGTGTTACCGCAATCCAACTTGACGTAAAAAACATGGGACTTACCTCTTCCATGATTCATGAAG
>CAZUEQ010000023.1:0-9463 GCA_964619475.1 uncultured Gammaproteobacteria bacterium | reverse complement strand
TTATCTTTCCCCCAAAATCGGTGGTTTTTGAAGATGCGTAGGAAAAATTACCAAGTCCTACTCCAAATCCCACATACTCAATCGGGGAACGAAAAAGAAATAACGCGGTTTGATATGTGTAGGCATCCCGCTGACTCAGTAACGGTTTTGGAGAAATATTAAATGATGATTGAATATATTTTTGTATCGGTGCTACAAAGGAAAGTGTTGAAAATTCCAGTGAAAAAACCACAATAGCTGCAACACCAATATAGAAGAGGACAAATGCGGTATAGAGAAAGTTTTCCCGCTTTTCTTTTATCGCTATTCCAGCAAAAATCAAAATAACAAACAGGGAAAGCAGTGCTGACTTGGTGAATGAGAGGATAATTATGGGGATAAAGAGGAGGCGGGCAATTGAAGCCAGGTAGGGCGATGAGACAATTAATAGCACACTGACAAGCCCCAAACCAACAATATCGCCGAGATGGTTGTGCATACCGGATGAAGGGAGAATAAATTGCCTGTCTGATGCCGTTATAAAAGGAAGAAGAGTTGGAAAGACAAGTTTGAATGCAAACAAGAGAACGCACGCAGCAACAAAAAGAAAAATGGACCAGTTTATTTTTTTTTCAGTTAGTGGAATTTGTGTTGATGCGACAAAAAATAAGATATAGGAGGTCCATAGAAAAAGGGACTCATAGCTGCGCGGTTGATCAACCGAATTAATAAGAATGCTCAAGAAAAAAGTAAGGCTCACGATAAGTACAGCAATGAGTGAATACGTAGGGATTTTTTTTATTTTGCGTGAAACAAAAAGATATATGAAAAAAAAGAGAGAAAGAAGACATGCGACAGACGCAACTTCCATAGATGAAGCAAAGCTAAAACTTGAAATAAGAATAGCGGCAAAAGAAACGATAAGAAAAAAAATACCCATTAATTTGATAATAGCATGGAATGGAGACGAATTTCTTGTTAAGAATAAGAATATATGTTATACATATAAGTGGACACCTCTATGCGCACACTTTATCATCAACGGATGAAATTATCTTACTTATCTGTTTTAGGAATTTTTTTTGTTGTCCTGTTCTTATTTCCTCATCCTTCTCACGCTGCAAAAGCATGTGGTGAAACGGGTTGTGCAGAATATGGATGTAACAGTGGGCTTTTGTGTAATTCCGGAAATGATACGTGCGGCATCAAGTACAACAACTGCACGGGAGCAACCTGTGTCCAGGACAATAGTTGGGATACGTCGTCTCCCTGTACTACAGCGGACGTATGTACTCCGGCAGGAACAACGCGTACGGCTGCCTGGAGCGGATATGGCGCGTGTTCTGTGGCATGTGGAAACGGAACACAAACAAGAACATGCACCTGTGGTACCCAAAACAACTGTACGGTGCAATGTGCAACTCCTGTTGGCGCCTGTAATGCAACGGACTCCCAAGCGTGCTGCGTAAGCCAAGCGCCTCAGAAACCCGTAATTACATCTGCCGGTTCAGGAAGTTGTACGACGGACGGTGTTGTTTCTGTGGTATGGACTTTCGGAACAGGAGGATGTGGCGGGGCGTGGGGATTTGCATGTTCATCAGCCAGTAACAGCTTTTCAATAATGGATGGAGCAACTACTATTGTTTCAGACATCCTCCCCACAGGGTCGAGTCCCTATACCCGGTCGGTAACACTGTCAAGTGGGAATCATTCCTTGAAGGTGTGCGCCAGTAACGGACTTCTCTCTACCTGTTCTGACGTTTTTCCCACAACAATTAATATCGACACAACCGCTCCTCCGGTTCCAGTTCCGACAGTTGAATTCGTTCAAGATTTCACCTGTCAGGGAAAATCAAAAATAAAATATTCATGGAACGCCGTGAGTGATGTCGGCTGTGCGGGAGTAGACCCCTCAACCCCGTATTGGTCTCAAGCCTCTCTCAGTAATACATTTTCTACCAATGATTTTCCATTAAACGGATGGGGAAATTATCTTTCTCAGACAACAAACACTGCATATCCTGGTGGTACGGTAGTGTATACACACGTCCAATCAAGAGACGCGCTTAACAATCAATCTAATTGGAACAGTCCAGCGACGACAATAATCGTTCCTTCTCCGATATTGTACCCGGCAATTCACGTGAATGGACCGTTGGTAGGAGGTTACCAGGAAAAAATAATAGATGGAGCAAGTACGGTATGTACTGCGATGAAAATTAACAGTGAAAATTTAACACTCCAGGCAAATGTCCCACCCTACGTTACTCCTATTTGCACAAAAGACAGCAATTCGTATTCATGCACTTTTACCATTGACAATCAGACCCCCGCTAATGCCTGTGTTTCCAACAGCATAACCGTTGGAATGAGTGGCATTTATTCAGGGTATTCAAGTGTTGGATGGTTATCGGGAAATAGTTGCACAGGAACGCCTACAACGCTTCCACTAAATGCTGGGGATATAAAAAATGATGTTCCTTTATTTTTTACCTATGATGCTACGGGACAGATGGGGTGGTTTAAGGTATCAAATGCATCTTTTACGAACCGCCTGACGGCAGCAAGAAACAACTTCGTTCCCTTCAGCGTTCAACCCTATGATGAGACGGATGATGCGAGCACCCATAACTTTTCCATCAAAAGCGCAGGAGTGGTAAGTCAGCAATCGCTTCTCAACGTGGGAGCAAATGCTCAAGATGCAAGTGGTAATCCGCTCTATGCTCCTTCACCAAACGTGTATACGAATGGGTATACACAAATGAACGATGTTGATTTTGAAAAATATACTCAATATGTGGAAGCGCGCAAAGGACTTACCTCCGTTGCTTCTTTAGCAGAGATAACAGGAAATGGAGTATACCTCGTTCCTTCATCAGTAACAGTTGATGCAACAGCTACTGCACTTTTGAGTAATAAAAATGTTGTTATTATCACAAAAGGAGCAAATGCAATAACTATTAATAGCGACTTTACTCCCGCCAATGCCTCAGTTGCTTTTGTGAGTCCCACCATTACCATTGATCCTGCTGTTAAAAAAATAAATGCGGTTTTGATTGCTGGAACGGTTCAAACAGGAAATTCTGTTAATGAATTAAAGATAAGTGGAAATCTCGTTGCACAAAACGTTATTGTTCTTCAAAGAAAACGAAGCAATCCGAGACAACCATCTTTTTATGTGGACGTTAATATGAAGTCGTATATTGATCTATTACCTTATTTATCCGTAAGTACGTATGATTGGAAACAAACACAATAAGAAAAAAGGGCAGGTGCTTTTGATTGCAATAATGCTGGTTGCAACCGTTCTTACCGTTATTATGACGGTTGCCTTCAATTCGACACGAGAATCACAAAATACCAAACTGGAAGAAGACTCACAACAAGCTCTCGCTGCCGCACAGGCAGGCATTGAGGCGGCTCTCAAACAAGGATCGGGGAATGTAGGGATTGCCTCTCTCGGAGAATTTAGCTCCCAAGGGATCACTGGAAATGCGCAAATTACCACAGTAACGAGTAAATATTTTGTGACCCCTCTTATTCAAAAAGACGAAGAGTTCACGTTTTATTTGACAAGCTATCCGCTTGCTGCACCACTTACTAAATGGACAGGAAACTTAAACATGTCTTTCGTATCGGAAACAGGGTGTCCAGTCGTTGAATTAACTATTGTTAAGGCGGATTACTCTTCCCAAAGACTGGTATATGGATCTTGTGCCGCTCCTTTACTAAAAAATGTCCCGTCAAACTCCATTACCGGTATAACAACTTTTGACGATGTGACATTCCAATATAAGTCATCTGGACCAATTGGAATAACAGATGGAATACTCGTTATTGCGCGCTCACTCAATTCGCAGACAAGAATAGCATTTGAAGATGCGGGGGGGAGTGCCCTTCCGCTTCAAGGGAAGACAGTGATATCTGAAGCAAAAACCCAAACAGGTGTTACGAAAAAAGTCCAAATGTTTCAGTCGTATCCTCAAATTCCGTCAAACTTTCTTACAACGAGCTTTTAATCATGTTCTGAATGCTTGTCATTTCTTCTTTCGAGAGTGGGGAGAGGGGGGAGTTCACCATTTCAGGCAAGCCATCCTCTTTTGTACGAGGAAGAAGGTGTATGTGGGCATGATGCACTTGTTGTCCCATCACCAGAATCTGTACATAGTCTGTTTGAAACGATTTTTTTAAAAGATCTGCAACTTTTTTTACTGATGTCATCAGGTGATGATAGTCCTCATTTTCTATATCCCAAACCCATCGAGAATGTTTTTTTGGAATGACAAGAGTGTGTCCTTTCACAAAAGGAAAAATATCAAGGAATGCGAGCGCAGTATCATCTTCATAAACGGTATAACTGGGGAGTTGGTTGTTTGCTATTTTACAGAAAACGCAATCCATATTGAAAAATTATAGTACCAGGTAGGTATAATGATATATATTACCAGTATAATCATATTATGGAAAACATAAACTCTCTCATCAACGTTTCTGTCTTTGGAAGTCCAGAAGATCAAAAAAAGTCAAGGATTAAAATCCGTGAACTTGCCGCACGAGCAGGTATTTATTCCGCATCCATTCATACTCTGTATTTGGGTTTTGGAAAAGGAGAATTGGGTGGATTTTCTGTACCCGCAATCAATATACGAAACATGACATATGATTTTGCACGACTTGTGTTCCGCTTGGCAAAAGAGCTTCATATCGGTCCATTTATTTTCGAAATCGCACGGGGCGAGGTAACCTATACTGATCAGACGCACGACGAATACGCAACAAGCGTTCTCGCTGCTGCCGTTGCCGAGCAGTGGAAAGGACCGGTATTTATTCAAGCAGATCACACGCAATTTTCGGCACAAAAGTTTGAGGAAGATCCGGAGGGACAGCTTGAGACATTGAAATCCTTCATTAAAAGTGCGGTTGATGCCGGGTTTTATAACATTGATATCGATGCATCAACGCTTGTTCACTTGGAAAAGACGTCACTTGACGAGCAACAGAAAGATAACGCGGAAATGACGGCAGCGCTTACCGCATATATCCGTTCAATAGAGCCAAGCAATGTCACCGTCTCAGTTGGTGCTGAGATAGGGCACATCGGAGGAAAAAATAGCACGGTGGAAGAATTTGAGGCGTTTATGCAGCTTTATACGCAACGCCTTACTTCCCAATTTGCTCTCTTTCCGCTTATAAAGGAAAAATACTACAAGGGGACAATCCCCCATCTGTCTAAAATAAGTGTTCAGACGGGGACAAGCCATGGAGGGACCATGTTGAGAGACGGGTCACTTCAAACGGTTGCAATAGATTTTGATGTGCATACGAGTATCGGAAAGTCAGCGAGAGAAAAATATGGAATGGGAGGGCCGGTGCAGCACGGTGCATCAACAGTTCCCATTGAGTTTTTCCACAGATTTGTGGAGTCAAAAGCAATAGAAGTACACCTTGCAACTGGGTTTCAGAACATTATGTATAAGGCAATGCCGGAGCAATTAAAAAGAGAAATGAGTGCATGGCTTGACACCAACTGCGCAAGCGAGAAAAAAGAAGGACAGACGCATGAGCAGTTCTTATATGTAACGAGAAAAAAAGCCAATAAACCCTTCAAAAAGGCACTCTGGCAACTGTCGGACGAAGAAAAAAAACCAATTCTCCAAGGACTTGAGAATGAGCTTCGGGAACTGTTTGGCCAACTTCATCTTGAGAATACGGATAAGATGATAAAAAAATATGTATAATCTGGGAAAAGGTGGTAGGAGAGTAAAAATAGAGTGGTAAGGAATTAACAATTATTCATTCGTACATATGAAGAAAGTCAAGGTAGGCTTAAACGGCTTTGGAAGGATAGGACGAGCTGTTACACGTATTGCACTCGACAGCGATGCATTTGAGATTGTTGCAATAAATACGCGAAAAACTCCTCCTGCCATGCTTGCATATTTACTTCAGTACGATTCGGTGTATCGAAGATTTGACAAAAATGTCGTGGCAAAAGAAAATTCAATTGTTGTTGACGGGTATGAAATTCCAGCGACAATGATTGCGGACATTGCTGAAATTCCATGGGACAAATATGGAGCAGAGGTTGTTATTGACGCAACGGGAGCCTTCACAAAAAAAGAGGATTTAATAAAACACATTAAGGGTTCCGTTAAGAAAGTTCTTCTTACCGCACCGGCAAAAGATGAAACAATACATGTCGTGTTAGGAGTAAATGACGAGGCAATTGATTGGAAAAATGAGCAGGTAATTTCGAATGCCTCCTGCACTACAAACTGTGCGGCCCCGATGTTTAAGGTCCTCCAAGATGAATTTGGTGTTGAGATGGGATATCTGACAACGGTTCACGCGTATACTGCAACACAAAGTCTTGTTGACGAGTCAAATAAAAAACCTGACAGATCTCGTGCTGCAGCCCTCAACATAGGCCCCTCTACAACGGGAGCCGCAAAAGCTGTCGGAAAAGTTATACCAGAGCTCAAAGGAAAACTTGATGGCATGTCGGTTCGTGTTCCGGTACCAACAGTATCTTTCACTGACATTTCTGCGGTTATGAAAAAAGACGTGACGGCCGATGAGATAAATGCAGCATTCAAAAAATATGCAGAAGGTGCAATGAAGGATATTTTGGGATATGAAACTGCTCCTCTTGTTTCCTCTGACTTTATTGGAGACACTCATTCATGTATTTTTGATGCGAGCTATACAAAGGTAATGAACGGAAAACTCGTCAAAGTATTTGGATGGTATGACAACGAATGGGGATATTCATGCCGCATCGTAGACTTGGTAAAAAAAGTCGGCGAATACCTATAAGCGAAGAAGCGACAGTATCTGAGAGACAAGATAAAGAGAGCCGGTAACCACAACTATTTCTTTTCTTGTGAGAGCATATTGAAGCGCCAACTTCGGATTTTCTTTTACCGTGAGAGTGACTGATTTATTCTGTTTTGTCTGCTGAAAGACAAGAGAAGGGGGTTGTGCAAAATCGTACATATCCTGCTTACTCGGTTCGAATGTTGTGATGACTATCTCTTTCGCGTATTTATTCATTTGCTCCATCATCGACATGCTGTTTTTTCCCTTCTTAAATGCAACAAGGAATACAAATTTTTTATGTGGGTAATCGTGTGAAAGCCCTGAAAGAAATGCCTTCATTTTTTGTGCATTATGAGCTCCATCGAGGACAAGATCAATATTCTTATAGGTAAGTCGCTGGTATCTTCCGGCAATTTGAATGGTTCCTAGTGTGTGGATTATTGCCGTTTGGGAAAGGGAAAATGCGTGTTTCTTACTAAGGACCTGTAACACCGTGAGGGCAAGGGCGGCATTTTCCACCTGGAATGCTCCGGGTGCATTGAGATACACGTTACTAAGCTTAAGATCTTGATAGTGATATGAAAAATGAGACGGTTCCTCTTTACTTAGAACATAATGCTTCCTCTTTTTTACATAGAGGACAGATGTTTTTTCTTGTCGTGCGACCGCGTCAATTACTTTTCGTTGTACGAGTTCCTGAAAAATAGAAATGACGGTATTTCCTGAGTGGATTATTTTTGCTTTTTGATAGGCTATTTCCGCCTTTGTTTTACCAAGTACTGCTGTGTGATCTATTCCAAGACGTGTTATCACCGCAACCTTTGATGGGTTCTCAACTATATTTGTCCCGTCATAAAGCCCTCCAAGACCTGTTTCTATAACAGCAAAGTCGACATTCTCCTTGAAAAAAGCATAGTAGGCAATTGCAACAAGCACTTCAAAATAGGTAGGAGAACCAAAACGTGTTTTTTTCACCTTTTCAACCGCTTCAAACACTTTGTTCGCATAAAGAATTGTTTTTTCTTTTGAAAGAAGCGTGTTATCTATTTGGAACCGCTCCCTTATATCAAACACATGTGGCTTAAAATGAAGTCCCACCTTAAATCCGTGCGCAACAAGAAGGGACGAAATAAGAAAAGCAGTCGATCCTTTTCCGGATGTCCCTGCAAGATGAATAACTTTGACTTTCTCCTGCGGGTTTCCCAGAAGTTTAAGTAGATATATACATCGTTCCAAACCAACACTCCCTTGCGAAACATCAGATGGGGTCTTTGGGATAAGAGTGTCAAGACCGTTTAAAAATTGGGAATATGTGGTAATTATAGAATTAATATTATAATCTATAGTAACCGCGTTAAGTCAAAAGTTAGAAATTCCATCATTTTCTCACCTATGTCGGACATTATCTACATTGATCAGGTTGAAATTAAAAATAAACGTGTTCTGATGAGGGTTGATTATAACGTTTCTTTCAAAAAAGACGGATCAATTAACGACGATATACGCATAAAAAATTCGCTTCCCAGCGTTAAACTCCTCCTGGGTGAGGGTAATAAACTTATTCTCATGTCTCATCTTGGCAAACCAAAGGGGCGCGATATGGCCTATTCGATGAAGCCTGTTGCAGACAGATTGCAAGAGTTGATGCCTGACTACAAAATTATACTTATTAACGATTTTGAGACGCAAAAAGATCTATTCGCCAAGCAGACAGAAAAAGAAATCTATATTCTTGAAAATACGCGCTTTTATGCCGGAGAAAAGAAAAACGACCCCATTTTTTCGAAAGAATTAGCATCCCTTGCCGACGTGTTTGTAAGTGATGCGTTCGGAAGTGTACATAGAGCACATGCTTCAGTTGTTGGGGTCGCAGCGTATCTTCCGTCCTACGGAGGACTGTTGCTCAAGCGTGAAGTTGAGATGATAAAAAAAGCCATTGATGCACCGGAACGACCTGTTGTTGCAATAATTGCCGGCGCAAAAATATCTTCAAAAATTGGACTTATCGAAAAGCTCATGGACCTCGCCGACTTTGTATTAATCGGAGGAGCAATGACGAATAATTTCCTCAAAGCAAAAGGATTTGAGGTAGGAAAAGGATTTATTGAGAACGATTATATTCCCGAGGCAAAACGGCTTCTTAGTCTTAGACCTGATAAATTAATATTGCCTGTCGATCGTCGAATCGGGACCCAAACAGATGAGACATCCCCCCCAATTGTTAAGAGAATAGAAGAAGTTTTACCAACAGATGAAACGCTCGACATTGGTCCGGAAACGGAAAAGCTGTTTGCCACAATTATCGCGAAAGCAAAAACCATTATTTGGAACGGACCTGTTGGTTATTTTGAAAATCCTCAGTTTGCAGTGGGAAGTCTTGCCATTTTTCATGCGATTGTTGCCAACGATAGAGCCATTTCTGTTGTCGGAGGGGGAGATACCCTATCTGTTATTAAGGGGCACCCGGAAAGCGTCAAAATAACGCATATTTCAACAGGTGGAGGGGCAACACTCGACCTTATTGGAAAAGGAACGCTCCCCGGACTTGATGCGCTGAGGAAATAGTTTTCTTTTCGTTATTTAATAACTTCCATGCCCGTATCGGCAGGTCCCGGAGATGAAAATGTCGTCATGACTCCTGTTTTTGTGATATAGGGCATGGCCG
>CAZUEQ010000022.1:0-10769 GCA_964619475.1 uncultured Gammaproteobacteria bacterium | reverse complement strand
AACAGCCACCAACCAACATCTTGCTCTCATGCCCGCAGGAACAGGAAATGTGGGAATTGGAACGACAAGTCCTGGAGCAAAACTTCAAGTGGAGGGCGACACAAGAGTAAGAGGCAACGACGTATTCTTCTCACTTCAAAACACGGCTGGCGGTTCTGATTGGCATTTAAGAAGTTACAATGACGGGTCATTTGCTATCCGGCAACAAACGGGCGGCCCATACGATCGACTTACCGTTCTCAATACTGGAAATGTCGGCATTGGAGCAACTTCTCCAACAGCAAAACTTGATATTCTCGGGAACCTCAATGTCAGTACATATGCAACAGTCGGGGCTTCCCTTGCTCTTGGTACATCAAATGCTGCAGCAGGAGCAGGAAATCTTGATATGTCAGGAAACTTGACTATTGCCGGAGCAATAAAACCGGGAGGAAATGCAGGAGCAAGTGGATATATTCTCACTTCAAGTGGAGGAGGAGTAAATACATGGACCGACCCACTAACGCTCACGGGAGGAGCCAATGTGTGGCAAAGAGTTCTCGGCAGTCTTGCACCATTAAATATTACGGACGATGTAAATATTGGAAATACAGCAACAGGGAGCGCTCTTGTCCATCTCCCTGGTACCAACAATCAAAATGCATGGTTTAATTTGGGAACAGGTAATTTGGGAGTTGGAACTGCCAGTCCTTCATTTAAATTTGAAGTCAATTCTGGCTCCGATGTGAGTGTTGCAAACTTTAAGTCCACCTCAGCATCCAACCAGGCAGCAATTTGGCTTCAAAACACAACTGGAGGAATTAGTTTGCTCGGCGAAGGCAGTGTTTTCTCTATAACTGATGATTCGTTTGGTAAAAAATTCAATGTTGACGTTTCTACAGGCAATGTCGGCATAGGAACAACAAATCTCACATCGCTTCTTAGTATCGGATCGACAAATATAACTGCAAATCCACAAATCGCGATAGGCACTGATTTGGCTGAGAGCAATTACGCAATCTCTGTTTCAGGAGGAAGAACCATGTTCGGATACGACCAAATCGATGGCTCTTCCGTAATAAACAGCGGAGGTTCAAAAGGATTTAAAGTTATGGTAAATGGAACAAATAATTCGTGGCTTTCAGGAACGCAGGCATTCACTGTTGCCAGCGATGGTAACGTAGGAATAGGCGTCAGCAATCCCACGAGCAAGCTTGAAATTGCGGGAGCATCCTCCACCATCAGCAACGCAAGCGGAGATATTGCTATTAATGCTGCCTCTGGAAACGTTTCGTTCTCAACGAACAATCTGACAAATATCACAAACCTCACAACACTTGGACAGGTAAGAATCGGTCAGTTTTCCACCCCTCCAGTTAGTATTGGCGCCGGATCTCTCTACTATAATTCAACGGGAGGAAAAATATATTATAACAATGGGGCAGCGTGGGTAGAAGTGGGAGCTTCATTCTGGCAGCAAACCTTAGGCAGCCTTGCACCAACAAACATCACGAACGACATAAATACAGGAAGCACTGCAACAGCAAGCGCTCTTGTCCATCTTCCAGGAACAACCAATCACAATGCATGGCTGAACTTAGGAACGGGAAATGTGGGAATTGGCACCACTACTCCCACAAGCGCAAAATTGCAGGTAAATGGAACCATTATGGGTGATGAATTGATTGATACTGCCGGCGGAGGAGCCTATTATGTCGACCCGGCAGGAACTTCCGTCCTGGGGGGCAATGTGTATATTGCAAGCACTTACGGAGTAGACACAACCGCTGCCGGAACGCTATACCTCGGAAACACCAACTCATCGGTAATTGCAATCGGTACGAGTGCTACCGCCCGCACTCTTACACTCGGAAACACAACAGGGGCGACAGCACTTGCACTCAATTCCGGAACGGGAGGCATTACCCTTAACTCAACTGATGTGATAGACCTCAATTCATCAAAAGCAGCGGGAGGAGGAGCGACTGAGGCATTTTCCCTTAAAACCTCTACAGATCTTGGTGCGACAGATGAACTTTTCCAACTCGGTGACTCGCTCGCCGATATGATTACGGTTTTGGGAAATGGATATGTGGGCATTGGAACAAGCACTCCAGGCACACAGTTACAAGTACATGAGCCCGGAACCGGCAACAGCCAACTCACTGTTTCAACCGATTCTGATACCAACAATTCCATTCTTGCCTTCACAACAGATGCAAATGGCACGCCAAAAGATGCGCGTATTGGACTGGATTCCGCAAACGGAGTTCTTAAAATGGTATACGGAAGTCCATTTGCTTCCTCAACCAACGGACTCGTCATTAACTCTTCAGGTAATATCGGAATCGGAACGGTAAACCCTCTTGATCAGGTAGAAATCGCGAACACAGTTGTAGGAGGAAGGATGATAATAAGCAATGGTGCAGGAGCAACACGAAAGACTCTTCTTTTCCAGGCTCCAGGCGGAACATATAATTATGCGCGTCTAACTGCTCATGACTATGGAGCCTCAACAGGAATAAATCTTGCCCTTCAAGACACAGGAGGCAACGTCGGCATCGGAACAACTACTCCCACAGGTGCAAAACTGCAGGTGGTCGGAGCCGTTATGGCTGACCAATTTACAGACACAACCGGTTCAGGCACCTATTACATGAACCCGGCAGGAACCTCAGTCCTTGGAGGAAATATCGAAATGCGCTCTGCAACTCCATCGATACTTGGATATGATAGTTCAACTACAACATACTATACGCTTCATTTCAAGGGAAACAGTGGTGATGCGGTCGCATCTATTTCAGTAGATGGGGCAACCTCTGGAAGCGGAAAAATAGATGTAGGTACGGTGGACCCTCCTTATACCATTGATGGAAAAAAATATGCAACGTATCAGCCCTCTATGACAGGAGTAAAGGAAGAGACAACTGGAGTGGCCCATCTCACCCAGAAAAATAGTCAATTACAGGCATACACCTATACTATTGATTTCAATAATCAAACGGAGGGATCCGATCTTTGGCTCTTTAATAAAACCTCTAATCTGAAACAAAACATAAAAGATATGACCGTTCTCCTTTCTTCCGCATCAAACGGAAAAACATGGTACAACGTTGATAAAGACAGTCAACAATTGACCTTCTTCTCTTCTTCCCCCACGGACATTTCTTACCGTCTTACTGCTCCACGATTTGACTCTTCTACATGGAAAAATGAAAGAGATGCAAACGACCCCAGTGTCGGATTTGTTATCAATAGCGACGGAACCCTTAGTTCTCCAAATACAACTCAGGTTGCCTATACCGCTCCACAACTTACTCAGTACGCAAACAATACCTTTGCACTCGTTGGCGACTTCATCGATGAGTTTATCAATGTAAATAAGGCACTCATCGCAAATATTAAATCGGGATTTATTGAAGCAGAAGATATTGTTATCAACAATACGCTCACTGCGCGCGAAACACTCACTTCCTCCCTCACTGCATCGGTTGCACGCATTGAAACGCTTGTTGTTTCAAAGAAAATAAATACTCCGTCCGTTGAAACTGTAGACCTTAAGGCTTCCGGGAGCTCTGAGCTTCCCTCTATTTCGACAAATACGGTGAAACCAATCGAGAAAGATGTGACTGTTGATCTCTCAAAAAATTCTTCTCCTTCCGGATCACTTGCCCGTCTTGTCATCAACGGACTCAACAATGCGCCAGTTGCCCAGATTGATGCCGCCGGCAATGCGACTCTTGCGGGCACTCTTGTTGCAGACCAGGTCGTTGCTTCCTCTTCCGCTTTCGGCTCCTCATCAATTGCACAGTTGAAAACAGACAATGCGTCCGTTTCAGGAACCCTCATTGCAAAAGAAGTACAGGCAGACAATATTAATAATTCACTGCAGCAATTCAGTTCTTCGATAAATGGTGTCCAACAACAGCTCGCTGCATTACAAAATGCGCCCCTTCCCAATGCTCAGTACTACCAAAAGCTAGATGACTCAATCATCGGAAACATAACCATTACGGATACGGCGAACATATATAAAGCGACGATTTCTGATTCACTTATGGTGGGGTCTGTTCTTGTTGAACAGAATTCTCTTCTTGCACTCTCTTCCGACTTGAAAATATCGTCCCTCTCCACAATCCACTTGTTTGATGACGTAGTAGTCATTGCCAAAAACGGAAACGTGGCAATAAAAGGAGAAGTATCTGCCTCCTCTCTTGCTATCAAGAATGTCGAGGGGACAACAGTTGCATCAGTTGATGCGTCCGGCTCAGCGCATTTCAATGAAGTAATTGCAAAAAAATTCACGCTCGATAAAATAGCGACAAATGGAGCGGTTATTGCTGATTCTGGAATGAGAAACGCGCAAAACGAACCCATTCCCGCTATAAAGACAGATGCAGAGGTTGCCGGAACAGGCTCGATTCCTCAAGATGCAAAAGAAGTTGTTATTTATAACGATAATGTGACGGAAAATTCGCTTATTTATCTCACACCTACCTCAGACACTGTCCAAAATCAACTTTCTGTGACAAAAAAGACAACCTGTAGCGCAAATACGACACAAACTGCCTGCACCCCTTACTTTGTTATATCGTCAAATAGCGCTATTCACCCTGAAGCTCCCTTTAACTGGCTCATCATTAATTGACACCTTGACATCATATTCACAATGCATTAATCTGAGAAGTATATATGCAAACTAAGACAAAAAAAGGTAATAATCTACTAGTTGAGATTCTTATACTTATTTGTTTGGTTTTGCTTGCTGCAGCACTCTATTATATTTATTCTTCAAGAAAAACAACAACAAAAATTACTCCAACACAAAGTCCTACAACTCAGATATCGGAAATGCCTGCGCCGTCAGAAACACCAATTCCACCAACTCCCACTCCTACTGCACTGCCTCTTCCCCACGGCAAACAATCATTTAGCATTTCTCAAGGGAGTGCAATAACTGGACCAAAATTTGTCAGATTTATCATCGATCCAATGGATCCGAGCGTTGGAGCTAAACAAATGCTCGAGGTTGAGACAAAAGATACGGCTCCTGTTCAGAAAGTAGTTGCATCAGTAAAAACTGATAATAAAACATATCCCGATGTCGAACTGAAAAAAGTAGGGACCAACGGTGCAAATGATGTATGGCAAGGAACATGGACAATCGACGACACTATATTACACACTTACGTTGTTAATGTAAAAGCAACAAGTGCAAGTGGTGTTAATAGCCTAGACCTTGTTACCAGATAATTATGCGCACCTTTTTGGTTCTTAAACAGTACTTGATTACAGTATTGTTCTTTTTTCTCCTTCTCTCTTCTCCTTTTTTCATAAAGACAGCACATGCCGCTACCATTACCAACTGTGCTGTTACTGGTTCCAGTTTAACTATAGCGAGCGGGACCGACTGTCAGTTTGCAATGACAATAGATGGGATAGACGGATCGGTAATTGTGAATGCAGGCGGGATTTTGCGCATTGCATATAGCGTTCCCAATCAAGTGCTTTATTTTTCATCACTTAAACCAGCAGGAACAATCATTATTGGAACAGGAGGAAGTATGAAGTTTATGGCAAACTATGTGGGATGGATGCTTGATGCCGACAGCGATGGCTATCCGGCAACAACTGAAAAAAGATTTCAAACCGCCTCTCCCGGCGCAGGATGGAGAAGATTGAACGTGGTAACCTATCCCACAACCACCGAAACATGTGATAGCATAGCAACTCGAAACCCAGGACAAACAGGAGTCTTTCATACGGCAGCTGCTGCTGACGGAAGCTGGGACTTTGATTGTGATGGCACCGTAACCCGGCGATACACCACCGCTCTCTATCTCTCGCAAAAATATGTTTGTGAGACGACGGGATGTGCGGCACATTATTACACAATAAAGAACGGGTGGACCACTTCAACGGCAATTCCCGCCTGCGGAGTGACCGACACGTACAAGACAACGCCAGGGCAAAGTGCAACAACATGTGCGGTTCTGGACTCCACTGCAACGTGTGCAAATACGGTGACAAGCGGCTCACTTATTCAAGGATGCTACTGATTGTAGGTGTCTCTTAGTTCTTTATATACCTTCGTTTGATTTTCATTATAGAAACCGTATTTCTCATTTTCTTTTATCATCCCCGCATACTCTCCTATTATCTTTTTTACGTAAGATTGAGCTTTCTTTTTGCCTTCCACTCTTTTTTTTAGTTCGTATAGTTTTGTCATTCTTGTTAATACATTCCCTCCGCTATACTTTCCCCATACAAAGCTTTCTTCATAATAATGGATGGCCTTTTTTTCATTATTTTTCCCTCCCATACTCGCATACACATCTCCCAAATATTCCAAACTTGTCGGATCTACACCAAAGAAAGCCTCGTATTGATTAAGGTAGTGTTCAACATTTTTTTCATTATGTATATAGAAACGTTCTTTCCCTATTAAAATCTGCATGTTACCGTTGTCATATGGATATAGTGCATGCGCCATCTTCCGCATGTCAAGCTTGATAAATAGAGTGTGAAGAAACAAAATTTGAATGAATACAATTGCGCTCGCTGAGGAAACAAAAAGTATGTTCTTTTTAATTACAAAACTGTCCCTTTCAGACTGCAACAACAATCCAAGGACTACAAAGAACAATAGTCGAATTTGCAGATATGCATAGGTAGAAAATCCCATAAAGCTGATGAAAAGTACTACAAAAAGAAGATAAAAGACGTTTCTTTTTTTTGCCGTAATCAGTACGTATGTAAAAAGACCGAGCAGCGCAAGCGCCGACACAATTCCCTGTTCTGCCATAAGGTCAATAATGAGGTTAAAGCTCGTATTCGCCCACAAAAAAATATGATTGGTAAACCGAAAGGAAATATACTCAAACGTTCCAGGTCCAATTCCGGTAAAGGGTGACAATAAAAATCCTCTCATTCCCTCTGTCCAAAAGGGAATGCGGGAGAGCATAAAGGGGCGCGGAGATATGGTTTTTTGAAATATATTTTGTACGTACGTTAAATAAACCCCATCGTTTTTTGTCACAAACGTGAAGAATAATACAACTGTTAGGAGCACGTTAAACACAAGTGAAACAGACAATCCCAACGGGATTTTCTTAAGAAATTTTCTGTTCGACAACAAGAAGATAAAAAGAGAAACGATAAGAGTAATATACGCAGTACGGGAAAATGAAAGTAAAAAAAAGGGAACAAAAACGCACAATACGTATTTTGCCCACTCCCTTTTTTCTATCAAGAAAAAATAGGAACAAATAATAATTCCGAACGTGAGATAATCACCAATTGTCTTGTGGGGATAGTACGGATTGAAAAGCAAATTAAGTCGATATTCGCTAACAAAATGTTGTCCTGCGGGAATAAGAAGCAAACAAAGAGAAACAATGATAAAAATAAATGAGGTGAATATCATTATTGAGGGGAGATATTTTTTTATTTCCTCCGAATGAGCGTGTACATATACTGCAAGGAGAAATAAGCTCGCATCTCGGAAAAACAGTTCGAGTGATACCCCTCTATCCCGTGAATAAAAAACTGAAACGAGCATCGAAATCAGATATATTCCCGATAAAACCGCACCTATTTTTGGAATTTTGTATTCCTGTTTTTTATCTAAAAAAAAGAGAAGAAATGGAACACAATAAAGAATAAAAGTGAGAAATCGCAGATCAAGAACAAAATGAACTCCCTCCATTATTGAAACAAAAAGAAAGAAGAGAAAAAAGATAACGAGGTGTATTTTCTTCATAGGAACAAAAATTTTGAGCACATATTTTATGGTATCATATTTACATGAGAGGAAAGAAACGAAGAGGAGTGACGCTTGTTGAGATACTTATCGTCGTTATTCTTCTGGTTATTCTAGCAATCGGAGCACTCATTCTTCTTAATCCGGGAAAACAGATAGCAAAAGCGACCGATATACGGAAAAAAACCGATTTGGAAGTATTTAAAAAAGCACTGGAGGATTTTTATAATGATAAAGGGTGCTATCCTACCCTTTCACAGGTATGCTACACAGGAGAAGATCAGGTTGCCAATTTTACCAGCGGCGTCAAGTGCTATATCTGTGGAGACGTTTCTACCTCCCCCAGTCTTTCACCTTATATGCAGAAACTCATTTGCGATCCAGATCATCCTCACAAACACTACATGTACGCTCTTGACAATCCCACCAATACTATCAATCCTTCTTGTCCAAAAACATATAAATTGTATTCCGATCTTGACCAGTCCGGTGATCCCGACAGTGTTACACTTGGATGCGGAGACGGAGGATGCGGATTTGCTCCCAATTATGGATACGATTATGGCGTATCAAGCCCCGATACCGACCTGAAAGCCACTCCGTTTTTTTTCTGTCTTACCCGATCGGATACGTGCGACAACTGCAACACATTTGCAGAATGCAGAACAGAGCCTTCCTGCACGACAATTTATGCAACGCAAGATCTTTGCTGTAAAATCAGTCCTAAGCCAAAAGGATGCTTCTAAAACTGCCTATTCCCTGCCCCAAACCCCTTCAGTATTTGTTACACTTAAAATAGGTTTGTTTATTTCACTATTTTTGAGCTAAATGAGAACTGCATTGCATTATAAAAAAAGGCGAATAACACGAAAAAATTACTCCTTTTTCACTACTCCTTTTTTTGTGTTTCTTGCAGTCGGGATTGTCGCTATTCTTGGTTTTATTTTTATACGTCCTCAAAAAAACGAACTTGCCTTCCACCGACAACTCTTCGGTCCATGGCAATATACGGGAGAGGTCCCGGGAGTTATGAAAACCTCACTGGGTAATGACAAAAATCAAGTAATGGTGAAAGTGCAGCGGGGCGATTCTTCATTACAGTTTAACGTCCCTCTCTCAAATACTAGTGAAACGAACAAAAACCAAACCATTATATTTTCGGAAAAGACAAAAACAATTGACACTTCCTATAAGCTGACAAGTGAAGGAATTAAAGAAGAGATTACACTCTATAAAATTCCCCAGGAAAATGTCTTTAAAAACACCATTACCACCAATAACCTCGTTGCAAAAATTAGTTCAGAAGGTGTTCCTGTTTTTTTCGATACAAAAGGGGTATATCAATTCCATTTTTCACGTCCGTTTGTAAGAGATGCAGCAGGAAATATTAGTTATGCCGTTTCCTATACCATCGGGCAAATCCCTGATCCATTTCAAAATTCAACTGGGAAAAATACAACCAAACAGCTTCTTTCGGCAGCTCAAGAGGTTTCGGCAGGTCAGAATTATGTGATTTCCGTCACAGTAGATTCCGCCTGGCTTCATGATCCAAAACGTAAGCTTCCCATTGTGATAGACCCGACGGTAGTACACGACAGCGGAAGCGAATTCGCAAGCGGAAGCATGAACAGAGTTTCCGATAACGGTACCGAATCGTCCCCACAGCTTGAAAGTGACTATCAGGAACTTTCTTCAGATGTAAACACAGTCGCTCTTTGGCATCTTAACGAAGCCAACGGCGGCAACGCTCTTGATTCTTCCGGCAATGGCAACATAGGCGTGCCGACAGGAACTACTGTTGTTGGTGGATTACTGGGAAATGCGAGAACCTTTGACGGGAGTTCTTATCTTTCCGTCGCAGATAATGGTTCCCTCGACCTCACAGGTGACTTTACTATTTCCGGATGGGTTATGAGAACTTCGGGCGCCAACGGAACGCTCGTTTCTAAAACTGTTGGGACTACCACTGGTGGATACGCGGTTCTTTGGGGTACTGCCGGGGAAGTGTATTGTAGAACCAATAATGGCGTTACCTATGTCGATTCCTATACCCCCACGGGGGTTCTTGCTTCAGGTGCTGGGTGGACACATGTCGCTGCCGTCAAAAGCGGAACGAAATGTCATATTTATATTAATGGCATTGATAGAACATCAACCGACAATTCCCATCCAGATCAGATTGCCAACACCCTTCCCTTAGTCATCGGTGCAAGAACAGATCTCAGCGCAGAATTTACCGTAGGAGAAATCGATGAAGTGAGCATCAGTAACGTTGCCCGTTCCGCAGAAGAAATTCAAATGTATGCCTCCAGACGCCCCTCCTCTACCTATACTTCCCCCGTCATCGATCTTGCAAAACCAGTGGTTACATGGAACAATTTTTCCTGGACAAGTCTTGGACAGGCAACTGGAGACGGCGAAACCGCAACCTCTTCTGCAACTACCAATTTGGTAGCCCAGTGGAATTTCAATGAAACGTCCGGGACAACGGCCGTATCCGGGGGTACTTGTGGAACTTCATGCAATGGTGCACTTAATGGTTTTACAAATACGACCGCTCAAGATGCCATCCCGCTTTCCGGTTGGACTTCTGCAAACAGACGTTGGGGCACCGGAGCGCTCATGTTTGATGGAATTGATGATTATGTGAGCGTACCAAACAACTCATTATTTAATTTTGACTATAATAACAACTTTTCAATTGAGATGTGGCTCAAGACAGGAAATCAAAGTACCACAACCAATACAGAAAACGACATCTTGTTTAAATATGATGGAGCCGTTGGACGCTACCCATTTAGAATAACGTATGTAAATCAAACGAGCTCTCGTAATGGACAAGTGACATTTGCACGTTGGGACGGAACAAATGCTCCAGGAATATCTTCTAATCCGATTAATGATGGAAAATATCATTACCTAACTTTTATTAAAAATGGCTCTACGCTTGGCTTATATCAAGATGGAAAATTGATTTCGACTACAGCAGACACAACATCATCTACCACAACAAACACTTCTGCACTGT
>CAZUEQ010000021.1:0-11108 GCA_964619475.1 uncultured Gammaproteobacteria bacterium | reverse complement strand
CCAAACTTTGATACAATCAAAGCTATGAGATTCAACAATATCCTTCCCGAACTTTATGTTATTGACTTCAAAAAAAGTCTCAATTTCTATACAGATATATTGGGTTTTAAACTTGAATATGAGAGACAAAACCCACTATTTGCATTTCTCTCCTATCAGGGAAGTCAACTTATGATTCAACAAGAGGATGAAGACGAAGTGTGGCACAATGGAAAACCGGAATATCCTTTTGGAAGAGGAATTAATTTTCAGATTGAAACAGATAATATACAAAAAATAGTGGATTCACTTGAAAGAAATAACTATCCATTAAAGAGAGGAATAAAGGACAGTTGGTATAAAGTAAAAAATACCTTACATGGCTGTCGGGAAATCCTCGTAATGGATCCTAGCGGCTACCTCCTTCGCTTCTCTCAGAGTCTTGGAATTAAGAAGGAATAAAATAAAGGCCTTGACATTCTCTATTAAACTATTACAATCAAAGTATTAGAATTACCTATTAATCCATTATGAACTTTAATTCCTTACCAAATGAACAGACCGTTAATAAAACAGCGATGGCTCTTAAGGCAAAACAGTACAACGTGTTTGTCGTAAAAGACGAGAAAGAAGCACTTGCCACAATTAAAAAAATTATTCCAAGTGGTGAATCCGTCATGAACGGTGCATCCGTAACGCTTGAACAGATCGGATTCGTTGACTATCTGAAAAGCGGAAAGCACGGGTGGGTTAATTTCCATGAAATGATCCTTGCGGAAAAAGACCCAGCCAAACAAGCGGAACTTCGTAAAAAGTCGGTACTTTCCGATTATTATCTCGGAAGCGTCCACGCCTTAATTGAAAACGGTGAGTTTGTTATTGCATCAAATACAGGAAGCCAGCTTCCCCATATTGTTTTCACCTCGCAAAACCTTGTATTCGTCGTCAGTACCAAAAAAATAGTTGCGACGCTTGCGGATGCAATGAAACGGCTTGAAGAACATGTCGTTCCTCTTGAAGATAAACACATGATGTCAAAATACGGAGTCGGCACCAGCCTGAACAAGGTGGTGATTTTTAAAAACGAAAATCCAATGATGCAGAGAAAAATAAACATAATTCTTGTCGAAAAAGATTTGGGATTTTAAACCACTCTGTTGCGGAACTTCTACTTGATTAAATTGTTAAGAAGCGTTCTTTCTTTGTCTTGGATTTGATACAATGGACAAAGAATATGAAAAATAACCAAAAAAATAACTCAGTTAAAGGAATTTTGCTCCTTTTAACGTCTGCGTTTTTATATAGTATCATGCCGGTTCTTATCAGAACCTTGGGAGGGGGCGGTTTGCTTCCTATGTCCCAGGTCTTTTTGCGGTACATATGTGCTTTTCTTGCAGCTGCGATTTATTTTTTTCTTATCTCAAAATCAAAAATAAAAGTGGATAAGAAAGACCTCTTCCTTCTGGCAATCACCACCATATTCGGCTACGCACTTACAAATCTGTTCTTTACGTATGGCATTCTCTATACAAAAGTCAGCAATGCACTCTTCCTTTTTTACACGTATGCCATAATCGCACCCATCCTCGGTTATTTTTTTCTTAAAGATAAAATTAATGTGGTAAATATCGCTTCGTTGATTATTAGTCTCGTTGCTTTAGCCCTCCTTTTCTCTCCAAACTCCCTCCCCACTTGGAAGGTCGGTGGTTTTTTTGCGATACTGTCGGCGCTTGGACAATCCTCCTATCTTATCTTGCGAAAAAAACTAAGTAAATATCCTGCAAGTTTTATGATGCTTGCCAACACGCTTGTGGGAGTTGTAGTCCTTGGGGCACTTAGTATGACCCTTGAGCATTCATTTTATTTCGGTGGAGGAATCACTCACGTGACAGGAAGTGTCTGGCTGACGACCATCCTTTTTGGAGTCGACAATTTTCTGGCGTGGTTTGCGATGACGAAAGGATTTGAGTATTTTAAGGCAACCGCAGGAAGTATTATCCTCTTGTCGGAATTGGTATTCGGAATATTTTTTGCCTTTCTTTTCTTTAGAGAGATCCCAACTTTAGCAACTTTTATCGGGGGAATATTGATTTTAATATCTTCTACCCTTGTCATATTAAAAGGAGAAAATTAATATGGAAACTATAAAATGGATTTTATTTGATGTCAGTGGAGTACTAATTGCTCCCACGCTGAAAAACCCAAGTGGTTACACCGTTGAAACACGCTATTTTAGTCAGGAACAACTCGAGGGAATTTACGCTGCAAAAGAATATACAAATTACATGCTTGGATATATTTCTCATGAACAGTTTATCGGGAAATATCTAAAACAACATAAGCTCGACTTGAGTGTTGCCGAATTTGATGAACTGTTTAAAAAGGACGTAATCCCAACTGGCGGCATGGAGACACTTTTCCAAACTCTGGAAAAAAAATACAAAATAGTACTTGCTACAAACGAAGGGAAAATGTTGACTAAATATAAAGTGGAAGGGTCAGGCCTCATACAATATCTGTACAAGGTTATTCCCTCTTATTTGTTAAGAGAGATAAAACCTCACCCAAGTTTTTTCAAAAAAACACTTAAGATACTGGGAGCGGAGCCTGATGAATGTATTTTTATTGATGATATGAAACAGAATTGCGATGCGGCTTCATCCCTCGGGATAAAAAGTATTCAGTTTAAGGACGCAAAACAGTTGGAAGGGGAACTTACTACATTACATATACTATAATCGTCATATGAAAAAAATACAGATAACCAAAGAGGGCTTTAACAATCTTCAGGAAGAGTTGAAGAATCTCCAGGAAGTAAAACGCCCCTTCACAATCGACAAACTGCAGAAGGCCCGTTCAATGGGAGATCTTAAGGAAAACAACGCATACCATGCGGCACGGGAAGAACTAGGAGAATTGGACGGACGGATATTGGAAATAAAACATGTTATAAAGCACGCAGAGATAGTGGAGACAAATGGCGGGGACAACCTCATTTCGCTTGGGAAAACGATTGTTGTAGATGCGGGCGGGACAACAAGAACATTTCAGGTCGTGGGAGAATTTGAAGCGGACCCGATGAATGGAAAAGTTTCGCACACGTCCCCCATTGGCAAAACGCTTATCGGGAAAAAGACGGGGGAAATGATAGAAATCATTCTTCCCGGAGGGAAAGTAACGTATAAAATACTATCCGTAAAATAATTATTTCAGAATGGCAAACGCACGACTTACCTCATCATCATTTAAGATAAGGGTAAACTCCGTGTTAGTAGAAACAACATCAATGACATTTATCCCTTCCCAATTGAGCCGTTTCAAAATGGAGTAGTAAACGCCGGGAGTCGTAACGTTTTCTTTCGGAAGTCTCAGAATAAGCGCGGACAGATTGGTGCGTTTTGCAATTTGTTTCGTATCGGAATACACTTTCTCCACCATTGTTGCATATTTCTTACTGACGATAATTGCCAGTTCAAACACTCCTTCTGTGATGGTAAAAAAAGCATTCGAATTTTTTTCAAAAGAATTCAGAAGTTGTCTTAACTTAGCAACGGTTTGTTCGGTATGACTGAATGTGTACTCCACAAGATCGGACCGAACGATAATCTCCTCCGCCTTCAATTCTCTTTGCACACTCTTTTTTTGAAGTGACATTTCCATACGCTTGAGAGCCATGACAATCGATCCTATCTGAACGCTTTTAAGTAGAGCTTCTTCAAACTCTGGTTTCATTATTCGGGCAAGGGCACTGTGATTCGCAATCCCTTGGACAAGCATCTCCTCAAGAAATGAGTGTGACTTTATGTAGGTACGGGTGAGGTCGGTGACTGTTTGCATATGTTGTAATTTTAACATTTTGTATATATTTTGTCAAATAATGTGAAATATTTGTGTTTTTAACGATCACCTCTATAATAGATTTTCTATGGCAAGTAGAGAACTGCAGGGAAACGGATATGACATTCCCGCAATACAAACAAGTAGTGTTGGAGAAGTAACCTACCCTCCTGTTGCTGCTTCTGAGAAGCGCAAAAAGGGCATCTATCCTGCTGTAATTACGCTTCCTGGGGATCTACTCCAGTTATCAGGTGAGTTTGGTCAGATGCCACTTAGTGCTGACACTACGCGTATCAGTGCCCGTTATTTTGTCGAAAACGCAGTGCTCTCACAGTTGACGCCTGAGGAGCGTGAACGGATGACTCCTTTCGTTGAAGGAATCATCAGACTTTCGGGAGACGGAAAAATGTTTAATGATTGCTCTATTCTCTATTTAGGAAAAAACGCCAACGACCGACATACACCCATGGAACTATTTGAAAAGGAGTTACAGGCGGTTCGAGAGATAATGAGCGCTCCTCCGTCGACTAAGGAACACGACTATTCCCAATACTCTTTCAGGGAAATAACTGAGGAAGATCGAGTCAACGAAGGCATAATTAACCAATATGCAGAGTTGTATAAGGCCTTTGGCTGGTCAAGAGACGAGGTGATAAATATTCTTCAAAACCCCACCAATATCCTCCTGGGGACGTTTGTCGGCGATCAATTGGTGAGCGCAGGCATGGCGGAACGCGCCGAGTTTGCAATTGAAAGAGGAGGAACTCCACACCCCTTTGTCATGTATGAAATAACTGAAGCAGCAACACGCGAGGAGTATCGCGGCAAAGGACTGTATACGAAAATTGCATCCGAACTGATGAAGGTCCTTGCTAAGACCGACATTGACCTTCTCTATGGAGAATCAAATGCGCAGGCGCCCGGCGTACTGCGGGCAGCCCATACCCTAGGGCGCACAACTAGCATAGAAACTTTGGCACAGTTCGGATTCCCTCCCCGTTTTCTTGAACAACACGTACGCATTTCAGGAGGAGTCAATGATACCCGTCCGCTGAATGAAAAAAATGACCTACTTCCCACCTATATGACGCGTGATAAGTTGCTACAATATGCCCATGGACATTAATATTCGTCAGTTGCTTACAAAGCTCGTTTCTCTCTCCTCGGCATATCCACATGAGGAAAAAATTTCTGAATTTGTTTATAACTATTTTTTAACAAAGAATTATCGTGTTACAAAACAACTCGTCGAAAAAAACAGATATAACATATTGGTAGAAAAGGGTTCGGGTAAAAAAAGCATTCTATTGTATGCACATTTGGACACAGTGGGAGTTGCAAATGGGTGGACGACAAATCCCCACATTCTGACTGTTAAGGGAGACCGTGCATATGGGCTGGGGGCGTGGGACATGAAAGCGGGAGTGATTTCAAATATTGTCTCGTTTCTTAGTTCATCTCCAAAGAATATAAAAGTTAAGATGGCGTTTTGCATTGATGAAGAAAATATTTCAAAAGGAGGATTTAAACTTATCAACTCCCCCTTTATGAAAGATGTCGTGAATGTTGTTTCTACCGAGCCTGCTTTTGCACATGGCAATCAGGGAGTTGTTGCAGGAAGAATAGGGCGCGCGGTATACACCGTTTCGATAAAAGGACAGTCAAAACACTATGCTTTTTACGAGCCCTCATGTGACATTAACTATGTCCTAAGCGAATTTATACAATCCTTAAAAAAAGTGTATAAAAAAAATGGAGATAAAAAACAATTTGTATTTGCTCGAAAAATAGAGTCAACGACAACTGGTATGTCCCTTCCCGAGCAAATTATGTGTGAGCTGGACTCTGCCATCCTTCCTCCTCTTACTCATGCAAAATTATTGGCAAAGCTCAAGGGGGTCGCAAAAAAAATGAAAAAAAAATACAATAAAACTATTTCAATTGATGTTAATCTGAAACAAAGGGAGAGTCCGTTTCTCGAGCCTTATGTCGTTTCTCCCTACGACAAGTATTTTTCTTTGATGAAGAAAAGCATATACGAGACAACAGGAAAAAGAGCGGTTTCCTATTTTAGATCTTCCGTTGCGGATGAGAATATATTCGGGTCCCGCAAAATATCGACGCTTGGCATTGGCCCAGTGGGAGGAAACGCACACTCATGCAATGAATGGGTATCCCTACAGTCCATTTCAAAAGTAAGCGAAATACTGACAACGTATATTCGCCTTGTCGATTTGGCTCCATAAAACTCATTTATTGTTATAATTGAGAAATATGTCTACTGCACAAAATCTGAAAGAAGACCGACTGAAAAAACTGGAAAAAATACGTGAGCTCGGATGGAACCCCTACCCTTCTTCATATGAGAAAAAACAGATGATAAACGAAACGAGAGACATGGAAGGAAAACAGGTAAAAACTGCGGGAAAATTGTTTTCATTTAGAACACACGGAAATATTGCCTTTGCAGATCTCAAAGACGAGTCAGGAAAAATTCAACTCTTCTTTAAAAAAGACGTACTGGGAGATGAAACATATAAACAATTATCTCTTCTTGATATTGGTGATTATCTCGGCGTTGAAGGAACAGTCACAAAAACGACTGCGGGAGAATTATCTATCATCCCCTCAAGCTTCACACTTCTTTCCAAATCACTTCAACCCCTTCCTCATGAATGGTATGGACTCAAAGATACCGAACAGAGATTTAGACAACGCTACCTTGATCTACTTCTCAATCCGGAAGTGAGAGAACGATTTAATGTCCGTACAAAACTACTCCGCTTCCTTCGAGAGTATTTGGACAACTTAGGGTTTTGGGAAGTTGAGACTCCCGTTTTCCATCCGTTATATGGAGGAGCAAACGCAAAACCGTTTGTCACACACTACAACGCGCTCGACCAGGATATGTATTTAAGAATCGCATTTGAACTTTACTTAAAACGTCTCATTGCAGGCGGATATGAACGAGTGTATGAAATAGGACATGACTTCCGTAACGAAGGGTTTGACAGGTCACACAGTCCTGAATTTACTATGGTTGAATGGTACGAAGCATACGCAAATTATCACCGCGTCATGGACGTAACGGAGGGACTTTTCAAATTCCTTGCAGAAAAATTGAATGGTTCTTTGAAAATGAAAATTGAAGAAAAGGAAATTGACCTGTCCGGTAAATGGCCGCGAATTCCGATGTCTGAAATAATGAAAGAAAAACTTTCACTTGACGTTGATGCGTCTTCTGAAGAAGAACTTGTGGCATATTGCAAAACCCACGCAATAGAATTAATAGGAGGAGAAACAAAAGGACAACTTATTTATGTCATCTTTGAGCATTCCATCCCCAAACTTCTTATCGAACCCACATGGATAATTGATTATCCGGAAGATGTATCGCCTCTTTCAAAGGGACATCCCACAAAAAAAGGATGGGTAGAACGGTTTGAAGGATACATCGCAGGAAAAGAAATCTGTGACGGATGGAGCGAACTTACTGACCCTGTGATTCAAAGAGCTCGTTTTACCAATGATCAAAAAGCAGTACGCAAAGACAAAGAAGAGGCTCAGCAAATCGATGAAGACTTTCTGACTGCAATGGAATTTGGCATGCCCCCAACTGGAGGAATAGGGATTGGAATAGAGCGCCTTGTTATGTTCTTTACCAATACATGGGCAATTCGAGAAACAATGCTCTTCCCTACCCTTAAAAAAAGCGGAATGACGCCTCGCGTCACTTCAAATGAAAAACAAGTAGTGAAAAACTCAGCACCTCTTTTTTTCACCCGTGAGAAAGCTTTGTCTTTTATTCAACCGAAACTTGCTCCTAACGTATTCAAACATTCCCTTGCGGTAGAAGCGGTTATGAAAGCACTCGCCCGACATTTTAAGGGAGATGAAAATCTCTGGGGGCTCACCGGGTTACTACATGATGCAGACTGGGAAGAGACAAAATTGACTCCGGAACAACACGCGATAAAAACGGTTGAAATGTTGAAAAAAGAAGGAGAAACGAATGAAGAATTGTTAAGTGCAATTCTTGCTCACAACTTTGATTACAACAAACAAAAAGAACCAGTAACTAATATGGACTGGTCCTTAAGTTCGTGCGACAGTTTGACGGGACTTATCACCGCAACAACGCTCATTTTGCCGAACAAGAAAATAGCAGATGTAACACCTGAGGCCGTTTTGAAAAAATTCAAAAACAAAGGGTTTGCGGCACGGACAAACAGAGCAATGATCCAACAATGTGAAGATAAACTCGGGCTTCCCCTTGCCGATTTTGTTGCGTTGGCACTTTCCGCAATGCAGACTATTGCAGGCGACCTTGGACTATGAAACAGCTTCTTATCGCAACTCATAATCCGGCAAAAAAGGAGGAGTTGAGACAAGGCTTTACATCCCTTCTTCCGTCTGGTATTTCGCTCGTTCTTCTGGATGATCTTAACATCAATGAGGAACCGGAAGAAACGGGAGAGACATTCTCTGAAAACGCAAAATTAAAAGCGCTCTATTTTTCTAAAATGTCAGGACTTCCGACCGTTGCCGATGATGGAGGAATTACCATAGACATACTCAACGGTGAACCGGGAGTTCATTCAAAGCGATGGCTGGGGAGAGATGCAAGTGACGTCGAACTTACGAACTACACCCTTGAAAGATTGAAAGGAATGCCCGATGCAAAGCGTACATGCCATCTCACCCTTTCTCTCCACTTTTTTAATCCGTTTCATAACACACATATACAAGTGACGAAGTCCGTCGACGGACATGTTGCCCACCACTCAAGTGGCTTGGCGCGCCCCGGTTTTCCATACCGCGCATTATTTATAGTCGATAGGTTCAACAAATTTTATGATGAACTCTCTCCCGAAGAACATGCACAGGTAAACCACCGACTTCTTGCAGTGAGCGAGCTGGCTCCCTTTATTGCAAGCGATTTGTTACAATAATCCTATGTTATCCCTCGAATATATTCGCCAAAACAAAGAAAAAGTAGTTGCTGCAATAAAAAATAAAAACAGAGTTGCTGATGTAGATAAGATACTTAAATACGACGACGACAGAAAAGAATATATTAGGCAGATACAGCTTCTTCGTGAAGAACGCAACAAAATCGCCAAACAACCTTTCACAGAGGTAACAAAAAAAAGAGGAATAGAGATAAAAACGGAGTTAAAAGATAAGGAATCAAAACTTGCCGCCACCGAAAAAGAATTAAATACAATGGTGAGCTTTGTCCCCAATGTTCCGCTTGATGAAGTTCCTGTTGGAAAAGATGAAACAGGAAACCAGGAAATAAAAAAATGGGGAGAAACCCCGACATTTGATTTTCCCGTCAAAGACCACATTGATTTGGGACTTGCACTTGACATTCTTGACCTTGAACGAGGAACCAAAGTGTCCGGATTTAGGGGATATTTCTTGAAAAATAAAGGGGCAATACTGCATATGGCGCTTCTTTTTTATGTATTCAAAAAACTTACTGAAAAAGGATATACTCCCCTTATCGCCCCGTCAATCGTCAAAGGATTTACTCTTTTCGGGACCGCACAATTTCCATGGGGAGAACAGGAAGTATACAAACTTAATGATGACGATGCATATTTGGCCGGAACTGCAGAGGTTCCCGTGACTTCTTATTTTTCAGGTGAGATTTTGAAAGAAGAAGATCTCCCAAAAAAATTCGTCGCATTCTCTCCTTGTTTTAGAAAAGAAGCAGGAGCATACGGCAAAGATACAAAAGGACTTTACCGTGTTCATGAGTTCTGGAAAATTGAACAGGTGATTATCGGAAAAAATAATCTTGATGAAGCGCGAAAACTGCACGAAGAATTACAACAAAACTCAGAAGAAATCTTACAGGACTTAGGCCTTCCTTATCGAGTTCTGCTTATGTGCACCGGAGATATGGGAGAACCCCAGATAAAAAAATATGACATTGAAACATGGATGCCGGCTCGAAAAAAATACGGAGAGACAATGAGCAATTCGATAATGGGAGAATTCCAAACCAGAAGATTGAAAATAAAATACAGAAAAAAAGACGGGACAACCGAATATTGTTATTCACTAAACAATACCGCAATGGCCTCTCCCCGCACCTTAATTGCCGTTCTTGAAAACTACCAACAGAAGGATGGAGGAATAGCTGTCCCGAAAGTTTTACAGTCTTATACGGGGTTTGATAAGATATCTTCTTGACTTTATAAAAATCGTGATATAATAATCAAGTAATATGAACAGTCGTTTTTCCTTTATTATCGTTAGACAACTTTGCCTTACCAGGCGAGGTGCTTAATGGATAAAAAAGGAAAAACCTTTTAAAAAGCACCCGCCACACAGGCGGGTTTTTCAGTATTATGGGAGAATTTTTTATTTTTCTATTTATAATCGGGGTCGTTTATTTTTTACTGTAACCATGAAAGCATCAAATCCGAACATATTCGGCGTTATTATTTTTGTCTTTTGTCTTATTCTCCGCCTCTAGGCGGGTGATTTTATTTATTATTTATAAATATTTTCCCCGCCCCTAGAAAGGCGGGGTTTTTAGTTTTTCCCATTATTATGAGTACCGTTATCGAAGCGAAAAGGACAAATGAAGCTCTCAAACATCCTCTTTCAAGAACTGAAGTAAGGGATCCATTAGAGGGCGTTATGGAGGGAGGGACCCGTTTTGAAAGATATCTGAATTTCCATAGGGAGGTACTGGGAAGAATATGGCCGCCAACGAGCGACTCCGGAGAATATGGGGATGATTTCAACAGACCAAACAGGTACGACGGACGGTTTGACCCTGCCAATAACCCGAATTGGATGAGTGGATATACACAATTTTCCCCGACAAGCAGGAGCCCTGAAAACCTGACTCCAACCGAGTTTGAAACGGCTGTCTCAAACTTAGGGACACCCGATTACGTCCGCGTACGTTCCGTGCCGGGAGAGTTAACGGTACAGGAAACAAATAACATGCATACCGGCGGGTCCTGCGTCATCGAAACGTGGGGAGTGCGGACAATGACCGAGCTACGTGTTGCAATGCAGAATGGATTGGTTGAGGCGGATGTTGTTGCTGATACTGCACGAAAACTTGTTGATTTAGCGCCTTCCATAACCCACGCATCGGGAGCCCTTCTGGGAGGACAAAGCGAAATGGTCCATTTAATTGAGTCCGACATGTGGGCATCACGACTTGAAAATGAGTTTGGCGTTCCACACGATGAGGCACAAACGGAGACAAAGGCAGCATACGAGCGAATAAACGAAATAGTCAAACGAAGATCAAAACTCAT
>CAZUEQ010000020.1:0-12031 GCA_964619475.1 uncultured Gammaproteobacteria bacterium | reverse complement strand
GAAACAAAACGAAGTGTAAACATACTTATTTTTTAATTTTTAGATATTGTTAGTATACAGTATTTTGGTATACTTCTATCTATGACCGCAAAAGTCTTAGTTACGAGAAAAAAGGTAGAAGAAAAGCTTTCTCGGGTGATGGATCCTGAGATGAGCCTTTCGATTATTGATTTGGGATTGGTCTACAACATTACGGTTTCAAAAAAGGGAGATGTCCATATTCTTATGACCCTTACCTCAATGGGGTGCCCGCTGTTTGGGATTATTGAAGAAGACATTTATATTAGACTGGCAGAACTGGGGCTGCAGCGAAAACAAGTAACAGTCGAGATAACGTTTGACCCTCCATGGGATTTGGATCGCCTCACAAAACGCGCAAAAGCAACACTCGGTATCTAATGTATACTTAAAAAATATATGGCAGTCAAACAGGTGATACAGGATGCATTTGAACAGCTGGTCGAGTCGGGACAGCAAACGGCAAAGTCTTCCGTAAAACAGGTCGCACAAACTTTCAATCCATGGGACATGATAAAAAACAGCTTCACAAATGGAGAAACATCGCCATCAACTGAACTTACCAAAGCAAAAGAACAGATGGGGAAGAACGCAACAAGCACCCCCCTTGATTTTAATAAACTTCAGGAAAATTATGCCCAGCAGGATAAACAAAAAATTGACGCAATGAAAAACAAACTGTTTCAGATGGTGAAAGGGGAAGAAGAAAAACAATTCCAAACGGGGAAACAAAAAAAACTCCAAGAGGCACGCCAAGCGAACTGGGAAGAAGAGGAGAAAAAAAGAAGAGCAATCGAACAACAAAGAAGACAAAGTACAAACGCCGAACCTCAAGGAAAAGAACGTCATTCCATCCTCGGAGGAAAAAAGAAGAAGAAATCGGTAATGGAACCTCAACCTGCAGAATTAAAGCCGGCCACGGGACATCAATAAAACAGGCTTTCTTACTTTCCTGTTTCTTGCATTTGAATATAGCTTATAGTATAATGGCGGCTTATGGAGAAGTCATTAGCTAAGTCGCCAGAACCAAGTAAAAGACCTTCACCCATTTCAAAGACAGTCGCAATTGCAGCCTTAGGATTAAGCACTATGGCCTGTAAAGCGAGTGATGTTTTTGGCTCTCCCGATCCCGTTTCTACTTTCGCAAGAGGGGCAATAGGAGCCGCTGCTCTTGGAGCAGAATTGTTTGGATTCAAACCTCTCACTAATGCACTTCGTCACGATACGAATTTTGGATGGGCGGTATTTAAACTGGGTGCGATGGTTGGCATCCCACTTGCAGCAGGAGCAGTATGTGAAGTATATCCCATAGCAAGTTATATTCTCTTTTACACACCAATTGCAGTAGGATTCATCCACCTTACCTCCCGCCGATAAACATGCCTGTGTCTTGGCGCTTCTTTGTTATATAATTCACATAAGTGGAGAGAAATTTCGGGGCATAGTTCAGATGGCTAGAACACACGGTTCGGAACCGTGAGGTCGTGGGTTCAAGTCCCGCTGCCCCGACTTACAAATTTACATTATAATAAGACTCATGCAGTTTTCTATACTTACGTATAATATTTTGCTCAACGATGCAAGGAGCTCAATCCAACACCTAAGCGCAGAGTGTCATCCTGATGTTATCTGCATTCAAGAACTCAATACCAATAATCCTCACCTTGATAAAGTTGCAGGTCCTAATTACCGACTTGCAGAATATGCAAACTGCTTCATGAAGTTCGGAACCATATTCGGAGGCGCCACTTACTACAATCCGAAAACCCTCCAATATCATTCTTCAAAGGTCATCAATCTTCCCAAAAGTTATTACGAAATATTTAATTTAGTCATTCACTTATTCAGATTTAAAACACGAAACCGAACAGTTATTAGGACTCGATTTACCCATCGTGAGTCAGGAAAAGACATTACCGTTTACAATGTCCATCTTTCCTCCCATGCCTCAAACGGAGCCCGATTACGGCAGCTGAAAAAAACTCTCAAAGAAGTAGACCTTGAAGATGCATCGGCAACCATTCTTGCAGGGGACTTTAATTATCCCTTTGGAAGAAAGAAGTTGGAAAAAACAATGCGGTTTTGCGGACTGTCTGAGGCAACATCCAATCTTTTATTTACCACTGACAAAAGACTGACCTATTATACGTTCTGGGAAAAAATAGGGAAGAAGGTGCTTGACTTTTTCGTGAAAAGACCGTTTAAGCTTGATTATGTTTTTTATCGTAACTGCACACCCCTTGAAACAAAAAGAATAGATGCGCCCCTTTCCGATCACTTCCCGATTTTCTCTTCATTTACGATAAAAAAAGAAGCAGAAGAAAAGCAACCCATGTTGCCAAGTAAAGAGGAACGAGCCTCTTTCTTTGCTGAAGAGGACGAAGATGAGTCGGACGACGAAGATTAAACTTGCCCGGGACATACGCCTTACTTAAAAAAGTTTTATACCCCTCAGATATCATTCGCTCCAATCCTCCCGTTGCAAAAAGAAGAAAAAACGGATCGTGAGTAAAGAAACCGACAAGAAGTCCGGACGCCAGTCCCACAAGTGGACTGCGAAAAAATTTCAATCCGTCAAATCCTTCAAAAAAACCGTCCTTATAGCTTCCGCCAAGTGCCGTTGCAACTCCAATTAAAAGTCCGATAAGTCCTCCTGCGAAAGGAGCAGGAACAAATGTGACTATGAAACGAGAAACATACACCATTCCAACAATTGCAAGCATCATCCCTCCTCCAAGCAGTAGACGAATAAGGGGCGAATGAGTAACTTTCCCAAACAGATGGACCATGGATGGAATTTTATACTGCTTTTGTGACTCGCGTCTAATGAACTGCTTGTAGCTCTCCGTCATTATTTTTGCAAGAAGAGAAAAAGTAAGAAACAGAACTCCCCAGTTGACGAACGAAAAATCATAAAAAAAAGAAGCAACGGAAAACGCAAGTGCAGCAAAGGCAATTTCGCGTACAAAACTGTCCCACCTGAACCCCTCATAGGGAGAATCTTTATATGCTCCGTATGTCGCGGTATGAAGCGCTCCGAGTAATGAGATTGCAAGATATGATATGTTTGGCATGAGTTTTATTATATACTATCTGAGAAATGAATCTCTATAACACTCTGTCAGGAAAAAAAGAAGAGGTTGTCCCAATAAATGGAAAAACGATTTCTTTTTATGCCTGCGGTCCTACGGTGTATGACTTCACTCATATTGGACATATCCGTTCCTATATCTACAACGACATAATAAGAAGAGCGTTTCCCTATCTTGGGATACCGATAAAACACGTAATGAATGTCACCGATGTAGGACACCTTTCGGATGATGCAGACAGCGGGGAAGACAAAATGGAGAAGGGTGCACGAAAATATGGAAAAACTGTATGGGACCTTGCACAGTTTTATACCGATTTTTTCTTCTCAACAATGGACCAGGTAAATAATCTGCGTCCTCACGTCGTTGCAAAAGCGACCGAGCATATTCCCGAAATGATAGACCTCATAAAGATATTGGTGGAAAAAAAGGTTGCATATGAGACAGAGGAAGCTTTATATTTTGATGTGCAAAAGTTTACCTCCTACGGAAAACTGTCCCACCAACCGTTGGATGAAAAATTAAAAGGGGTGCGGGAGGAAGTGTATGTTGACCCGCAAAAAAAACATCCTGCTGATTTTGCATTGTGGTTTAAACGCGTGGGCAGATTTAAGGATCACACCATGTATTGGCAAAGCCCATGGGGAGATGGATTTCCGGGATGGCATATTGAGTGTTCCGCGATGAGTATGAAGTATCTCGGCAAAACAATCGATCTTCACTCTGGGGGCATCGATCATATCCCAGTACACCATGAAAACGAAATTGCACAGTCAGAAGCGGCAAACGGAGTTCCGTTTGTCAAGCACTGGACCCACTTTTATTTCCTTCAGGTTGACGGAAAAAAAATGAGTAAAAGTTTAGGTAATTTTTATACGATTGAGGACGTTAAAAAACACAACATTCACCCGCTTGCTCTCCGCTTTCTTTTTCTGCAAGCTCATTATCGACAACTTCTCAATTTTACGTGGCAAGCTGCGGAGGGGGCAAATGAGGCCTATCATAAACTAAAGAAACTTGTTTCAGGTCTTGATACAACCGTTCCCGAAAACAAAAACCTTTCCACTCAAGCACAAACGTATAAAAAAACATTTAAGGAAGCAATTGCTGACGATCTTCAACTCCCCATTGCCATTGCAACATTATGGACAATGCTCAAAGACAATCAGATTAATGATTTTGAAAAGAGAACTCTTGTTGCGGATTTTGATCAGGTGTTGGGACTTGACCTTCTGAAAGAAAACAATACGGTGAATACTATTCCAAAAGAAGTCCAGGAATTGGCAGAACAAAGAAAACAGGCAAAGCAGACAAAACAATATGCAAAAGCAGATGACTTAAGAAAACAAATTGAAGAGAAGGGATATAAAGTTGAGGATACAAAAGACGGATATGTCATACAACCCACCACTCTATAAAAAAATCTTCCATGCTTCCCGACGATTACTTGCAACAAGATGGCTTGCCCGAATGGGTGCAGTACAGATTGCGGTAACCGGGAGTCAGGGAAAAACCACACTGCGCACCGTCCTTTTTCATTTACTTTCTCAGTTGGGAAATACGACCGTTACCGATCTCAATCTCGACAGCAACTTCAGTGTCCCAATGACAGCGCTTTCGGTCAAGCCTTCGACCCGATTCGCAATCTTTGAATGCGGTATTGACCACAAAGGAGAAATGGACCGTCACCTTGAAATTATTACGCCCCATATCGCCATCATTACCGGCGTATCACCCGTTCATACGGATGCGGAACATTTGGGTTCATTTGAAAACTTAATTGCTGAAAAACAAAAGCTAATTGAAAAATTGGGAAAGGACGATTTTGCCATTCTAAATCATGATGACATCAACGTAAGAAAGATGGCGCGATATACGAAAGCAAGAGTTATCTTTTACGGAACCGATAAAGCACAGTGTGACGTTTCGGCACATAGTGCCATTTTGACAACCACCGGTCTCACCTTTGACATGACATACGGGGGCAAAACACTGCGCGTTGCGTCCCGTCTTATCGGTATGCACCACATCTATACTTTTATGTCTGCTTTTTGCGTGTATCGGCTGATTGCTGAAGAAAAGAAATTAGATGCATTTCCTTCACTCATTGCCGACATTACTCCGCTTCACGGTCGGATGAGTATTGAACAAGGACCACAAGGGACAGTTATTCTTAACGACTCCCTTCGGGCAAACCCAACATCAACCGCATCAGGCTTACACAGTTTTTCCGCAATACAAATTGCCACAGGCAAAAAAATCGCGATACTGGGTGAAATGGGAGAGCTAGCACGTCCTGAGGAAGAACACAAAAAAATAGGAAAGCTTATCTCAACTCTTCCCATAGACTATGTGTTCGGTATTGGCCCGCTCCAAAAAATTGTCATTGATGAAGCAGTTGCAAACGGGTTTCCAAAAGACCGGGCATTTGCCGTTTCCGACATTCACCAGGCAGTTGGAATTCTTACGACATTCCTTAAAAGCGGAGATTTTCTTTATATCAAAGGCTCACTTATGCGACATATGGAGCGCATCATCATGCTTCTTGAAAAACAAGAGGTCGGATGCACCGTTGTCGTCTGTCCTTTCTACCATCCATGCCAGGAATGTGAATACAAAGTAAAGGGATACCAGAACAGAGCGGAGAAAAATTAAATCTTTTTTTTCTTTGCAAACAGTTTTTTGTTTATTTTGTAGACACAAAAAAGAATAAGAAGAAAGAGTGTAACATAGGGTCTCCCTAAGAAAATCATTTCAAGAAGAATCACGACCGAAAGCGTGTTGAATGTAATCAAAATGTAACCAACCAACAACCAAAAATCTTCCTTCATGGGAATTATAATTTTTGGCGTTCTTTGGTCTGATCAGGCTCCAAGTGGGAACTTGACCTTACACTCTGACTGCCATAACGTTTAGCCTATCACCTTGTCAAGGACGAAGATAACGAAGCGTTCTCCTGTCCGTGTACTTGAATCTGCATGAACCGTTATCACCTGCGCTCCCGTGTGTTTTTCCACAAGGTCCGTCAGATCGTCAACTACTGATTCGAGTACCGCTGCACGTAAATTCTTTACCATTTCGACCCCTCGGTGCTGTTTTAACAGGACATGCTCATATGGGTGAGTGTTTCCTTTGAGTCTCACGATGACCATATCCCGTGTAATGTAAGCTTTTGCCTGGCGAGGACCAACCCCTAATGTATCAGCATAGAAATGAGTGAGGTCTTTTGCAATCACATCTTCCATCTGACCTTTTGTCATAGAGGGGGCGTGGTAATAATCCGTTATCAACTACTGGTAGTATACATAGTGAGTATGTTTTTTTCAAGTGGTGATAATGGAGCTAAACAACGGGATTTCTTGTATAATAAACAAATATGAATACGGAAACAATTGTGCTTGCAGGACTCAGCATGTTAGGGTGGGGAGTTGGGGCATTCTTTTCCAAACTAGCCACAAACCATATCGGTGAACGGTCGGTATTTTGGGACATGGTAGGGTACGTACCGTTTGTTGTACTGTACTGCGTACTTACTCTTAAACCAAAATCGTTTATTGAGCATGACAAAATGGGAGTATTCTTTGCACTACTCGCCGGCGCTATCGGATCTGTCGGGATTATTGCATTCTATCTTCTTGTCGCAAAAAAGGACGCAGGTATTGCAACTGCCGTTACCGCACTCTATCCTGCCGTAACAGCGATTCTTTCGTTTATCTTTCTCGGAGAGAAGTTGACGTTTTTGAAAGGATTTGGCATTATTTTAGCCTCGGTCGCCCTGTTTCTCCTTGCACTATAATAAAGAAATGAATACAAAAAAAGTGAAAGTCCCCTTTACCGTATGGGTACTTGGTATCGTAAGTCTGTTCAACGATACAGCCTCTGAGATGATCTATCCCATTGTCCCTATCTTTCTCTCCTCGGTTCTTCATGCTCCCATTGAAATTATCGGAACAATAGAAGGGATTGCCGAAGCAACGGCGAGCCTCATGAAGTTCGTCTCCGGATATATTTCAGACAAGCTTCAGAAGCGCAAACGATTTGTAGTGGGTGGATATGGATTAAGTGCAGTTTCAAAGGCATTAATTGCCGTTGCCACAGTGTGGCCTTTTGTTCTTTTCGCCCGTATCATCGACCGACTGGGGAAGGGGGTACGCACCTCCGCGCGTGATGCTATACTTCTGCAAAACTCCACTCCCAAAAATAAAGGGTTTATTTTCGGATTTCATCGCTCACTTGACAGCGCCGGAGCTGTCGTAGGACCGCTTCTTGCGCTCATCCTTCTTAATGTGTTTAAAGAAAACATGCGTCTTACCTTTCTCGTCGCTTGTATTCCTGCCGTTATCGGTGTCATCCTTCTTGTCCTGTTTGTAAAAGAAAAGAAGTCAGAGGTGCCCGTCTCCGAGCAGAGGGCAATTCAGAAAAGCACCTTCGTTCTTTCAAGATGGAAGAATATTTCTCCCCGTTTAAAACTTTTCTTTGTTGCAAGTATGCTCTTTAGCTTCGGAAACAGTTCTGATATTTTTATCATTTTGCGCGGAAAGCAACTGGGACTCACCACCACGCTTGTTGTCCTTGCCTATGTTCTATATAACGTCGTTCAGACGCTCGCCTCAACGCCTGCCGGGAGCTTGAGCGACAAAATAGGCGCAAAACGAGTCTTTTCCATTGGACTTCTTATCTTTGCGCTCGTTTACGGAGGATTTGCCCTTATGACCTCATCTTTTTGGTTATGGATCCTTTTCCCCATATACGGAGCATATATCGCATTTACGGATGGTGTTTCAAAAGCATATATTTCTGAGTTTATTACTGAAGGGGAGTCGGGAACGTTTTTCGGACTTTACCAGACGGGGCTGGCCGTATGCGGTTTTTTTGCCTCATTCATAGGAGGCATTGTATGGAGTTCATTTGGACCGGCATATACGTTCCTTTTTGGAAGTGCTATGGCACTCCTTGCGTTCGTCGTTCTCAAATTTAATAAATAATATTGCTATAATGGACTTTATGTCAACCATCACACCACGCACACTGAAGGGCTTTCGCGACTTTCTCCCTTCCGATATGCACATACGTTCAAAAGTCATTTCCGTCTTCAGACAGATATTTGAGAAATACGGCTATCAACCTCTTGAAACCCCGACACTTGAATATGCGGATATCCTTTTGGGGAAATACGGCGAAGAAGCAGAAAAACTTCTCTATCACTTCACCGACCGTGGCGGACGTGATGTTGCCATGAAATACGACCTTACCGTTCCTGCATGCCGTGTCCTTGCACAATACCAGAACGATATTCCGCTCCCTTTCAAAAGATACCAGATACAGCCAGTGTGGCGAGCTGACAACACTCAAAAAGGAAGATTTAGAGAGTTTTATCAGTGTGATGGCGATACGTTTGGGTCTGCGTCCATGCTTGCGGATGCCGAATATGTACAAATGGGAATAGAAGTCCTGCAAACACTCGGATTTGAAGGCGTTATCGCACGCATCAATAACCGCAAGTTTATCGACGGTCTTGCAACATATGCAGGAGCAAATGCCGATCAATTTTATTCCATCTGTATTGCAATAGACAAGCTCGACAAAATAGGAATTGAGGGCGTCCAGGCGGAAATGAGAAAAAAACAAATCGGGGACGAAATAATCAAAAAAATAACCGAAATTATCTCGATAACCGGTTCAACTGAAGAAAAAATTGCGACACTCAAAACTACCATGAAGGGAGTTGCTCAGGCCGAGGAAGGACTTGCCGAGCTTGAGGAGCTGTTTTCCTACCTGTCATCAGCCAAAGTCGATCCAAACACTTATCTGTTTGACCTCACGATAATCCGTGGCCTTACCTATTACACAGGACCCGTTTGGGAATTTGTCATAAAAGACGGAGGAGTCGGGTCGGTAGGAGGAGGGGGAAGATATGACAAGTTGGTTGGCCTCTATTTGGGGCATGACATTCCTGCAACCGGTGGATCGTTTGGTATTGAACGCCTGATTGAAGTAATAAAGGACAGAGAAATGTTTAAGGGTGTTGGAGAGACACCGGTTCTTGTAACCGTTTTTGAGCCTTCTCTTGCCCCTCTTGCACTTGCCGTTGCAACTGCTTTGCGCAGCAAGGGTAAATCGGTCGTTTTGTATCCGGATGCCACTGCAAAGCTTGAAAAACAGCTTAAATATGCCAATAAACGGGGGATTGAAGAGGTGTATATCATCGGTCCTGAAGAAGCGGCAAACAATACAGTTAAGCTCAAAAACATGAAGTCAGGAGAACAAAAGACAATAACATTATAAAATCCTAAATACTAAACACTAAATCCTAATCAAATAAATACAGAATTTTTGAATTTAGGGTTTGGGGTTTGTTTAGATTTTAATGTTTAGAGTTTAGAGTTTTTTTATCGAAATATGTTAATAAACCCAAATGTTGCCATTATCGAGTCGCTCCCCGGAGTAGGAGGGGACGAAAGTAAGCTTTGGATGCAAGAACTCTTGATGTCGTATTTCAAATACGCACAAAAATATAAGTTCAAGGTAAGCTATTTGGAGGATAATATCGCCA
This sequence comes from uncultured Gammaproteobacteria bacterium, assembly GCA_964619475.1. Taxonomy (GTDB): domain Bacteria; phylum Patescibacteriota; class Microgenomatia; order UBA1406; family GWC2-37-13; genus JAKBEU01. The sequence goes on along the minus strand of CAZUEQ010000020.1, from coordinate 2,368 downwards.
AAATACAGGGAGAGAACGCCTATGCACTCTTTAGGCACGAAACCGGTGTTCATAGAGTTCAGCGCACGCCCAGAACCGAGCGCAAAGGGAGAATCCACACCTCAACCTGCGTTATTGTTGTTCTACCTCAAATAATCCAGTCAGCCATAAAAATAAACCCAGGAGACATAGAATGGCAGTTTTTCCGCAGCGGAGGACATGGAGGCCAAAACGTCAATAAAGTATCAACAGCCGTGCGCCTTATTCACAAGCCAACTGGCATAGTAACCACAGCCAGCCGTGAGCGTCAACAGCTTGCAAACCGCCAGATAGCGCTTGACCTTCTCTCAGCCAAACTCTACCAGTTAGAGGAGGAGCGAAAGCAGGGAGCTCAACAGTCTTTTGTACGAAATATTGGGTCAGGAGAGCGTTCTGACAAGATAAGGACCTATAATTTTCCCCAGGACAGACTGACGGACCATCGTATCAACAAAAGCTTTCACAACCTTGAAGTCATTATTCAAGACGGAAAGTGGGAAAAAGTCTTTGAAGCGATGCAACAAGCCAAACTTCCATAATCGATTTAGATTGTCCTGACGGCCTACACAGAAATAACCTTGGAATTAGCACTTCTGTACTCTGTCTGCTAACTCTCAGCGTTAGGCTGACACAGAAGCCCACGTGTCAACTTCCGTATAATGAATTACCATATATTTTCGAACAATAGCCTATAATATAGCTCTACGTTTTTTTGCGTATTAGTCCCATAATACGCATAGATTAGCTTTGAGTTTTTTATTGTATACTATATATTCTTATGTTTCCCTCGCTACGCCACAAAAAATACCGCACTTATTGGATAGGGTCTATTTTTCTGCAGATTACGAGCGAAATGTTGAACCTGGCTATGTCGTGGCAGCTCTACCAGATGACGCATTCTCCGTTTTCGCTTGGCCTTGTTGGCCTTGCCCGTTTCTTACCTGTCCTTATCTTTTCCCTTATTTCGGGACATATTTCGGACAAATATTCCCGCCGAAGAGTTGTTATCATCTCACAGTTGTCCCAGTTATTTGTGAGTATTTTTGCCATAGGTATCGTCTGGAGCAATCTCGCCTCTCCTTTGTTTTTCTATGCTCTTATCTTTGTAAACGCGACTTTGATGGTATTTGGAAACCCGTCCCGGCAGGCACTTCTTCCGGCTCTTGTCCCTAGAGAGGATTATTTGAATGCAATAAGCGTCGGACAACTCTCTTACCAAATTGCGGTCGTTCTCGGGCCGTCGGTCGCCGGATTTGTCATTGCAGCGTATGGCATCACACCGGTTTTTGTCGTTCACACGCTAAGCATTTTTATCGGACTTATCTGTCTCTACTATGTGGGGGCAGTGCCGCAGGAAATACAGACGAAATCACACGGGGGGCTGCAATCCATCCGTGACGGACTTAGTTTTGTCAAACGCTCCCGACTTATATGGAGCACCATGTTTATTGATTTTTTTGCCACTTTTTTTGCCTCCGCTATGACTCTTATGCCGGTATTTGCAAGCGACATTCTGCATGTGGGGCCACAAGGCCTGGGGTTTTTGTATGCGGCTCCTTCGGTAGGAGCAGTTGTTGCTGGACTTTTATTTAATACCAAAAGAAAAATAGCACTCAAAGGAAGAACGATAGTTGTTGCAATTATCATTTACGGTTTGATGACCTGCGTTTTCGGACTTTCCCGTAACTTTGCGCTCTCTCTTGTTGCGATGTCGCTCGTCGGAGCTGCTGATATGATAAGTTCCATAATCCGAAGCACGCTGCGGCAAATTATTACGCCTGATCACATAAGGGGACGAATGATTTCCATTAATATGATCTTTTATATGGGCGGTCCTCAGCTTGGGGAAGTGGAGTCGGGTCTTTCGGCCATTCTTATCGGAACACCAGCAACGGTTGTGGTGGGAGGAGTTGCGACCATCATCGCAACGATTTTTTTTGCCCTTCGTGTTCCCGAACTACTTACCTTTGAAGGAAGATGAGGAATTGTATTTGAATTTTCTGTATACTGCTTGTATAATGTTGTTTTGTCGTTAATTGTACTCACTCTTATGAAAGCTAACATTCACCCGAAATATTTTACCGAAGCAAAAGTCGTCTGTATTTGTGGCAACACATTTACGACAGGCTCTACAAAAGAAATGATTCACGTCGACGTCTGCAGCAAATGTCATCCTTTCTATACGGGAGAGCACAGATTTGTTGATACAAAGGGAAAAGTAGAAAAGTTCCAGAAGAAACAACAGGTCGCAGCAGAAATGAAGAAAAAACTCAGCGCATCAAAGAAAAAGACAGAAGAAAAGGGAGAACGAAAAGTAAAATCGCTCCGCGAATTACTGAGTGAGTCATAA
>CAZUEQ010000019.1:0-12228 GCA_964619475.1 uncultured Gammaproteobacteria bacterium | reverse complement strand
TCCGTTATCTTGTCTACCGCAGCGGTTGACTGCTTTAGAATAATCTGCATGGACGAGTTTGTGACAATTGCCTTTCCCTCTTCTGTTGCAAGAAAGTCCTCAACGTCCTGAGTAATTGTTGTGAGCCCAAGATGATACTTTCGAGCTCGTTTCGCAAAACTGTGCAGGTATGCTCCCGATTCTTTTTGTTTTATAAGATACCACGCTTCATCAACAATCAAAACGCGCTTCTTTTTATCCCGTCTCACACTGTTCCAAATATAATCAAGGACGATATACATGGCAACGGGACGTAAATTTTCTTCAAGATCGCGGATACCAAAAACCGTAAAGTGATTTTTAATATTAAAGTTCGAACGTTGATTGAAAATTCCTGCAGCAGAACCGGTGACGAATTTCTCAAGTCGATTCGCCATTTCTTTTGCTTCCTGTGTTTCCATTCCGATAAATACCTTGTACAAATCCTCAAGAAGCGGAGGAGGATTTTTAAAAGTGGTTGGATCTTGGGTTATACCGACATTCCGATATGTCATCACAAGCGCTTTATCAAGAAGTGCGTCCTGAGATGGGCTGATGTCACCCATAATGACTTTTATAAGCGAGTGCAGATCCAATATTTTGTTGGACAACTCGTCGGCTTCGACATTGTCTTCGATAAGATCAAAAGGATTGATTTTGTACTGTGAGGTTGTGGAAAAGACAATAAACTCCCCTCCCATTGACTGCGTCAATTTTTCGTATTCGTTTTCTGGATCGATAATAATAACATCAACTCCCATCATAAGAAGACGGAGCGCTTCCATTTTGACAAAAAATGATTTTCCTCCTCCTGATTTTCCTAAAATAACCGAGTTGGCATTTTCCAGCGTAAATCTATCAAAAATAATCAAACTACCGTCGTGTTGATTGATGCCATAAAGAATTCCCTCGTTGCGCGTCAATGATGCGGTTGAGAATGGGAAAGTCATTGCAAGGGACGTCGTATCCATATTTCTCCATACGCCCAGTTTATCCGCAAAAATAGGAATGGTTGACTTGAATCCCTCTTCCTGTTCGAGAGTTGCTTGTTTTGCAATAATGAGAATTGAAGACAGTGTTGAGTCGACTTCTTTTGAGACGTTTTCGAGTTCTTCTTTCGAATCGGCAGGAATTGTTATATAGAGTCCAAACTGGAAAAATCGCTCCGATCCTTTTGCAAGCTCTGCCTGAAGAGCAAGCGCATCGTCAAGCGCGACCTGGACGGTCGGATCAACAACCTTTCCTGCTTTTATATCAGACTCGACCGTTGCCTCCATTTCTGCAATTTTCCGTTTTAATTCATCAAGAACCGTCTTTGATTCTGTCGGATAAATAAACATTGAGATGTAGAGTGGATGATCAAATGTGATGAGTGAATAGAGCCAGTTGGCAGAAACATAACGGGGGTATCCGGTGACAAAGAGCGTCCGATAAAATTTCTCATCAATCTTCAAATGATTGAAGTCCGCTTCGATAAATGAAGGAGCTATCATGTCCTTTATGGACACCGTTCCCTGTGCAAGCACGTTTGCTACGTTCTGCATTCCTGTGGGTATTGTTACGTTTTTTGAAACTCCTGCCATATTTTTTATCCGCTCGTCATGATCACATCAGTATAACTATCGATCGGTGCCAACATCCGCCCTGTTGCTGATGGATTGTATAAATTGTAAAACAGTTCTGTCAGTTCTTGTTTTTGCATCACTGTTGCCCTTAACCCTATCTTTGCAAGCAACCGTAAAAGATGGTCGCGCTTGGGATAAAGAGACGTTTTTGCCCGTGCAATAACATATTCTTTTTTAAGTCCGCTTCCTGTTCCCGAAATCCCAAGTTCGAGGGGAGAGAACGGTACAACAAAATAGAAGTTTTTTTCCAGAACAGAGTTCTTTTTGATAATCGTCTTTATAAACTCTTTATAGCTCTCAAGTCTCCTCTTCATGAGATCGTCTTTGTTGCTTATGATCATGGATTCAAGATATTCAAGATAGGAAGAAATGTCCATTTTCTTTGACAATATAACAATCTGTACGGGGAATGAAAGTGAATTAATGAGTTCTGCGTAGGAATATATAATGGAACTTTGCTCCTCAGCTGAAAGAAGCCAGAAGTTCACCGCTCCTACTTTAATCACTATCGAAGCGGAGAAATCCTTCATCAGTAATACATCATCCTTTATATCTTCTATCTCAGTAAAAGACTGCGTTGATGCTTTAATTGGTGATGTCGGTTTTTGAATAGGCATAAGGCTTACAACAATTCTTTCGAAAATATATCGAACGGTTTTGTGTTTACGTCCTGGATGGTAATTTTCATTGTATCAAAAAAATAGGTGTTCTTTGGATCTTTGATTTCAAACGTATATTCTCCCGCAATAAGGGGGCTGAATGTCGCAAAAATACCATGCGGGTTTGTTTTGAGTAAGCGCACCGGAACGTTCTGGCTATTTTTGACATACACCAATATTCCTGAAAGTGGGATTTTTCTATTATTCTTGATTGATCCGATAAAAAAGGGCTGACGGGTTGTTGTCTGCGGAGCAACAGTCTCCTGCGGCTTTATTGGAGACGCATAGTCTGCAAATGTTTGAGTAGCAGTTGGGGGTTTTGCTTCTTGCGTCTGTGTGGGAGGAATAATATTCTGACTGAGTCCCGGCATCTGGAAAAAATGCTGTACCTGCTTTTTGTGTGGGCTTGGCTGCATGGTTTGTCTTGTTTTAGCAAGGTAGGCAGCAAGCATCTTTTGGGACTCGATATGTGCCATTACGTGATGAGGGTCGGAAACATAGTAGAGATTTTGAAAGACCGAAATGGGACTGTTGTGTTTGTGATACATGTACTGAGTCGGAGATGTAAGACGTTTCCATATATTGCGGAGCCATATTTCGAGGGGTCGGTCATTAATAGGAACAAACGCCAAGGCGACTCCAAATGCGCCAACGGCAATTCCCAGTAGGATATTGATAAGAGGAATAGGAAAGATAATGTAGACAATATAGCCGAGAGGTCCGAAAATGACTAAATACAGGAACTGCTTCAAGGTCATGAACCCTATAAGTTTAAATTCAAAAGAAGTAATCTGGCGCGGTATCGAATGTTGCTCCATACATTCAGTATAGCGCACACAGAAGAAATCACAAATTACAATTGAGGTGCCGTCTTTGTCTTAATACTCGCCCTTTATCTATAGGTCACTGGAAGCTCTTTTTGTGTAAGAACAAGGCTCATTTTTCGTGATTTTTTATCGGCTTTTTCAATATATGCTTTTATCTTTGATCCGATTTTCAGATTTTCTTTTCCGGTGAGCTTGCTTACGTGAATAAGACCTTCAATGCCTGGGACTAAGCGTACAAAATATCCATAGCGTTCCTGTCGTACTACTTCTCCTTCAACTTCTTTATCTTGTGGATAGTTTTCCTCAATCTTCTCCCAAGGATCAATGCTGAGTCTTTTTATGGACAAGTTCAATTTGAGGTCCTGTGGATTCTTTTCAACGACAACAACGTCTATTTCATCTCCTACTTTTGCATATCCTGATGGATTTGTTACTTTTTCCCATGATATTTCAGAAATATGGATAAGTCCTTCTACTCCAAGAACTTCACAGAAGATGCCGAACTCTGAAACTCCCAATACTTTTGCCTTATAGGTTTTTTTTATTTCAATCTTGTCAAACTCTTCGTGAAGCTGTTTTTGTGAGATGTTAAGAGCGGCGACTTTTTGTGAAACAACCAATCTGTTTTTCTTTTCGTCAACTTCCAAGATCTTTACTTTAATTTTTTGTCCGCTTAATTTTTCAGGATTGTTAAGGAAAGAATCTGTAAGTTGGATTTTTGGGATGACACCACGAATTCCCATGAAGTCAATAAACACTCCCCCTTTTCCATATTCACCACACACCACTTCAATTTCTTCTTCCTTGTCTTTCTTGTCTTTAAGAATATCCCATTTTCCTTTTTCAAAGAATTTTCTCATGGAAACAACCGGATATCCATCCTTTGATTCTTCTGCAATAACCCGAACATGTGCCGTCTGGCCTTCTTTTAAATAAGGGAGATAGGTCGATATTTCACGTAATTCCTGATTTCCAAGAAGCGCATATGCTTTTGCACCGATATCAAAAAGGACGTTTTTTCTTGAGAGCGAGATTATTGTTGCCTCGACATCCATTCCTTTCTTGACTGTAGCAAAAGATGTTTTTTGGAGGAGAGCCTCCATGGGGTTAGTTTGAGTTGTTGTTTTTTTCTTCATGTATTTTTTATATTCTCCTTTTGGAACCTAAACTATACCAAAAAATTGTCCAAAAAACAACTGTTATAAGTGTGCAAGCTCGGTTGCAACACGCCGATTGAGCTCAAGAATGGCGTTCAACACATCGGCATCCTGCCCCTGTGGAATTAATTTTACCAATTCTTGAATTATTTCTTTGTGTTTTGCATTACTTAATTTGAGGGTATAAACAAAACTCTCGCTTGGTGCAACCCCCTGTTTTTTCGAATTTCGCAGTAGACGTGGAATAATGAGAGCCTTTTCTTCAGCGTCCACAAGCACCTCAACCGCTTGTCGCGTCTTTCCTTTTTCCGTCAAAATAAGTGCGATATGCGCACGTTTGTCGGAAGAGGTAAGAAGGAATTCTGCCTTTGCAAGACTGTCTCTTATGAGAAATTCTTGTACTTTATCGCGGATTTGCTTGAAAATATAGAGAGGGTTCTCAGGCGTGATACCTGGATACGGTAATTCGTAAATTACTTTTCCTCCATTTAAGAGTTCAGAAGGTGCGACAGCCCTAACGGAAAAAACCAAAAAAAGGACACAAAGAACAAAGGCGACATGTTTCATGAGTATATTCTATCACATCCAGAAAAACACTTCTTGCACCAGGGACAAAAACATACTATAGTAGTTAATATATATGAAAATAAATAGACGTCTTTTTTCATTCTTTGTTTTTACCGCTTTGCTATTTGCATTATCAAAACAGGCGTTTGCCGCAACTTTTGATCTTGTCGCTCCTTCCGGCACACTGACCCGAGGACAGGATGTCGTTTTTACCATCAACCTCGATTCACAAGGAGCGTCTATCACTTCCATACAAACGGGGCTCACCTATGACACCCAATACCTACAGTACAAAAGCGTTGCAGCTGGTGCCGCTATGGATTCGGTCACAGCAGACACGACAACGTATGGTGCAGGAAAGGTGCTCTTTACCGGAGCAAAAGGAGCAGGTTTTAATGGGAGCGGAGTTTTTGCGACGGTCACATTTACACTCATTGCCCAACAGTCCGGTCAGACAGAAATATGTACGCTTTGGGCACCAAGTCCTACTCCAACTACTCCTGCGATAAGCACACCTATTCCAACAACTCCTCCACTTCAGCCGACAGCTCCTCCTCAGCCAACAGCCCTTCCACAAACAGGCATTACTGATTCACGCAATACTGGCGTTGTCTTTGCTTTTTTGTCATTGCTTGCAGCAAGTGGAATATTCCTTCTCTCACAAAAGAGAAAATATATTGAGCCGAAGAAAGTTCTTCATCACACAGCAAAAGGAAAGAAATGAGAAAGATATATTGATAAACAAAAGGAATTATTATCCCCTGTTATACCCTATCAAGTGCCTCAGGTGAGGGGTTAATAAGAGGGTGGTTGTTGCCCTTTTGACTTCATTGCAATAAATGCTCCTACTCCAACGAGCAGAAGAACAAATAAGACAACGAGAATCATGGCTATTCCCTGCATTCCGGCAAACGAGACCCCTTGTGTTCCCGTCTGTGACTGTACTGGAGTTTTGCTGCCAATGCTTCCCGATGAAAGGCTTCCGGAAGTTCCCTTTGTCCCCGTTTTTGAGCCGGGTTTTGTCGTTGGGAGAACGCCTGTTTTCCCTCCTGCCGTTGCAGTGTTTGTTATCCCTGTTTCTTTATACGTAAAGGTTGAGATACTGTTGTTGGCAAGGAAAACGTGGTTTTTTGTAAGAAACGTAGAGGTTGTTGTGTTCACAACATCTCCTGCTATCTTTTTGTAACGCAAATCATATTCAAATGGAGGAATAAATTCCGACCCAATTTTATAATATCCTGTTTCATCCGCGCTTGTTTCATAAATGGGTCTTTGCGCACTTTTCATATAAATGCCAACGGTGGCTTTTGGAATAGGAGTACCATTTGCATCATATGCGTACCCTTCGATATAAGACAACATCGGTTCTATTGCGATAAAATCACTTTTTGCCTGTGCCGAAACCGTTTCTTTTCCTAAAAATTTCATAAAAAGATCCTGAATTCGTGAGATAAGAGAGGACTGTTTATTCTGTGCAACGAGAAGGTTGACTTTCTGAGCGGACAATCCCGCCAACATGTCAACATACTCAGGGGTGTTTTCAAATTCAGCCTGATTTATCTCTATAGCAAACTTCCCCATCTTATCCGCTTGTACGGAGCTGCCGTCACGAATCTCTTCTTTGACGGGATTTGTGTATGCTCTCTTTATGCGGACAGTTACTGTTGAGAGGGGGTGTGAAACCAATCCTTGCACATAAATTATTCCCTGTCCTTGAGTTGCAATATAATCCATTATTTTTGCTTCAGTATTGGTATTCTGTGTAGGAACTGGGACATCTCTATGCTGCGCTCCTCCCTGTTCGACAATAACGTCTCCCGTGAGGGCTGGGTAGATGTCGTAATAAGCTGTAGTGTATTTCGGATGGACGTTTTTTATATCAGCGACCGGAGCCGGATTTACGACGAGTTTGTATTCACCGTCCGGTACCACAAAACTAAACTGACCGTCCTGTTTTGTTATTTGCGGATTGGTTATTGACCCTCCGAGCAAATCCGCAGGCGTCATGGCAACGAATGCATTGTTTTTCTTAAAAAGGAGCGTTACTGAGGCGTTGGGAACTGGTTCGAGCGTTTGGCTATCAAACACTCTTCCAAACGGATCCCATTGGATGCTTACGCACTTTTTTGACGCAGTTTCAAAGTCAAAAGTTCCTTGTTGTTGGCCTCCTGCTGTGCCAGCATTGTTGTTGTTGGGAGTCCAATAATTCATCGCCATCCAAATACGCGTTTGAGAATTGTCTGTTGAATCGTGCCACGTAATAGTGCCAACTCCTCCTCCGGCGTCTGAGGTGACGGGATTTGTTGCGGGAGTCATTCCTTCAAAGTTATATCCATATGCGCCTTGCAGTGCCTTCAGTCCATCAACCCCAGTCGCATCAATGTCTCTTTGACTATTTCCCGTTGTACATTTTCCCCCAATGCATACAAATATATAGGTCGGTTGTCCAGGAAGAGGTTTGTCACCAGTTGCTGAAGCTTTTACTGTCGCAACATGGCTTGCCTGATGGTCCGCATCAAGGCAGACCCATCTACGAGCTTGTTGCTCCACAGCAAAAACGCTCCGCGTCAAAAGAACCGACGCAAGAAAAACGAATAAAAATTGTCCCACAAGTTTGATAGTTTTGTTCATATTAATACTCATTACTATAGCTTTTTATCACACTAGTTGTCAAGGGACGTAAATTTAAGTAATATGAAAATATGCGAAGATTATTTTCGTTTATTTTTGTATTCGTCCTCTTTTGCAACGTCTTAGGCGTTGTTCATGCGGCCGATCCAACTCCCGTCCCCCCACTTCCTTGCTCAATTGACCCTCGACTGGGGAGCTGCCCGTCCGGAATAGGAGGAATATATACCAACAGTAAGTTCTACAAAGGGGAAAAATGTGTGACAGACTACGCTGAATTCCAAAAAAATCCACTCATGAATCATTACTGGTCGCTGGATGAGCAGACGACCTCCCAGGGAAAGGCAAACGAACGAGCACGTCAATTCTTGTATTGGACTCTCAGCAAAAGCGCCATTGATCAACATCCTGCTATACGACAGATTTGGTCGGTAACACAAAATATAAGTTTATTTCTCTTCATAGTCGTCGCTGCACTGTTTGGACTGGGATACATTGTCGGACAAAAATCAAATTTCCAACTGAAACTGCAAGTATGGCCCACCATTATGAAAATAGCGACGGGCCTCTTATATATCGTTTTTTCCTATGCGATTACGATGGCAATAATTCAGGTGTCTGAAATATTTATGAAGTTCTTTATCGAAACGCTCGGTGGAAATAAATTATTTAACATCTATTTTTCTTCTGCCCAAAGCAAAGAAGATAATTATGCGCTCTTTGTCGGATGCCGCGACTTGAATTATAAAGTTCAAGAGGCTGTTCAGTCAGAATACGTCCTCATGAAAATAACAAATATCACTTACTACGTTATGGGAGGCATGCTCCTTTTGAGAAAAATTCTTCTTTGGTTTCTCATCTTCGTTTCTCCGTTCCTTGCGCTTCTTATGCCTTTTGTGTTCATCCGCAACATCGCATGGATTTGGATCGGCGTTTTCTTCCAGTGGATATTTTACGGTCCTCTTTTTGCACTCTTTCTCGGAGCACTAACGCGTCTTTGGAAAAGCGGAATTCCTTTTGGATTCGATTTTTCACGCGTAGGACAGGTGTCTGGATATATTTACCCGACAGGAATTAATATCGTGTACGGAGGTCCCGCACAGGTCTCAAGTCAAATAATCAGTTTCTTAAATAACGGGAACTATGTTGATACATTTACGGAGTACGTGATTTCGCTCATCATGTTGTGGGCAGTTATTTTCTTCCCGTGGTGGTTGCTGCGTATTTTCCGCGACTACTGTTGTGAAGGAATTGCCGCGATGAAGAATGTTCTGATGTCGATGTATGACAAAATGGCAACCAATCCTCAATCTCCAAAAGGCCCCTCTTCTCCAGCGCCGTCATTCACCAGTTCTTCCATGAACATTAAAAAAGAAGTCGAAGTCCCGGTAAAAATAAAGCTTGAGACAATTGAAGACATCAAACGAACAAAGACGGAAGATATCACCAAGACCCTCAATCTTTCCATGAATAAAATTACTGACATTGCACGTTTTGAAACAAATAAACAGACAAACGAAACGGTGAAGAAAAACTTGCAGTTCCTTTCACAACCAACACAGGCCGCAACTCCTATCGAACGACAAAAGTTCATGAACATCCGTACGGAATTGTTTAACAGAACAATCAAAGAAGATAAGGTCGCAAAACAAATTCTCTCCTCCATATCAAACTCTCAATATGAGCAGACAAACAGAAGAGAAGAAATATTGCGGACTGTCCCCCATTCTGTTGCCACCAATCAGGCAGTTTCTTATAAGGTAAATATAACTGGTGAAAAACTTAACTCGGTCAACTCGTCCTACGTGACTTCTGTCACGAGCAGCTCTTCGATAATGCAGACAATCTCTCAGTCAACTAAAGCGCCCACTCAACAAATACAAACAGTTCTCTCCTCTTACAAGACAAATCTTGTACAGGCACCTGGACGCGTTGTTTCTTCAATCGTAAAAGAAACGGGTATTGCAACCGAAACGGTCACTTCAATAATTAAGGCACTCTCCGAAGTGGCAAAGAAAAACAAAGATATCGTAAAGAAAGTTGCCGAAAAGGAACAAGTAAAAGAAGAAGACGTCGAGAAAGTTCTTGCAACACAATCAGCGCTTGCCACAGAACCGGAAAAAAATATCGAACAGTCAGTCACTATTCCACCAAGCATTTCTATTGAAGATTATGAAGAAGTTAAAAAAATGTGGACTTCGCAATATGAAAAAGGTGAGGTGCCCGTTTCGGAAAACATTACCTCCCGCACCCAATGGGTCGAACAGGATGTTGTCTTTATCACCAACACACTTAACAAACTTCTTTCAACCGATGAGAAACTCCGCCAGGAGGGAGTTGATGACCTTGGATACATTCTTCCTATTTTCCTTATCAACAGTTTGAAGGGAGAAGAATTGGTCGTATATCTCAAGGCAAAGGTAGAGGCCGCAAAAATGGTGAAACAAAATATGGATAAAGAAAAAGAAATCACTGAAAGATTAAAATTGAAATCAGAAGAAGAATTGGTCGACCTTGAAAAACCAAAAGCAGCATCGGCAGAGCAGCACCTTGAAATGAGTCAAGAGATGCCAAATCAACCGGAGACTACACCCGGAGTAACTCCCGAGAAAACTGAGTCAACTCCGTCTGAACCCCCGAAGGTGTGATTGCGATAGTGTCTTCTAGTCGCATTCCCCATTTTTGTGGAACATATATCCCAGGCTCAATGGTGAACACCTGATGGATCTTTTTTTTGTCTTTTGAAACAACGCTTACTCTTGGCCCTTCATGCACTTCAAGTCCCACTCCGTGTCCTGTCGAATGAGGATACGAACCAAAGCCTTTTTTTTCAAGTGAGGTTCGGCAAAATATATCAATATCTGAAAGGTTAGTGAATTGCTTTATTTCTTTTTTCGTATTTGTTTGCACTTCCTTTAATACTTCGTACGCATGTCGCTCTTCGCCCCCCACCTCTCCCACCGCCACCATCCTCGTCATATCACTGCAATAGTTGTGCCACTTCACTCCGAAATCAATAAGTAAAAGTGAGTTCTCCATAATTATTCCCGTCCCACGTTTTGTATTGTAGTGAGGAAGAGCTGCATTCGCGCCTACTGCAACCATCGGGTCGAATGCAATTTCTGCGCCATATGTTGTCCGGATTATTTCTTCAAGGCGCCATGCCAGTTCACGTTCGGTCTTGCCAACGGTAATAAGGGGGATAATCTCACCAAAGGCTTTGTCTCCGATACGACATGCCTCGGCGAGCGCCTCTAATTCTTTAACTGTTTTTTGCTCGCGTAGCTCTTTCAGGGCTTCGGTTTTCGCGGTAAACGTAACGGGAATTTTGGACAATGTATCTACCTCTTTCCACGAAAGGTCGTCCGCTTCAAACCCCACCGTTTTTATCCCCATCTCAAGACATATTGATTGGATGAAGGAGGAGACGGAATGATCAGCGTCTATTGTAAGCCGCTTGAAAAGCGGAAGGATGCTTTTTTCATTCGCATATCGCCCATCAGTAAGAAAATAAGAATCTTTTTTTGTGATAAAAACAAACGCTTCCCGTTCGGTCGGAGACAGCCCCTCAAATTGCGAGAGATATAAGATGTTGAAATGGTTTGACACTAAAAAAGCGTCGACCTTTTGTAGATTTAGGAAATATTCTGCATCAAAATTATCGTCCTTATTCTTCATTTTTCGAAACGATATATATCCCGAGGAATACCAATAAAAGTGGCCAGAATTTTTGTACTTCCACCATCTCAAATATTCCTAGGTTGTTGAGCAAGAATAGAATACCAACAACAACGATAACAATTCCAAATCCTAATTGAGATTTTTCATGTTTTTCTTTCGGACGGGATTTAAATTCTTTTGCAACTTCTGAAACGGTTTCTTTCATTTCACGAACATTCTCCCTCATTACATCTTTTCCTCCACTCATATTTTTTGATCCGTCGGACGGGATAAGAATCCACAAAACAATATAGAGCAATATTCCCGATCCGCCAAAAATGGTAAGAAGAATAAAAAGGAGACGGATCATATTCGCATCGATATCAAAATAGTCTGCAATTCCTGATGCGACTCCCGCAATCATTTTATCTCCCTTATTTCGGAGAAGCTTTTTGTCTGCTGGTTTTGTTTCTGTGCTTTCTGTGTTTTTCATATATTACATAATAGCAAATAGCCTTCCCGTTGTATACTTATTTCCATGGCAAACGCATTTATTTTTGACTGGGGAGGAGTTTTGATAGACAATCCGCAAGAAGAATTTATGGGTTATTTTGCGGAAAAATTACACATAGATAAGGAAAGATTGGGACAAATGCACTCCTTGTTTGGGAGAGACTACAGTCTCGGGATGAGCGAGGAGGAATTATGGAAAAAAATATATGCGCACTTTTCAATAGACTCGTCCATCCCTACCCCCAGTTGGGCGGCAGCGCTTCCTATTTTATTTCGTGAAAAGAAAAAGATAACGGATGTGGTCGCAACTCTCCATGCAAAGGGCAAAAAAATCGCGCTCCTTTCCAATACCGAAATCCCAACAGCTAACTATTTTTCTACCACCTCCTATGCTCCCCTTTTTGACGTACAGGTATTTTCGTGTGTTGAAAAAATAATAAAACCCGACCCGCGCATTTATGAAATCACTCTTCAAAGACTGGGAGTATCGCCAAGTGAAACGGTTTTTGTTGATGACAAAAAACAAAATGTAGAGGCAGCCGAACAAGTGGGGATGACAGGAATTGTTTTTGAT
>CAZUEQ010000018.1:0-12262 GCA_964619475.1 uncultured Gammaproteobacteria bacterium | reverse complement strand
GATTTTTTTGAAAAAGCATGTGCTGCATTAAAACCGGAAAAAATAGAACCGCAATCCGTTGCCAACATAATAATCAACAAAAGACTTTCTCCATCCCTTAAGCTTGAAGATTTTGTGTCACAGGCAAAAGGATTGCTTGCTGTTAAGAAAACAGACACGGCATTGCTTGAAAAAAATATAGCGGAGGTCATCAAACAAAATCCGCAGGTGGTTGCCGACTTTAAGAGTGGGAAGCAGAATGCTCTTATGTTCCTGGTCGGCCAGGTGATGCGACTCATGAAAGGACAGGCAGATGCCCAGACGGTAATTTCTGTTCTTAAACAAAAATTAGGGTGATTGCAAGGTGCCTTTTAGCACGTTGTAGTATACTATAAAGCAATGAAAGAGGCTGCGGTTAGAAATCCAATTCCTCCTTATGCTCCAATTGAAACATATCAGCAGGCCTATGCCTGGCTTCGCGGATTTGAAATGCGTTTACGTGAACAACAAGAATTGGAAGAAAATCTTATTGAAATCGCGAATTTGGCAAGAGAAGATGTGCGAAATCCCCGTCCAATAACGCATAAGCATACAAAGCAGGGAATAACGGGGAGACTTACACGCATGTATACCAGTCCGCTTAAGTCAAAAAAATAGACAATACCAAAGAGATTGGGTCCTTTGTAGCGCATTTTCATTTATAATAGAAGCATGGCATTTACGCATCTGCACGTTCATACAGAATACTCACTTCTTGATGGGATGAGTCGTATTAGTGAAGTGCTTCAAAAAGCGAAAGACTTAGGGATGACCTCCCTTGCCATAACGGACCACGGAGCTTTATACGGCGCATTCAAATTCTTCCTTAAAGCAAAAGATGTCGGCATTAAACCCATTATTGGCGTTGAAGTGTATAAAGCAAAACATTCCCGACTAGACCGTGATGCGGTAGAGGACAAAGGACGGTATCATCTTGTCCTGCTTGCCAAAAATTTGACCGGATATCGCAATCTGATGAAGCTGGTAAGCGTTGCACATCTTGAAGGAATGTATTACAAACCGAGAGTCGATTTTGAAATCCTTGAGAAATACAAGGAAGGGGTTATCGCTCTTTCCGCCTGTCTGGCCGGCGAAATTCCCCAGGCCATTCTTGCTGGACAAAATAAAACTGCAGAAGAATTAGCACAAAAGTACAAATCAATATATGGAGAGGATTTTTATCTGGAAATGCAACGACACCCCAATGTTCCCGATCAGGACGTGGTGAATAAGGAGTTGGTTGCGCTTAGCCGGAAGTTTGGGATTCCGCTTGTTGCCACAAACGACGTCCACTATATCTTAGAGTCAGATGCATATGCTCAGGAAGTACTTCTTTGTATCCAAACACAACGGACGATATTTGAAAAAAACAGACCAATGTCTATGTTTGACGTTCCGGACTACTATTTTAAATCTGAAGAAGAAATGAGAACAGCCTTCAGCGATCTCCCTGAGGCAATTGAGAATACAAATGTCATTGCAAACAAATGTAACTTGGAAATTCCCTATGGAAAATGGGTTCTTCCGAAATACGATACCCCCGACAACATGCCTGGAGACCTCTACCTGCGACAGCTCGTACAAGAACGAAAAGGAAGAGTTTTGGGCTTTGATAAAAAACTTATTGATGAACGGTTAGAATATGAACTAAAAATCATTATTGGAAAAGGGTACGGCACTTATTTTCTTATTGTTCAGGACTTCGTAAACTGGGCAAAAAATAAAGGACTAGGAGTTGGACCGGGTAGAGGATCTGTTGCCGGATCGCTTGTTGCATATGTCCTTCGTATTACTGATATTAATCCGCTTGAACACAATCTCCCGTTTGAACGATTCCTTAATCCGGAACGTCCTACTCCTCCTGATATTGATATCGATTTTGCTGATATCCAGCGTGATGAAGTACTGGCGTACGTTACGGACAAATACGGAAAAGATAAAGTTGCACAGATTATCACCTTCGGAACAATGGAAGCCCGCATGGCAGTGAGGGACGTTGCACGAGCACTTGGCATGTCTTATTCCCAAGGGGACAGAATCGCAAAAATGATTCCAATGGGAAAACAGGGGGCGAAAATGAAGCTTTCCCAAGCGCTTGCCGAAACTCCCCCTCTTAAATATGCCTATGACAACGAACCGGAAACGAAACGAATGATAGATGTTGCGCAGCGCATTGAAGGGTTGCCGCGTCACTCGTCCGTTCATGCAGCAGGAGTTATTATTGCAGCGGATGATCTTACCAACTTCGTCCCCATTCAAACTGAGCCGAAACAAAATAGAGTCATTACGCAGTATGACATGTACTGTCTCGATTTAAACGCCGTTCAAAATAATAGAGCAGTCGGGCTCCTTAAGGTCGACTTTTTGGGGCTTCGAAACTTAACTATTTTGGATAATGCCATAAAATTTACGGAGCAGACAACAGGAAGCAAAATCGACATACATGAAATACGCATGGATGACAAGAAAACGTATGATCTTATTTCAGAGGGTAACACAATAGGAGTCTTCCAACTGGAATCTGCAGGAATGAGACGTTTGGCCCGTGACCTTAAACCGAATAAAATGAGCGACATTACTGCTATGGTCGCCCTTTTCCGTCCTGGACCTATGGATCTTATTCCTATGTTTTTGGAGGGAAAACTCAATCCAAAAACTATCAAATATCTGCATCCAGACTTGGAAAAGATAATGGGAGAGACATACGGGGTTCTCGTGTATCAGGAACAGGTGATGGAAATTGCACACAGCCTTGCAGGTTACTCGATGAGTGAAGCAGACAATTTGCGTATGGCGATGGGTAAGAAGAAAAAGTCCCTCATGGACATGGAACACAAGAAATTTATCCAGGGATGTGTAAAGAACGGATATACGAAGACGATGGCGGAAAAAATATTTGAATTTATGGAGAAGTTCGCTGCATACGGATTCAATAAGCCACACTCTGCCTCATACGCGCTTATCGCTTACTGGACGGCCTATATGAAGGCAAATTATCCCGTTGAGTATATGACGGCGCTCCTTTCGGCCGAACTCCAGGGAGTTGCAGGTCCCATGCGCGAAGTCAAAATGGCACAGGGAATTGAGGAATGTAGGCGAATGGATATTGCTGTTTTGCCTCCTGATATTAATAAGTCAACCCACGGGTTTTCTATTGAAGGAAGCAGTATTCGTTTCGGATTATCTGCCATAAAAAACGTAGGAAGTGCTGCTATTGACTCTATTATTACAGCCCGTTCTACCGGTCTTTTTACTGGATTTAAGGATTTCTTGAATAGGGTAGATTTGCGCAAAGTGAATAAAAAAACAATAGAAAGCCTTATCGAAGCCGGAGCATTTGAACATTTTGCCAATCATGCAACTCTCCTCCATAACTACCCGATAGTGGTGAAGGACATTGCTGATGCTAAGGAGGGCGAATCAAAAGGACAGTTCGGATTATTTGCAGGCCAGGTGCAGGAGAAAAAAATGGTAGACAATTTTGAGCCTCTTCCGGAACTTTCCGAAGACGTGCTTACGTTGCAGGAAAAGGAAGTTATTGGCTTTTTGATTAGCCGTAACCCCTTGACCCGTTTTGCCGATATCATCCAAAAAAAGGCTACAAAACATATAGGGGAAGTTGCAAAGACAGATGCAAACAAAATAGCCATATTGGTGGGGGTTATTAGCTCCAAAAAAATAATAAAAACAAAGAAAGACAATAAAGAGATGGCATTTGTCAGTATGTATGACGATACAGGGTCGATTGAAGCCGTCTTTTTCCCAAGAGCGTTTGAGAAATTGAAGGCAATGATAAACGTAAATCAGGTGATTATCGCAAAGGGAAAAGTGGTAGAGCGAGACGACTCTATGAGCTTCCTTGTTGAGAATGCCGTTAAGTTAGGTTGACATTTCCACGACTTTCATGGTAAAATATTTGCGGTCGAATGTAAAAAAAATAAATTCGGCTTTTGTCATTGAGCCCCTGGAGCAGAAGAAACCACATAAGAAAATAAGGCCGGCCTCTTTGACAGATAGTTTGAATATAGGAATGTACTTGGTAGCTCCACTTCTTGGTGGAGTTTTGTTGGGCATACTGCTTGACAATAAGTTCGGTACGAAGCCTGTATTCGTTCTTATCGGAATTTTTTTTGGTGTTCTTGGTTCTTTTTTTAATTTAATTAAGGTTGTAAAATCGATTTCAGACAATGCCTAAAATAAGCATAAAAGCAGAAACATTGTTCCACATCGGGAGCTTTCAGGTAACCAACTCCCTTTTCCTTTCCTTTTTTATTCTTCTTCTTTTTGCCTACATTGCTTACCGTTATAACAAAGAGTCCACCTCAGGCAAATACACCGGCTTTTATTATTTCATCAATCTTATTCTTCGCAATTTATACGACCTTTTTGAATCTATAGTTCATGACAAAATCAACGCATTCTTCCCCATTCTTGCTGCATTTTTCATTTGGATAATCGTTCAGAACTGGTCAGGACTTCTTCCAGGAGTGGGAAGCGTAACTGTCGGCGTAAAAGAACCGATGGCAAACGTCCATATTGTTGAGGGACAGACCTCAGAAGTAGCTTCGCAGGCGGAAGAAGGGAAAATTGAACAGGTACCCCTTTTCAGAGGAAATAATGCTGACATTAACGCAACGCTTGCACTAGCAATAGTTGCTGTAGTGATGGTCCAAGTATATGGAGTGAAGTTCTTGGGATTCTTCAAATATATGAAGAAGTTCGTCGATATCTCCAATCCTATTAACTTCATTCTTGGATTATTGGAGGTTATGTCTGAGATATCAAAAATCTTATCGTTTGCTTTCCGTTTATTCGGCAATATTTTTGCAGGAGAAGTTCTCCTGACAATAGTTGCGTTCCTTGTGCCTGTTCTTGCTTCGTTTCCATTTCTTATTTTGGAAGTGTTCGTCGGATTTGTACAGGCACTTGTTTTTTCAATGTTGACATCCGTTTTCTTTAGTTTGGCCGTAAGCCATCACTAATTATCATTTAAAGAAAAGGGTGACTATTATGAGTGTTGAAGCAGTTAAAATGCTAGCTATCTCGTTAACAATCGGAGTCGGAGCACTTGCCCCTGCCTTGTCCATTGGAAAAATTGCATCAAAGGCAGTTGAAGCGTTAGGCCGCAATCCAGAAGCAGAATCCTCAATCAGAACAGCCATGATCTTGGGTCTTGCTTTTGCTGAAGCTATTGCAATTTATGCACTTGTCGTGGCCCTTATTCTCAAATTTACCTAATTTGAGTTAAAAGTACAATTATGGAAAATCTTGGATTAAATCCCAAATTACTTATCGCGCAGCTTATTAACTTTGGATTGTTTTTCTTTATTTTTAAGAAGTTTATTGCAACTCCCTTCATTGAAGTAATGAAAGACGAGAAAAAGAAGGCAGAAGAACGAAAAAAAGCGTCCGAAGCTGTGGAAAAACAACGAATACTATTGGCCGAAGAAGAAAAAGCCGCACGAGAAGAAATTAAACAAAAAACACAGGCAAGCTTGGCTGCCGTACGACAAGGAGCTGAAGCAGAAAGAACCAGTCTTTTGAAGAAAGCCCAATCAGAAGCTGCTGAACTTGTCAAAAAAGGAGAACAAAAAGTAGAAGAAGAACGATCGACAATGGAAAAAGAATATAAGCAAACTGTTGCAAAAGTGAGCGTCATGACCGTTGAGAATGTTTTGAAGGATTTCCTTACCGAGGACATGCAGAAACAGGTAAATGAACGTGTTCTTACCCATTTGAACAAATAACGTATGCGACTTGACCCACAGGTAAAAGAAAAATTAAAGAAAACATTTTCCGCTGAAATATCAGCTGCACGTAATGCAGTCCGTATTACGTCTTGCTATCCTTTTTCGAAGGAATATATCGACAGTATTTTGGCACGTTTTCCGGAATTTTCCGGCGGCAATGTAGAGAATATCGTTGATAAAGAAATTTTAGGAGGCTTTATTATCCAGTCCGGATCGCAAATGGTTGATTTGTCGATTCGCAGTGCATTACATTTATTACAAAAAAAATTGTATGAAAGCGTTTGATCAGTATTTAAAACAAATTGAGGAGGAAATAAAAACAAAAAAAGTAGGGTATGCAACTGATGAAATAGGCGTTGTACAAGAAGTGCATGATGGAGTTGCATTGGTGGCTGGACTAGATAAAGCAGGTTTTGGAGAAGTTGTCGAGTTTGAAAGTGGCGTAAAAGGATATATTATCGACATGACGGAAGATTCCGTTGGAGTCATTGTTTTAGGAGACTATCTTCTTATTAAATCAGGCGAACAGGTAAAAGCGCTTAACTATACATTATCCGTTCCGGTAGGCGAAGAATTCATAGGGCGAAGCATTAATCCGCTCGGTGAAGTCATTGATGGAGGTACTGCGATAAATGCAACATCACGGAACCCTGTTGAAAAAGTTGCCCCCTCAGTTGTCTATCGAAAATCAGTCACCGTCCCGCTTCAAACAGGCATCAAATCAATAGATGCGATATTCCCGATAGGTCGAGGACAGCGAGAACTTATCATCGGTGACCGAGGAACGGGAAAGTCAACAATAGCACTCGACACCATCATTAATCAAAAAGGACAGGATGTCATCTGTATTTACTGTGGTATCGGACAGAAAAATTCAAAAATCGCACTCGTCTCAGAGCTTCTTCGCAAACATGGAGCGCTTGATTACTCCATCATCGTAAGCGCATCAGCTTCAGATCCGGCAGCACTTCAATATCTTGCTCCTTACTCAGCAAGCGCAATGGCAGAATATTTCATGAGCAAAGGAAAAGACGTACTTGTTATCTATGACGATTTGTCAAAACATGCATGGGCATATCGACAGGTTTCACTTATCCTCCGTCGTCCGGCAGGTCGTGAAGCATATCCGGGAGATATTTTTTATCTTCATTCCCGTCTGCTTGAACGCGCATGTCGTCTTGACCCGAAGTATGGAGGAGGATCAATAACAGCGCTTCCTATCATTGAAACATTGGAAGGAGACGTGTCCGCATATATTCCGACAAACGTCATTTCCATTACCGATGGTCAGATTTTCCTTGAAACAGATTTGTTTAATGCGGGTATCAGACCAGCAATAAATATCGGAATTTCCGTTTCACGAGTTGGAGGAAATGCACAGACAAAGGCAATGAAGCAAGTTGCAGGAAAACTGAAACTTGACCTTGCTCAGTACCGCGAAATGGCAGCATTTTCTCAGTTCGAGTCAGATCTTGATGAGCAGACGAAAAAACTCTTAAATCAGGGAGCAAAGGTAACTCAGCTGATGAAACAGGACAAAAACAAACCATACAGATTAGGGGAAGAAATTATCGTACTGTGGGCAGCCAACAAAGGATATTTGGAATCTGTACCTGTTACACAGGTCAACGATTGCGAAGCTCAACTTCTATCCGCGATACGAACACGAGGACAAAAACTGTGTGCAAAGATAGAAAAGGAAAAAATAGTAAACGAAGAAATCGAAGCAGAGTTGAAGCCATTCGTTAAAGACATTGTTGAAGGATTTGTCACAACCTAAATCAGTATGAATGTCAGACAGGTGAGAAAAAAAATTAAGTCTGTTTCGAATGTAAAGAAGATAACTCGTTCTATGCAGCTTGTTTCAGCAATCAAAATGAAAAAAGCCCAGCAAGCGGCAATTGAAGCACGACCTTACCAGGAACATCTTGAATCTGTCATTAAACGTGTTATGGCACGAAATGAGAGGACAGAGTCTCCTTTCCTTGTTTCTCATTCTGATTCAAAAAATGCAACGGATCTTGTTGTTGTTTTGACGACTAACAAGGGCCTCTGCGGCTCATTTAACATCGATATATTGCGCTACATTTCTACCAAAATAGACATAGAGCAGACAAAGTTTATTACGATAGGAAAAAAAGGGTCCCAATTTCTTTCTAAAGTAGGAGGAGAAATTATTGCTGATTATTCAACCACTTTTCCGTCTGACGCCGTATCTGCAGTAATAAAACTTGCAACTGACGCTTTTTTCAAAGGAACATACAAACGCGTTTTTGTCCTTTATAACAGATTTATTTCTACATTAAAAACAGAACCCGATCTTGCACAGATAATGCCCTATCACTTGAGCCTTGATAAACCGATTAAGCATGTTGAGGAAAAAGAATATATTGAGTATCTCATTGAGCCAAATCCTCAACAGATCATTGACACCATCCTACGCAGTTTTGTGGAAGAGAAAGTACGCAATGCTATTATCCAGTCAGATGCAGGTGAACAGTCTGCTCGTATGATTGCAATGAAAAACGCAACCGACAATGCAAATGACGTCATCTACAACCTCACGCTCGTTGGAAACAAATTAAGACAGGAAAAGATTACAAATGAACTGCTTGACATGATAACCGCAAAGGAATCTGTCGAACAGAATTAATTTACATTTTTTATTAATACATTAAAAGAACGCATATGGTAAAAGGAACAATTTTAACAATAAGAGGAGTTGTCGTTGACGTCCAATTTCCTGAAGATCAAACACCTCGCATTTATGATGCTTTGATACTTCATGATGAGAAGCTTGGAAAAATAATCTTTGAAGTTGAGGCAATACTTGAGCCAGGACTTGTTCGCACTGTTGCAATGAGCGACGTATACGGAATTAGCCGCGGCACTGAAGTTGAAAACACAGGAAAACCGATAAGCGTACCTGTTGGAGACAAAACATTAGGACGTGTTTTTAATGTTTTAGGAGAAGTGATTGATGAAGGAAAAGCAGTTGATACAACAGAAACAACATCCATTCACCGAAATGCTCCAACTCTTGCTGAACAGGCCGTTGAGCAGGAAATTTTTGAAACGGGAATTAAAGTCGTTGACTTAATAGCCCCTTTCATTAAGGGAGGAAAAGTCGCAATTTTCGGAGGAGCAGGAGTGGGAAAAACCGTTCTTATTCAGGAATTCATTCACAACGTTGCAAAGGCACATGAAGGCGTATCCGTATTTACGGGAGTGGGAGAGCGAACTCGAGAAGGAAACGATTTATGGAATGAAATGAAGGAAACAAAAGTTATTGATAAGACCGCCCTCGTATTCGGTCAGATGAATGAGCCTCCAGGCAACCGTCTGAGAGTTGCTCTTACCGGCGTCACATTGGCCGAGCATTTCCGCGACACGAAGAACATGGACGTTCTTCTTTTTATTGATAACATTTTCCGATTTGCACAGGCAGGAAGCGAAGTGTCCGCACTTCTTGGTCGAATTCCATCTGCTGTAGGGTATCAGCCGACACTTGCAAGCGAAATGGCAGCACTTCAGGAACGAATTACCTCAACAAAAAAAGGTTCTATTACGTCTATTCAGGCAGTATACGTCCCGGCAGATGATTATACCGACCCGGCTCCTGTTGCGACATTCTCGCATCTTGATGCGTCACTCAACTTGGAACGGTCGCTTGCCGAACAAGGACTTTTCCCGGCTGTTGATCCACTTGTGTCAAACTCCCGTTCCCTTGATCCAGAGGTCGTCGGCGAAGAACACTATTCCGTTGCAAAGGATGTCGTAAAAACACTACAAAGATACAAGGATCTTCAAGACATTATTGCAATTTTGGGTATGGAAGAATTATCTGATAGTGATAAACTGGTAGTGTCGAGAGCCCGAAAAATACAACGATTCTTGACTCAGCCTATGGCGGTTGCAGAACCGTTTACGGGGCGCCCTGGAAAGTATGTTTCTTTGAAGGAAACCGTTCGTGGATTTAAGGAAATCCTTGAAGGAAAACATGACAATAAACCAGAAGCAGCATTTTACATGGTAGGAACAATAGACGAAGTAAAATAATATGCGAACACTGAAGTTGACCATTATAACGCCCAAACAGATTGCTCTTGAAAAAGTAATAGAGGGCGTTACTCTTCCGTCAACAGAAGGTGAGATTACCATCCTTCCCGGACACATCAATTTATTTGCGCTCCTTGAAGAGGGAATAGTCCGCTACTGGAAAGATGAAAAGGAAGAATTCTTGGCAATAGGGGGCGGGTATGTAGAAACAGATGGAGAAAACGTAGAGCTTTTGGTGTCGCGGGCATATGGGCAAGACAAGATTGATGAAGAGGCAACAAAAAAAGCAATAGAACAGGCAAAGACCATGAAAAAGAGCGCAAAAACCGTTGATGCACAAAAGGAAGTTTCCTCACTTCTCCGCAGATCCATTGTCGATTTGAAACTCCTTAAAAAGAAAAGACGACATTCTGCGTAATCTTTTTTTATCATTATTTAATGAACTTTCCTGATTTCCAGGCTGTATAATAAAACTTTATGGCATTGATAATAGTTGAGTCTCCAACAAAAGCACGCACCTTCAACAGAATTTTAAAAATAGAAGGGAAGGGCGACAAATACTTCGTCATCGCCACCATGGGACATATCCGTGATCTTCCTGGACGCGAAATGGCAATAGATTTTAAAGATCAATATCGTCCGAAATATGAATATATTGATAAAAGAAAAAAAGTCATCGATCAGTTAATCGCCCTTTCCAAGGAACATGATGAAATAATTCTCGCAACGGACTTGGATCGCGAAGGTGAGTCTATTTCTTATCACGTGGCATATATTTTAGGGCTCATTAAAGAAGACTGGCCGGATATCCGCATGAGCGATGTCGCAAAAAAAATAAAACGAATTGTCTTTCATGAAATCACTGCCTCTGCCCTTAAAGAAGCGCTTGAAAACCCCGGAGAACTACGACTTCCTCTTGTTAAAGCACAACAAGCGCGCCGCATTTTGGACAGAATAGTGGGGTACGACCTTTCTCCGCTCCTTTGGAAAAAGACAGGGAAAAATTGGCTTTCAGCAGGACGCGTGCAGACTGTTGGAGTACGACTTGTTGTAGAGCGCGAAAAGGAACGCCTCGCATTCGGCCAAGAGCCCTATATCCTGATGACAGGTCTCTTTAACGTAGAAGGTCATGAATTGACAGCAAAATTAAAGCAGATAGACGGAGCATCTATTGAAGAATCAAAGACTCTCAAACTGTATGCAGGAGAATATACCTATACAAAAACAACGGTGACAGCAGAGACGGCGCCGGCAACAAAAGAAAAGCTTCTTAAAGCGCAGTATAGCGTTGCCAACATGAAAGAAACCATATCAAACAGATATCCGACTCCTCCTTATACCACCTCTTCCCTTCAACAGGACGCTTTTTTTAAGTGCGGATTCTCTTCCCGACAGGTGATGAGTCTTGCACAGTCACTGTACGAAAAAGGGTTTATCACCTATCATCGTACCGACTCATTCAATCTTTCGACACAGTTCGTATTCCGTGCAAAAGACTATATTATCGAAAAATTCGGTAAAGAGTACGCCCTGGAAAAACCGCGCGGATATCACACGAAAAGCCGCATGGCACAGGAAGCCCACGAAGCAATTCGCCCGACAAAACTTATTGAAGTTGACGACCTGGGCAAGAAAAAAGAATCCCTTACCGTAAATCACAAGAAACTGTATAAGCTTATCTTTGACCGCGCAGTCGCAACACAGATGAAGGAAGCAACCCTCAAAACCATAACGTTTGATTTAGTCTCACCGGAGAAGCATTTGTTTGAAGCATCGGCAACTAGGATAGAGTTTGACGGATTCCTCAAGCTCATGACAACGACTAAGCAAGAAAATAAAGAATTGACGCATGTTATCGACGGAACGAAAGCGGAAATAAAAGATATAGAGGTCAAGGAACAGAAAACATCCCCACCACCGCGATATAACGAAGCATCTCTCATTAGAACCATGGAAGAAGAAGGAATTGGACGACCGTCCACCTATGCCGCAATCATCTCGCTTATCCAGGTAAAAGGATATGTCGATAAGGACGGCAGATATTTCATTCCGACGGTTATTGGTACCGCTATTTCCGATTACTTAAGTAAGAATTTTTCCCATATTTTTGAACTTGATTTTACTTCCACTATGGAGGACAGGTTTGATGCAATAGCCGACGGTAAAGAAGACATGATTGCAGTTCTAGATGATTTTTACAAACCGTTTGAAGTGGAACTTGAGGCTAAAAAGAAGGAAATCGGCATGATACAGATTAAGGAAGAAACAAGTGAGAAATGTCCCAAATGCGGCAAGTCCCTCATCATCCGATTCTCGAAATACGGGAAGTTTTATGCGTGCAGCGGATATCCTGACTGCAAGTTTACGAAACCATTTTTGTTTGCAATAAAAAACAGAAAATGCCCGAAATGCAAAGGAGACATTGTGGTAAAATT
>CAZUEQ010000017.1:0-14073 GCA_964619475.1 uncultured Gammaproteobacteria bacterium | reverse complement strand
CGACCCGCATGAAAGGTATAACGAGTTGATAACTGTCTTAAATCACCGCTCGACGAAGTTGAAATGGCTGTGAAGATGCGGCCTACCTGCACTTGGACAAAAAGACCCCGAGAGCTTTACTGAAATTAGACATTGGTGGGAGATGAATAACTGTTGAGAGTAGGAGGGAGGGCTTGCCCGACGATGAAACACCTCTCTTTGTTTTTTTCTCACCTTATCTTCGCAAGAGGAAACAGTGTTTGACGGTCAGTTTAACTGGGGCGGTTTCCTCCAAAATAGTAACGGAGGAGCGCAAAGGTCAGCTTATTCCGGATGGAAATCGGAATGTACGTGTATACGCATAAGCTGGCTTAACTGTGAGGATGACTATCCGATCAGATGCGAAAGCAGGCGTAAGTGATCCCCCGATCCGCTGTGATGGCGGGCGGGGCTTAACGGATAAAAGCTACCTCGGGGATAACAGGCTGGTGACGTCCGAGAGTTCATATCGACGACGTCGTTCGGCACCTCGATGTCGGCTCATCGCATCCTGGAGCTGGAGTCGGTTCCAAGGGTTGGGCTGTTCGCCCATTAAAGCGGTACGCGAGCTGGGTTCAGAACGTCGTGAGACAGTTCGGACTCTATCCAGTGCAGGCGTTTAGATTCTTGAGGGGAGTCGTCTACAGTACGAGAGGACCTAGATGAGGAAATCCCTGGTGTACCGGTTGTCCCGTAAGGGCATCGCCGGGTAGCTACATTTCCATTCGATAAGCACTGAAAGCATATCAAGTGCGAAGCGAACCCCGAGATAAGGAATCCCTATAGATCGCAGGTAGAATACCTGTTTGATAGGCGTTCGGTGTAAGTTCAGCAATGAATTTAGCCAAGACGTACTAATGATCGATGTTTCCCATCTCTTTGGTTTTAACAAAAGAGGTTTACGAAACGTGTAGAGATTGTTCTTTGTTCCTACAACTGAATTCATTTTTTCATTATTCTCCTTGTATAATTACCATACATTCGTATGATTATCCTATCCATTGACCCGGGTGTAGAGCGCGTTGGTTTCGCGGTTTTTGAAAAAACGGGCACAGAAATCACTCTTCTTGAATCGGATACTATCCAAACCTCCAAAAAAAACACACAATCGGAGCGGATTCTTTCTATTTCAGAAGCATTATGTAAAATTGTGAATGAGCGGAAGCCCGAATATATCGTCATGGAACGGTTGTTTTTTTCCAAAAACGAGAAAACGGTTATCGGCGTTGCCCAGGCACAGGGAGCAATACTTCTTCTCGCCGCACAGCACGCCATTCCCGTGTATTACCTCACCCCTCCGCAGATCAAACTTGCCATAACGGGGTACGGCAATGCGGATAAAACTGCCATGAAGAAGATGATAGAGCTGCAAATTAAACTTTCCAAAAAAAAGAGATTAGATGATGAGATAGATGCGATAGGATGCGGATATACGTTCTGCGTTTCAACTAATTCGCTCCAATTTTCTGAATAATTTTCACGGAGTAGCTCGCTCCTGTGGTCATGCTTTTTTTTACGTCTCCGGTTTTCAGATATTCTGCAATGAATCCTGCGGTATAACCATCTCCGGCGCCTGTTGTATCAACAATTCTGTTTACTTTATGTGCCTCCTGATAGAGCACTTCACCATTTACATATCCATACGAGCCTTTTTCTCCATCCGTAATGACGAGGATTTTTTTCTCGGCAAGAGGAAGATAATGGAGAACGCTTTTTTTCAAATCGATTTTTTCATACGGCACTTTTACCAGATCCGAAAATTCATGTCCATTAAGGATGATGATGTCGGCACTTTTCAAAAGAGGGGAAATTTGCTCAAGGGGTCTGCGACAATCTTTGCTCCCAATATTAAGAACTGTTTTTGCTCCACATTTCTCAACTGAGCTCAAAATATGAATACGTTCGGCAAGTGCCACGCGGGGAAGATTTGACATGTAGATGATTTTTGCATTACACAGTTCTTTCAATACCTCTTCATTCTGAAGAAGGTGTTCATGGGGCGTTTCATAGTTTATTATCGTCCGCTCTCCTTTTGGAGAAAGCAGAATGCTTGATATTTTTAAGTATTCTTCTTCGTGCTGACAGAGCTTCATGGATACTCCATGGTCTTCTAAGTGTTGAACGA
This sequence comes from uncultured Gammaproteobacteria bacterium, assembly GCA_964619475.1. Taxonomy (GTDB): domain Bacteria; phylum Patescibacteriota; class Microgenomatia; order UBA1406; family GWC2-37-13; genus JAKBEU01. Next base: position 11,930 of record CAZUEQ010000017.1, on the reverse strand, counting down.
TCAGTTTCTTAAATTGATTATTCCCAATCTTTGCCATTACCGCAGTGTGAAACCCAAATTTTTTTACTCCTATGGCAACATTTGCCCCTCCTCCTCCCAATCCCTCATGAAAGTAATCGGTTAAATATTTTCCTCCGATTGCCAAATTGAATCGGGCGTCATCGTGAGTAAGAGATTCTCCTTGGAAATACATATCGACACTGATGTTTCCGATTGCGATAAGGTCATACATATACGATAAAGTATATCTAATTTTTTTTTCTTTTGATAGAATGAATGCGCGACTTATGATACATATTTTTTGTGGTGAAGATTCCGTGGCATCACGTAAACAGTATTTATTCGAAATCGAGAAACAAAAAAAGGCGGGTGTCGAAGTGCTTTCTCTATTCCCCAATCAAATCATTGATCTGAATAAGGGAATGGGAAATAATCTTAGTTTATTTTCTACCACTCAAGTTTACGTTGTTGAGGGACTGGAAAAAGCGGGGTTCCGCAAATCAACAAAAGCGAAGAAGGATTCGATATTTGAGGCGATAGTCGCACTTTCCACTGACAAAACAATAACTCTTCTTGATTGGGAAGAGGACAAGCCGTCACGTCTTTTAAAACTGAAAGACTTGGCAAAGGTGACGGAGAGCAAGCCGTCTCAGTCCGTATTCCAACTTCTGGATTTGTGTGTCCCAAAAAACAAAATACCATTTATTACGGCGCTTAGAGAGGTGTTACAGACCCAAGCCGACATGCTCGTCTTTGTTTTACTGTTTCGTCATATCCGTCAGCTTGTCCTCATACAATCAGGGGAAGAGGTGAAAATAGCTCCATGGCAAAAATATAAATTGCAGTCCCTAAGCCGCCAATGGGAAAAAAATGCTCTGCTGCACTTCTATGAGGGATTAATTAAAATAGAGTTTTCTTCTAAATCAGGTGAGAATGCCTATGGGATAGGGAAGTCACTTGAAATGCTTGCATGCTACTATCTTTGATATAATGAATATGTACCTAATATAAGTTTTATTGAATATATCTTATGATAAAAACCATTCCAGACCATGTGTTTAGAGGCTATGATTTGCGAGGAGTAGTTGGCGCTGATTTAGACGAAGAACGTGTTGAGATATTAGGAAAAGCATACGCGACATGGCTTCTCAGACGAAATGTCACGGACTGTGTTGTGGGATATGACTCACGTGAATCAAGTCCTGCATTTCGCGATGCATTGGTAAAAGGTCTTACTGAGTCCGGCGTTACCGTATACGACATCGGCATGACTCTCTCACAAATTTGCTACTTTGCACAATATTATTTCCGCACACGCGGAATGGTTATGATTACCGCTTCTCATAATCCGAAAGAATACAACGGATTCAAATTCGGCACAGGATTTTCCGAAACCATGGTGACTGAGGAAATTATCGAATTCAGAAACCTAGCAAAGTCTGGCGACTTTGTCACCTCCGGAACAAAAGGAAAGCATATTCAAGAAGACATATTTCCTATTTATAAAGAAGACGTATTACGACGTGTTCCAAAAACCGGACACTTTAAGGTAGTCGTTGATTCATGTGCTGCAACAACCGGACTATTCCTTCCTTCAATACTGCGGGAAGCAGGATGTGAAGTGATAGAACAAAATACAAAGCCTGACCCGACGTTCCCGGTTGGAGTAGCCGACCCGACAGAAAAAGAAGTATTGGAACGCCTCGCCAAACGGGTCATCTCGGAAAAAGCAGATCTCGGATTTGCCTATGACACGGATGGAGACCGAGTCGGAGTCGTTGATCAAGATGGGCGCATGCTCTGGAACGATACACTCGTTTCACTTTTTGCAAAAGACATTATTTCCTCACTTCCTAAAGCTAAAATCATCTACAACGTTCTCTGTTCAAAACAGGTTGATGATGTCATTCGGGAAGCGGGAGGAACTCCTGTTATGTGGAAGACAGGACACTCATTCATTAAGGCAAAGGTAAAAGAAGATAGGGCGCCATTTGGGGGAGAACTTTCCGGACATTTCTTTTTCGTTGACAACTTTTATGGACACGACGACGGAGCTATTGCAAGTTTGAGACTGCTTTCTTACCTTACAAAGGTGGGGCTTTCCCTGAAAGACGCCGTCAACAAACTTCCTCAGTACATTTCAAGTCCTGAAATAAAGGTGGGATGTCCTGACGCCACAAAATTTGACACCGTTTCAAAAGAAATCGGAGACAAAGTAAAGGCAAAGTATCCAAACGCGACGTTTACTGAAATTGATGGTATTCGTATGGATTTGCCCGGATACATGTTTGTCATCCGCGCTTCGCAAAACGGCCCTTACCTCACGGCGAAGTTTGAGGCAAAAACACAGGATAAATACGACGAGTTGCGCTTATTTGTTGCAAAACTGTTTAAAGAAGTTAAAGACATTGACATGACAAAGGGTGTCAACGCGGACTCATTACTATAAATATGACGGATTTTGACGATTTGCTGGAGAAAGCGAAAGATATTGCGCGCGGCGCCGGGTCTATTCTTATCGAACAAAAAAAGACCCATACCATTCAAACAATAAAGAATGCAATGGGAACGGATTTTGCCACCTCGGCTGACTATGCCTCCGAAAAATACATTGTTGGGCAAATACAAAGGTATTTTCCTTCACACTCTATTTTTACGGAGGAAGGACAGCATACGTTTGAAAAAAAAGGGGCGGAGTTTGAGTGGATTATTGACCCGCTTGACTGTACCCGAGATTATTCACGAGGGTCATCAAACTATTATGTACTGCTGGGCATTGAGCAAAACAAGGTGCCTATTGCAGGCGTTGTCTACTGCCCGGAGGCAAACAAGATATATGCTGCGCGTAAGGGTGGGAACTTTATGAACGATGATGTTCCAGCACACGTTTCCTCTGTTTCTGCGCTTGAGAAATCAATTGTTATAACACGTCTTCCTATCGGAGCATGCACAGACAGTGAGCTTGACTCTTTCCAACGGATAGAAAAGGCACTCATAAAAAACACGTTCAGAACAAGGGCATACTCCTGCGACATCGTCTCTTGTGTTGCTGTTGCTGACGGGCAGGCTGACGGCTATGTCCTTCCCACTCATCTGGCACACTTTAAAGGACCAAAATGGTGGGACATTGCTCCTGCGTTTGCAATAATAGAAAGTGCGCACGGGAAAGTTACCGATTTCAACGGCAATCCGATAAAAAACAGGGATCTGTCAAACGGCCTTATTGCATCAAATACACTTCTTCACCCCTTCCTGTTAGACTTAGTTCAGAAAAACAGATAAAAAGTGGTATTTTTTGATATAATTTGATATAATTATAGGTCTATGGATCAGTCATCACAGCCCTCAGGTTCAATTGAATTGTCTAAGTATGCCGAAGCTTTGTTGGGCAACTTTCAGAAGACAAAGCCTCGTCCAAGTCCAGATGAGCTATCCCGCATAACTGTATCTCAAGCCGTCTCTCTTTTTGCTATCGGATATGAAAAAATACGAAATGCCATAGAATACCGCGAAGATCATCTTATCCGCCGAGCCGCGATAGAACGCATCTTAAATCGCCGCTTCATGCTTAATGCGGAAGGGAAGAATGAGGCGGAAAATCTCGTTCGCGAGCTTCTGTGGGCCCGCTATTTTGCCAACGGTTCTCTTGGCGGAAAAGACATAGCCGATATACAGCTGGTCATTGACCGTTATCTTCTTCTTAAAAGGCGGATTGCGATAGGCAGGCCATATGAAGTTCAGCAGTATTTGACGGACTATATTCTTGATTTGATGACCTGTGAAATTGAGGAGGTACTGTCACCCGAAACCGCAAACCGTTACGCCAATAATCTTTTCTTTATTTATCAAGTACTCCGAAAAAAGATAAAAATAGAAGGATTATCGAGCGATCAAAAAGACGCATATTTCTTGGCCGCGCTTGAAAAATCATTCCGAAAAAGTGATTTACCTTACCAAAGGTATCATCTGTTCGTAACGTTTTATAAACCGATCCATTCGTATTCGGAGACGGAATTGGAAGAATTCGCCACAAAAGCGTCTTCCATATTCAAAAAGATTGATGAAACAATCGACAATAAGTATGTTGACAGCCTTACCCGTTTTACTCGAAAACAACTTCCTTCATTCCTTATTCTTTTTGACATCATCAAAAATTCCAAGGAGAAAACAAAACAGTTACTGACTGATAAACAGGCTCTCTGGAAAAAGGTGGATGAAACCTGTCGCAAAAAATATTCACAACTTAATTCTCGTGTCCGCAATTTGGCTATCCGCAGTTTTATCTATGTCTTCCTGACTAAAATGGTCTTTGCTCTCATCCTTGAAGTGCCGGTATCACGATGGCTATACGGTGAAGTAAACCTTGAATCAGTCACCATCAATACGGTATTTCCTCCTATTCTCATGCTTATTATCGTCTCTTTCTTCAAAATTCCGGGAGAAGAAAACACAAAAAATATTTTCCAACGCATTGTTGATATCATCGATTCCAATCCGACGTTTGAAACAAGTGTTTCCTACATGCCGAAGAAAAAAACGGAGAGGAAACCTGTCCTTATTTTTGGATTCACCATTTTTTACAGCTTGACGTTCATCGTTACGCTTTCCCTTATCTATGAAGGACTCCTTCTTCTTAACTTCAACCTTATCAGTATTTTCGTATTTATTTTCTTTGTAAGCCTTGTGACGTTTTTCTCTTATCGCGTACGACAGATTGTGAATGAATACCGATTATCCGAAAAAGAAAGCTTTTTTTCACCCCTTATTGACTTTTTCTTTATGCCGATACTGTCCATGGGGAAGTTCTTGAGTGGGGGATTGGCGAAACTGAATTTTATCGTTTTCATTCTTGATTTTCTTATCGAAGCCCCATTTAAGCTTATCTTTGAAGTAGTGGAAGAATGGATAACGTTTGTCCGCAAAAGAAAAGAAGAAATAATATGATTGGCCTTGCTCCTCTTGACGGTATCACCGACAGTGCGTTCCGACAGATAGTGGATGAGGTCGGTAAACCGGACATGCTTTTTACCGAGTTCATTCCTGTTGCAGGACTTTCAAAAGGAAGAACAATACTTCTTAACGGACTGGTAAAACACGCTTCAAAAACACCTGTTATTGCCCAATTCTTTGGAAAGGAGCCTGAATATTTTTACAATGCGTTTTTTATCGCCGCGGCTCTCGGATTTAATGGGGTTGACGTGAATATGGGGTGTCCCGATCCGTCAGTGGTACGAAAGGGAGGAGGAGCAGGACTTATCAATGACCCCGAAACGGCAAAAAAGATAATGATGGTCCTTCATAAAGCGCGGGAAGATTGGAAAAACGGAAAAAAAATATCAGATACCGATGTGCCTGACAACATAAAACAGAAAGTTGAAAAAATGTTGGTTGGAACAATAAAAAAGGAAATGACTCTCTCCATCAAAACACGCATTGGTTTTGACAGACCTATAACGGAAAAATGGATAGGACAACTGCTTGAGGTTTCTCCCGATTTTATCACCGTTCACGGACGGATTTTTACCCAACGATATGCAGGACGTGCAGACTGGGAAGAAATTCAAAAGGCCGTCATGCTTGCAAAAAATACGAAAACAAAACTATTCGGAAACGGAGATGTTCACTCATGCGCCCAAGCACACGAAAAAATGGAAAATTATAACGTTGATGGAGTCCTTATCGCGCGCGCAGCTCTTGGAAATCCGTGGCTTTTTGCTAACTCTTCTCCGTCGCTTGAAGAAAGAAAACAAACTATTCTCAGACACGCCGAATTATTCTTACAGTACCGTCCGGAGCTTGATTTGCGCCCTATGCGAAAACATTTTGCATGGTACTGCAAACAGGAGATGGGAAGTGCTGCTCTTCGAAAACAAATGATGAGTGTTGTGACGTTGGATGACTTACGAAACGTACTTGAATTTGCTCAAAAGTAATTTAAGTTTTTCAAGAGCATCAACATCATATACAGACATAGGAAACACTTCTAGATTCAATTCTTTCCCGATTTTTTCTGCCAAGTTCTTGCTTTCCTGTGGAGTTATCAAGTCGACCTTCGTAAGAAGCACCACCTCTTTTTTATTTTGAAGAAGAGGATTGTACTCCAAAAGCTCTTTTCTTACCACCCGATATACTTCGGTCGGATTCTTTGATTCACAGCTGATACAGTGAAGAAACAGCTGCACTTTTTCTATGTGTTTTAAGAATTTAAATCCGAGCCCTTTTCCTTTTGATGCTCCTTCGATAAGTCCTGGAATATCGGCCAATATTATTTCGCCGAACGCACCAAGGTTTGGTTCAAGAGTCGTAAAAGGATAGGGGGCAACTCGCGCTTGTGCATGAGTAAGCTCGTTTAACAGACTGCTTTTTCCTGCATTGGGAAGTCCGATGAGACCGATATCTGCGATAAACTTAAGAACGACTTTGAATTCAAATTCTTCTCCCGGTTTTCCCGGTTCGGCGTAGCGGGGGGTTTGGTTGGTTGCCGACTTAAATCTGTCGTTCCCTCGTCCACCCTGTCCGCCTCTACACAAGACGTATTCCGTATCGTACTGAGAAATAACGACCACCCTATTAAGTTGAATATTCGTAAACTCTGTATGAAGCGGAACATAAAGAATACAATCTTTTCCGTTGCGACCGCTTTTATTAAAGCTGTCACCCGCTCCTCCATCTTCAGCAATAAAGTCTTTTCTTTGTGCCACGGCATTCAGGTTCTTCACTTCTCGTTTTGCTTTTACGATGACGCTTCCGCCATTTCCTCCGTCCCCGCCACAAGGACCTTGTCTTTGGGGAAAGAAAGAAACAGATCCGTTTCCGCCTTTACCTGCTTTTGTTTGTATGGTAATTTCGTCGATCAACATAGATGTATATGAAATTGAAAGTCACAGCACAATTACTGTAGTTCCTACCTCAACCCAATTATACAGGACGGCAGCGTCATTAAGGGTCATGTTTACACAGCCATGACTTCCTACAGTTAAGTAGTCAAATGTCCCGTACACCTGTCTCCAGGAGGCGTCATGAAGTCCATATCCGGAGAAAAACGGCATCCAATAATCAACAACATCATCATAGTAAATTCCGGGAAAAGGAGACTGCATTTTGTGATACCTCTCCTTTAGGTAGATAGCAAATCTTCCTGTAATCGTTTCAAATCCTTGTTTTCCCGATGTAATAAGTACTGAATGGGGGAAAAGGGAAACGCCGTTTTCGTATGCATACAATCTTTGTAATTTTAAATTAACAACGACTACCTTGCCTTTCGTTTCGATGGCGCTTGGAACGATGGAGAGATACTCTGCATCTTTTTTCTCTTTTTGAAGAGCATATTGTTCCTCTTCAAACACTTTTACCTTTTGATTTTGTGCCAACTGAACAAGGGTAAAGACTCGTTCTCTTGCTATCGACTCGATAAATGAGGCGCTATTGTTTTGATACTGCGGGAGAAGCAGTTTGTCCGCTTCTTCAATACAGCGGTTTGCGGTAGTAGCATAGTCCTGCTTATCTTTCGTTTCAAAAAATTGTTTCAGTTCTTCACATGTCCCTTTATATGTTTGAACTTCCGCGAATATGTTGTCTTTTTGATGTGCATCAATTTCTTTGTTGATGAGAGTGTCGATTGCCGACAGATCGTTTATCGCTTTTTTTATTTCGGCAAGAGTCGGTTCTTTTTCAAACACGGCTCCAGCAATACCGTCAAGTGACTGGAAGTGGCTATCTTTCTGATTGTTTGTTAAATCCGTACTTATTTTTAACCGGTCACGCAAATAGGTGAGTTTCAGGTCCACAGACTGTTTATTTGCATTTACTTCATTTACATATGCCTCTAGCACGGACGCCAGAATGTACTTTCTTTGGGCATCAAACGTTTTTGCATGAAACGGAAGGAGAAAAGGGGAAGAGTTTTTTGTTTTTATCAACACGACTCCCAATTGGTTTTGATACTTATCAACTGAAAGTCCCCATTGTTTATATGAGGCAATTATTTTCTGGTCTTTGTCGAACGAATCTATTGTTTTTGTTTTAAAAAGGGAGAGAAGAAAAAAGCTCAAAGATAAAAAAAGAGCAAAAAAAACGAATATAAGGCGAAGTACCTTCTTCATATAATCATGATACCTTATGATGATCTTTATGTGTCCAACCCGGCCTTGAACTGCACATCACCCATGTTTCATCACCCACGGCTTCATGTTTCTGGTTGGGAAGTATTACCTGAGATTCGCCTTCGTTTAACACCACTTGTTTTCCTTCAATTGTCAGCGTGAGCACGCCTTTAAGGACCTTATATGTTTCTGTTGTCTTTTCGTGAAAATGTTTGTCGGTTTTGTCGATAACTGAAATGACGGTGCTATGTGAAGCATGGAGCGACGCAGGATCCGTTTCACATAAAATCTCTGTCACATTACTTCTGTTGTTCATCAATATTCTTTTCCCCGGATACTTTTTTTTAAGCTCTGAAATTACGTCGGTTATATGCATATATGAAGTATACTCGCTTTTTTAAAGTGCGACCAGTGAGACTCGGACTCACAACCACCTCCTTAAGAGGGAGATGCTCTACCAGTTGAGCTATGGTCGCATTTATTTCTGTGCCCTTGGAGGGAATTGAACCCCCATCAATGGTTCCGAAGACCACTACTCTATCCGTTGAGCTACAAGGGCTATTCCCCAATTCGGGCGTGAATATATTATACTATACAAATGCCTATATTTTTATATTACCTACTACTCATTTCCGAACTTATTATTCTTTTGTGCGTTTCCATTTATGGGATGGCGCTTGTCTTTTCAACACTGAAAGGTGCGCCTTACGTTCCCACTTCAAAAAAACAATTGGCCCGTATTTTTGATGTCGTCAAACCAAAACGAGGAACGTTCTTCATAGAACTCGGAAGCGGGGATGGACGCATTATTCGGTTTGCCGCGAAGAAATATGGCGTTGTCGGAGAAGGAGTAGAGGTGAACGCTTTGCTTAATTTTTTTGCACGGTTCTTTGCTCGACGCGACAAGGTAGATAAACAAATTTCTTTTGTATCAAAAAATATTTTTGAGTATGATTGCAAAAAAGCAGATTATGTCTATCTTTTTTTGATGCCGCAACTTATTATTAAGTTGTTACCATTTTTCAAAAAACAATTACGCAAAAATACCATTATTATTTCTCATGGGTTTAAACTGCCGGGATGGGAGAAAAAAATGTTTCACACATTGCCGGACAAAGCGTTTTCTACCTATTACTATAAAATGTAACGAATGAATAATTTTAAAAGAAATATCAATAAAATAATATTTCTCTTCATAACATTCATCGTCCTTTATATCGCCGCATTTACCGTTGGATATTATCTTTCCATTCGGAATGCTCGGTTTAACTATTACTTGAGTGTCATGGATGACCTGGAAAAAATCAGTCTCATTTCTGCAGAGCAGGAGAAATCTTCCGAACAGTTGCTTTCCGAATTCAAAACCTCAGACATTCGTGTTGCAAATCTTAAATATTATTTCCGAAAATACGAGTCCGTGCTGTATGACAAATCAGAATACTTTGTCGCAATGGCGGACAAGTATCAGCTTGACTATCGTCTCCTCCCGGCAATTGCAATGCAGGAATCAAATTTGTGTAAACATATTTATGCGGGATCGTATAACTGTTGGGGATGGGGAATATACGGAAACAAAGTGACCCGGTTCTCCTCCTACGAAGAAGCAATTGAGACAATCAGTCGAGGACTGAAGAAAAACTATATCGACAAAGGATTTACAACTCCTGAAGAAATCATGCGCAAATATACGCCACCTTCTGACGGGAGCTGGGCATTTGGGGTCAACACCTTCCTGAAAGTAATCGATTAAGGATTATTGAATACTGCGAGCGGTAGAAAGCTCCTGAGACATTGAATAAGAAGTTCCCTGTTTTTTACTGCGGGCTGCAAATAATGATCCTCTTTTTTTCCTTTTTGATACCAGTGCAGAGAGCCATGTTCTTGATTCTCCCACCTTCATACGGACACTTTGCAATACGCGAAGGACAATTTCCAAGAATTTGACGTCATAAATACCGGGATTTTCAGGAAGGGAATCGATTGCCAACTTTTCAATATCTTTCACATCCTGGAGAAGCGACTTGTCAGCTTGTTTCAAGTAATCGACTTCTTTCCTGATTTGTTCGACAAGTTCTTTTATCTGTCTCTTGACGATAATTGTTTCGTGATAATTCTGATAATTGAAGAGGTTTGCTTCCTTTTTCACCGGCTTTTTTTGCTGTTTTTCTTGTGCTTCAAACTGTGCTTGTTCTTGTCCCGCTTCGGAACTGTTTTGAACTCCCAGTAGCTGGTCTAAAATTCCTCCTCCAAGTGAGGCAAGGGAGTCGAGTGCATTTTGTCCAACGGAAGAGTCAGACTCTTTTAGTGATTCAAGAGTATTGGAAGTTTTACGATAACTTAAGGGGGTTCCCCCTTTTTTGACTGTCATAGTCAACAGTATATCAAAGACCTATAATAAAATCAAGCGCCTTCTGCTTTCGCAGGACGGATGCATAAAAGTATGCGTTCTGTTGTGCGGCTTGACGATCTTTTTCCTCTTTAATATTTCCGAATATCTTTTGAAGATCGGCATCATTCACTTCAATCTTCTCCGTATCTGCAATAGCCTGAAGGATAAATTCAAGTTTGTACATGTCCGTCACTTCTTTTGCAAGTCTTTCTTTCAGGGCCTCAATGGTTGTGCCTTTTGACTTCAAGTATGACTCGATGGTAAGGCCGATTTTTTGCACGTCATCTACCACCTGGGTAAGTCTACGGTTGAGCTCGTCTTCGATAAGAAGGGGAGAGATTTCACACTCAACCTCGGTAATAAGAGCTTCAAGCGCGCTATTTAAGACTTTTTCCTTTTGAGCATCCTTGTCTTTCTCGGATGGCTTTTGATCTTTGCCTGGCACCCAAATTTCAGGAGCTTGTGCCTTCTTTTTTACTTCCTGAATCTTTTTCTTATAATCCTTGAGCTTTACTTCTGGTTTTTCTGCAACTTCAATCTTTATTTCCCATTCTTCATTCTCTTTAGCCTTGAGTAGCTGCACTTTCGGTGAAACAACCGGCTTCAAGTCTTCTTTCTTGACGATCTCTTCATAGAGTCGTGGGATAAGGGTTTGAATCAACTTCGAATATACCTTGTCTTTTGACATATTTTTCTCAGCAAGCTCGGAGGGGACTTTTCCTTTGCGGAATCCCACCATCTCAAACTCGGGAAGGAGGGCAGCAAAAGCACTTTTATATTCAGCTTGTATTTCGCTCCATGGGATAACGAGGGAGATTTCGATTGTCGCCTTTGGTTGTTTTTTTATTGTATGTTTAGCCATGCTCACAATTGTACCGTATCCTGCACAAAAAACAACTGTTTTTTTTCTTCTTCAGCAAACAGTTTCATGAAATGTTTTACGCTAGTTGACCATGTATTTCCTTCACAATAGATAGAACCAATCTGATCAATTGACGTGGCACCCTTATTGATATAATTTTCACGAAGACCACGTCCTACCGTTTCAATACCTTCAGAGAATGAATTAAACTTAATAAGACCACGACCCCATCCAAAGGCATTATTGGTTCCAGGCATGATAAACTGGCCAAAGGTAGACTCGACTCCTGACATAGAAGGGAGGAGGTAGCAGTCAAGTCCCTGAGTCATACAGGTCTGAATAAAGGCATCAACGCTTCCTACCATAGGTGAGTTATTGCGTTTCAGGACCTCTGTAATAACTTTACGCTTGAGGGCTATTTGTTGTATGCTCAAAGATGACACTGCGTTTTGTTCACGAGATGAGACTGCAGCAGAAGATCCGGCGATAAGATCGGCCCGTGCCGGTGCGGCAAGAAGTGCAAACATTGTTATGAGAAACAAAATGCGAATAGTTTTTCCCATAAAAAAAATCCTAA
>CAZUEQ010000016.1:11670-14286 GCA_964619475.1 uncultured Gammaproteobacteria bacterium | reverse complement strand
ACGCCGAACTTGCATTTCGTACAGTGCTTGCATACATGATATTTTGTTTCGCTTCAGATGATTCCTGATCGGGCAATTGTTTGGCCGAAAAGGTCCGTGCCGATTCGTTATAGGTGAATGATGCGTCGGTTCCTGAGTTGTTGCTAAGAGTATATCCAAGCCCATTCAGGGTGTTGGTCGTCCAGTCTGCTGATGTCGTAAACGTACAAGCGCCGGCGTTGCAGGTCGTGTCTTTAATACAGTTGACAGTTTCGTCCGCTGTCGCACCTGTACATGTTTTGCCATCTTTTCCCATTTGATCATTCTGTTCTATTTTTACCGAATAGCCGCCTGGTGCGTTTGTCGTGACGGTGAGTTGTTGGGCACCGTTATAAAACGTGTTTGCGGTAATGCTCGATCCGAAAGGAACGGACATAGCGGTTGTTGAGATGAGAGTACCGACAGGTGTAAATCCGCATGTGGTCGGAAGATTGGCTGCGGTAACTGCGGCAACGGTAAAGTTAAGTGTTTCGTCAATCGTTGTGCTTACCAGGACGCCTTCAACCGGTGCAATTTTGATCGGCACACTATCAAGTGCGGTTCCTGCTCCTGCTGCTCCACTTTTTGTATATACATTCAAAAGATAGGTGTCAGCAACTCCTTGTACGTGTGTTGTTCCAACGGGAGCTGGGTTTATGAGTCCTTTTGTTGCTGTTCCTATCGTGACGGTGAGATTTGCTCCTGCTGCCAGTGATGAGCCATTTAAATTACAGTAGATTTTGTGTGGGGCAGCCAATCCGCCGGTTCCCACAGTTGGGGTGGCAGCGGTGAATCCTGCAGGACAGGTTACGTCTGCGGCTCCGATAAGATTAAGATCAAATCCACTGTTTGCATTAGTTGTCGCAGTATCAGGAGTACCGTCGTTTGGGGTACCGACTGCGGCAGGAATATCTATTTCAATACTTCCTCCTGTGGGAATTGCGCTTGCGGTATAAAAGTTAACGGCAAGTGTTCCGGATTGAGTGCTATATACCTTATGTGTGTTTAAGATCTGATTTGCAAGGGCTGTCTTGAGGACAAATGTTGTTGCGTTTGCAATGGAGGCAACCTGTAGATTGGGATTGTTCCCTATTCCAACATAATCGTTAGGAAACAAATGATCTGTGTCGTTGTCGGCATTTCCCGATCCGGAAATAGTGATGACGGTTAATCCTGCATTGATAGTCGCACTTACTCCTGCTGAATAAGAAAGACGCGGATTGGAAAGAGTAGCTGATGCGGAAGAAAGTCCTGCGGCATCAAGCGACTGAGGGCTCAGTAGAGAATAGCTGCCGAGCTTTTTAGCAAGTGGTAGTCTGCTAATGGAGGAAGGAAGAAAAGGCGTTACTTGGAGCAGGAGGAAAAAAGATAAAACTATTACCGAAAAGCACTTTCTTGCAGTATTACACATAATAAAAAATATGAGCCTCAATGTTTTTATCGAATAAGGTTCATTATAAGGCTGTATACATAGTGCTGTCAAGGTAACTTTTCAAAAATGTGTTTGACGTAACGAATAGTAACTGATACTATACTTCGGTATATGCCACAAGCTGAAGGTGCCGGGGGACGAGTACATTCAGAAAAAAGCCCACTTAATAAGGGGATTAGAATCGTGCATAACTCAGATAGACTTCGTATTTTGACAGGCCGTTCCAATCCCGGTCTTGCCGAGGAAACCGCCGCACTACTTGGGATTCCTTCTTATCAATCAATAGCTGAATTTCCTGGAGAGGAAGTAATTGCACAAATTCCCGTATCGGTCCGGAAACGTGACGTATTCATCATTCAACCGACTTCCCCTCCCCGTACAAATACGTATCATATGGAGTTGTGTTTTATGATTGATGCGGTTGCGCGGGCATCAGCAAATGAAATAACGGCAATTGCTCCGTGGCTCGGGTATTCGCGTCAGGACAGACAGACCGATCAGCAAAACAAGGATGCTCCGAGAGAGTCGATAAGTTCCAAAGTAGTCATAGACCAGATTTTTAATGCAGGAGCACACCGATTACAAACCGTTGATGTACATGCGGACCAGGAGACGGGATTTGTCACCTATCCGTTTGACAATTTGTATGCAAGTAGTGTTCTTGTTCCCCGAATACAAGAAGAGCTTCCTATGGGAAATTTGGTTACGTTATCGCCTGATTTTGGAGGAGCAAAACGCGCAAAAAAATATAAGCAATTTTTAGAGGCCTGCGGTGTTGCAGTTGGATTTAAAGAACGCATGCCGGGCGGCAACGTTGAGACATATGATCTGTTGGGAAGCGTTGAAGGAAGTGATGTCCTTATCATTGACGATGTTTTGGCAAGCGGTGAATCGGCAGAAAATGCAGCGGTGCTTGCGTATCAAAAAGGTGCACGATCCGTATCGTATGCCTGTACACACGGATTATTTTTGGAAAAAAAGGGAGTTTCGTGTCTGGACAGATTGCTGAACGCAGGGGTTCAAAAAATATTTGTAACAAATACGATAAAACTGCGACCGGAAATTTTGGCAAGTGACAGGATTGTTGAAGTAAGTGTCGCTCCCCTTCTTGCAAAGTCCATTCTTGCCGTGCACACGGGAAAACCTATTCATGATCTGGTGCTGCC
>CAZUEQ010000016.1:7530-11570 GCA_964619475.1 uncultured Gammaproteobacteria bacterium | reverse complement strand
CAAAGTCCATTCTTGCCGTGCACACGGGAAAACCTATTCATGATCTGGTGCTGCCGAATAACGGGAAGTAATTTTTAATTTGAAATTCGAAATTTTTAATCAATTTTTAATTCTTAATCCATATACTGCTAATAACGTTTTTCCTTCATCATAACGGCCCAAAAGATTTTTTTGTAGTTTATAAACAGTTGACGGTTGGTAATTTTATCGGATAAAAATATATCAATGAATCAACAGTACAACCTTGAAGAAAGAGTATCTTTGTTTAGCGAACGTTTAATTGGCTTTTTAAAAATAATTGAGATATCTGTCGTAACCAAATCAATCGTTGATCAGCTTGCGAGAAGTGGGACTAGTATTGGTGCAAACTACTATGAGGCTAATGGAGCTGCTTCAAAAAAAGATTTTAAAAACAAAATTCATATTTGCAAAAAAGAGGCAAAGGAAACACTCTATTGGTTGAGATTGCTTGGCGGCACAATCAAGGAGGAAAGTATAAAGATGAAATGTAGGATTATTTGGAAAGAAGCACACGAATTGACTCTCATTTTTTCTTCAATTGCTGCAAATACAAAATGACTTCTTAATTTTTAATTCGAAATTTTTTGTCAATTTTTAAATTATATTTTTTAAATTATAAATTGAGATTTGAATAAAAATTAAAAAATTAAAATTAAAAATTTGCTGACTACCAAAGGGGCTCATATTGGGGCTGGTTTCCTGTATAATTAACACCATGAAAAAACTAACAAAGATTGTTGCAACAATAGGTCCTGTTTCTGACTCCGAAGAACAGATTCAAAAGCTTATAGAAGCTGGGGTGAATGTCTTTCGATTCAACTTCAAACATTCCACAGTCGAGTGGCATGCAGAGCGTATTGACAGAGTGAATAAGGTAGCAAAAAAAATGGGAGTCGATGTCGGAACCCTTCTTGATTTGCAGGGTCCTGAGATCCGTATCAATATGCCAGGAGACGGAATACACGTCAAAGTAGGAGAGATGCTTACCCTTGGCGAATCGGTATTTACCGACAAAACGAAAAAAGGATTTTCCTGCTCACATCCGAGCTTATTTGAGTATCTTAAGGTTGGACAGCATTTGCTTGCAGATGATGGTGCATTCACCTTCACCGTTATGGAAGTCGGGAAAGAAGCAGTGTTAAAAAGCAACCGGGAAGGACTTCTGAAAAACAGAAAGTCGCTTCGCATTCCGGGCGCCAACTTCCCCTTCCCTGTTCTTGTCGACCGTGATTTTGAAGGACTAAAACTTGCACAAAGAAGTGAACTTGACTATATCGCACTTTCCTACGCCCGAAACGCAAAGGATGTCCACACGTTGCGTGAAGAAATGAAGAAATATAAGATAGTTGCCCAGATTATTTCAAAAATAGAAGCAAAAACAGCGATAGATAATCTTGATGAAATAATTGATGCAAGCGACGGTATTATGGTCGCCCGAGGAGACCTCGGGATTGAGCTTCCTATTGAAGAGGTGCCCTATTGGCAGAAAGTCATCATCAAGAAATCGATGGAACGAGGAATTCCTGTTATCACGGCAACACAGATGTTACAGACGATGATTGACAATCCATTTCCCACACGTGCCGAAGTGTCCGATGTTGCAAATGCAACATACGACCTGACGGATGCAGTGATGCTATCAGGAGAGTCCGCATCTGGAAAATATCCGGTTGAAACCGTGACGATGATGAGAAAAATCGTTGAAGCAAACGAACTTCGTTTTATTGAAGACACCAGATGGACATTTGAATTTGACGATGCTAACAATGAAAGCATGTTGTGTGAGGGTGCATACAATATTTATCAGACGCTTCTGAGCAGAGGCGAAAAAATTGCGGGATTTGTCGTCTTTACCGAAAGTGGAAAAACAGCACGAATGCTTTCCCGTTACCGCGCAAGTCTTCCGATATTTGCATTTGTCCCGAACGCCAAAGTCGCACAGATGCTTACCGTCAATTACGGAGTTGAACCGATAGTCAAAAAAGATATTTCTGCAAAAGAATTGGTGACAAAAGAAGGAATTGCGAAAACGGTTGAGTTCTTGAAAAAAGAACAAGGAGCAAAACCGGGCGAATGGTTTATTGTCCTTCATGGCGACTGCTGGCTTGTTGAAGGCGGAACTTCGACACTCAAACTGATACAGATATGATTCGTAACTTTGCCATCATTGCTCACGTAGATCACGGCAAGAGTACTCTTGCTGACCGTTTATTGGAGCTAACGGGAGTTGTGAAGGCAGGAAAACACGAAGAGCAGCTTTTGGACCGAAATCCCGTTTCAAGAGAGCGCGGAATTACGATAAAACTGGCACCAGTTAAAATGATTTATCGTTTGGGTCCTGCCCCGGCTCTCCTCCCCATCGGTGCTCCTCGGACTTCGTCCGATGTGCGCGCCGCTGTGGACCCCTCCGCCCGCGCCACCCAAACTGATTTTCAAAGCCAAGTACGGTCTCAGGCTCAATTTCAAGAACAATCTCAAACACAGACATACATTTTAAACCTCATTGATACTCCGGGACATGTTGATTTTTCCTACGAAGTGGACAGAACCCTCGCCTGTGTGGAAGGCGTTATTTTGCTTGTGGATGCAACTCAGGGAGTACAAGCGCAGACCATTGCAAATGCCTATAAAGCCCTTGAGAAGAATCTCGTCATCATTCCTGTCGTCAATAAAATTGATATGGCTGGCGCCGATGTTCCGAAAACAAAAAAGCAGCTTATCGACTTTCTTGGAGTAAATGAAAACGAAATTTTTTCCATTTCCGCAAAAACGGGACAGGGAGTTGAAGCAGTTTTGCAGGCAGTGATTGAACAAATTCCGCCCCCGAAACTTCAAGAAAATGAAAAAAAATTACAGGCACTTATTTTTGATTCGTATTACGATACCTACAAGGGAGTAATCGCATTTGTCCGCGTTTTTTCCGGATCTTTCTCTGCCGGCATGTCAATAAAAATGGCACATGGAGGAAATACGTTTATTGCCTCTGAAGTTGGCATGTTTCATCCCGACCTCACCGTGTGTGATGAAATAAAAGCGGGAGAGATTGGATATGTCGCAACGAACTTAAAAGATATTCATGCTATACAAATAGGTGACACAATGCAGTTGCCGAAAGACATGGAGTCTCCTCTTGCCGGATATAAAAAAGTACAGCCGATGGTGTATGCAAGTATGTTTCCGACCGAGACAAGCGAGTATCTTAATTTAAAAAAAGCGTTAGAAAAATTGTATCTGACCGATAGCGCTCTCGACTTTAGTGGTATTTACAGTACCGCACTTGGTGCGGGATTCCGTGTTGGATTTTTGGGACTACTCCATGCTGACGTTGTTCGAGAACGGCTTGAACGCGAATATGGACTGAGTCTTGTCCTTACTCCCCCACAGGTTGAATATATTGAAAAAAACGAAGAGTTTCTGGAGCCAATTGTGAAGGTCTTTATTTATACGCCAAACGATTATACCGGGGCCGTGATGAAAGTATGCGAGGAACACCGTGCGCACTTCATTACAATGGACAATAAGAATCAGATAGCACTCACCTATGAGATGCCCCTCTCAGAGCTTATTACTGACTTTTTTGATAGGTTAAAAAGCGTGACGAGTGGATATGCATCCCTTGATTGGGAGTTGATACGGCATGATAAAGTCGAAGCACACAAAATGGAACTTCTGTTAAACGGCGATCCAGTTGAGGAATTTTCGGAAATTGTCGTTGCGGAACGAGCGCAATCAAAAGCGCAGTTCCTTACTCACAGACTGCACAAGCTTATTCCCCGCCAACAGTACGAAGTCAAGATACAGGCAAGGTTCCAGGGGAAAATTATTTCCTCAGAACGGATTTCCCCTTTCCGAAAAGATGTCATGATGCATAAGGGAAAGCTTATTGGTGGAGGAGATTTTGGACGAAAACGAAAAGTTCTTGAAAAACAAAAAGAAGGAAAAAAACTGATGAAGGCTGTGGGACATGTTGAGATTCCTAAAACCGCGTTCATGGAACTCTTCAATAAAAAATAAACTCT
>CAZUEQ010000016.1:0-7430 GCA_964619475.1 uncultured Gammaproteobacteria bacterium | reverse complement strand
ACTAAACTCTAAATAAAACAGATGTTCTCTTTTAGGATTTAGTGTTTAGGGTTTAGGATTTTGATTATGTCGGGAAGTATTTCTTGAAGTACGTTTTCTGACGTTTTGCATATTGAACTTCTTTCGTTGTCCATTCTTTCTTTGCTCCGTCGAGTGATTTTTCTCCTTTAACATATGAGATAAGTTGTCTATATCCTATTGCATTCAGTCCGGGATCTTTTTCGGTATATCCCTCGCCAAGTAATTTTTTCACCTCTTCAATCGCTCCCGCCTGTATTCTCGCTTCAACCCGTTTTTCAATAGCTTCCCTTACTTTTTCTGGCGAGGAGTGGAAAAAAGGAATAAAGTGAAGCGTTGCACCGAAGGCGCTCTCTTTTAACTTGTGAACCGGCAAAGGCGATAATAGCGCGCCGGCGTCACATAGTTCGATGCGTCTTATGAGACGGCGAGGATTGTTGCGGTCGCTGTTGTTCATCTCTTCAAACATCTTGCTATTTTTTTTCTTCAACAACGACTGGAGCTCTCCGACCGACTTGTCTTTCAATTTATTTCTCAGGTCCCAGTTTTCATCTATCCCCGTTTCCGGTACTCCGTAGAGAAGATGAGAAAGATAGTACCCCGTTCCTCCAACAAGTATGGGAGTCTTCCCTCTTTTGAGAATATCCTCTATTGTCTTTTTTGCGAGATTAACATATTCTGCGGAGGAAAACGCTTGCTTCGGATCGACGATATCATACAGCCAGATTTTAATTGTTGGGTCCGAGGGTCTGTCTTTTCCCGTGACAATATCAAGCTTTTTGTATATCTGTCGGGAGTCGAAGTTGACGATCTCGCCTCCGCCAGCTGGCGGATTCTTTTTCACAAGATCAAGCGCACTCGCTGTCTTTCCCGTTGCGGTTTGGCCGAAGAGAACGTAGATGTCCATAATATAAATCCTAAATACTAAACCCTAAATACTAAACTCTAAACCCTAAACACTAAACGCTAAACATTAAATCCTAAATACTAAACATTAAAAAAATCAACCGTTTGGAATTTTGTATTATTTGATTAGGATTTATGATTTAGGGTTTAGGATTTTACTTGTGCTTTTGCATTTTTGCGGCGTCGACTAAGTTTTTGAAGAGGTAGAGAATATCGAGGTCTTCCATGTTTTCGGAAATTCCTGTGTGGTAGGCAGATACGTCATCAATTTCTTTTTCATCATAATCACCGATAAGTTTTCCGTTTCCATCCCGTACACCAACGTTAAACAGGACGACTCCTTGCTTGAGCATCTCAGGAGTCAGAATTTTCTTTCCGACAGAGGAAATGATGATATCTGCTTCTTTGTAATATTCCTGCGGGTTTGATGTAAAGGGATTAATACCGATGAAATTAATTTTCAGTTCGCTTAAGGTTTTTGTTACTGGTTTTCCATTCGCCGACTCGTTGGTGATATAGACAATTTGTTTGTGTTTCAAAACACGGCGGATACTTTCAAAGTCTCGTTTGTTATCAAGGAAGAGCTTCTTGTCGATTTCTGGATGGATATAGATAAATTTAAGGAGCGTTAAAAAGGCAAGGGCAAGCGGTGAATAAAATTCTGTCTTCCGCCGGTGACCTTCGATTTCTTTGTTAAGCGCAATAAAATCAAACATGCTTTCTGTAGAGAGCTGAGGAGGAAGCGGTTGTTGGACGGCAATCCCCGTTACGTTCGGCTCCATTGATTTTTCCTTGATTTTGCGAAGAAGAGGTTCGAATGACGGAACGGTTTTATACTGCACCAACTCAAAAGAAACCCCTAACTTTTTTGCCATTTTCTGTTTTGCTTTGACGAAGACGAGCTGTTCCGGAGTGTCTCCCACCATAAAAAGTACGAGTTTCAGTTTGTTCTTCTTGCTTAGCTTTGATACCTCGTTTTTTAGCTCAATTTCCAGTTCTTTTAGTATTTTTTTTACAGGAATAAGCATTTATCCAATTATATCACTCCGAAGGCTAAAAGTCTATTCTCCTTAGATAAGCGCTGCACTGACTATTTTGTCCGTTTTGTCAGAGAATCTCATCAAAATGACTCCTTTGGCCGTGCGTGAGCGTGGCGGAATGGAGCTAAGTGGGATCTTGACAATCTGACCCGACAGGCTCGTCATGATGACGGTCGTGTCTTCCGGATTAATAATCTTAACGAATGCAATGCTGCCCATTTTTGTGTCAACTGAGGCTACTTTTACCCCTTTTCCGCCTCTATGCTGACCCTTGAAGAGCTGGAGATTGGTTTTTTTACCGATTCCCCGTTCTCCGATAACAAAAATGTTCTTTTTAAACTCGCTGTTTGCGAATACGTCGGATGAGGCGACCTGGTCGTCCTCCCCAAGCTCAATTCCGCGTACTCCAATTGAGGAGCGGCCGGTTGAGCGCACTTCTTCTTCCTTAAATACTATGGCTTTACCATGTTTGGTCGTCAAAATGACGTTCATTTTACTGTCCGTCATTTTTACCCATAGGAGTTCGTCTTTATCTTCCAATTTTATGGCAATAATACCGTTTGAACGGATATTTTTAAATTCTTCAAATGTTGTCTTTTTTACCGTGCCGTGTTTTGTGCACATAAGGACAAACTTCTTTTCCTTATCCTTTTCTTCTGTTCCATAGGTAAGAGCTGAGGTGACGGTTTCATCCGGTCTCAGGTTAAGAAGGTTGACAATAGCCTTCCCTTTTGAGGTGCGGGAACCTATCGGGATTTCCCATACACGTGTTTGGAACATACGTCCCTGGTTGGTGAAGAACAGGACGTAATCATGCGTCATGGCAGTTGTGATGTAATAGACATTGTCGGTATCCTTTGTTTCGATACCCGAGACGCCTTTTCCACCCCTGTTTTGTACACGGAAGGTTTCTCTTGGTACCTGTTTAATATATCCTTCTTTGGTAAGAACGACGATAACCTCTTTGTTTTCGATAAGCTGTTCGTCGGTTATCTCACCTGGGCGGGACTTAATCACTTTTGTTTTTCGGTCATCACCGTATTTTTCTTTGAGTTCGATAAGTTCTTTTCTGATGACGGCCAATATTTTCAAGACGTCTTCAAGAAGGGACTGAAGATAAGTAATGAGCTTTTTCAGTTCTTTAAGTTCCTCTTCTATCTTTGAACGTTCAAGTCCTGTAAGGCGCTTAAGCTGCATGTCAAGAATGGCCTGTGACTGGATATCGGAAAGTCCGAACTTTCTCATGAGCTTTGATTTTGCATCCGGTTCGTCTTTTGCTTTTTTTATTATTTCAACCACTTCGTCAATGTTGTCGAGTGCAATGATATATCCTTCCAGAATATGTGCGCGTGCTTTTGCCTGTTTGAGTTCAAACTCGGTGCGCTTTGTTACCATGGTGATTCTGTGGCGAAGATAGTGTTCGAGAATTGTCTGGAGACCTAAGGTCTGTGGAACGCCATCAACGAGTGCAACCATGTTCATCGGGAACGAGGTCTGGAGCTCGGTGAATTTAAACAAATTATTCAAGACTTTTTTATACTGTGCGTCACGTTTCAGTTCGATAACGATGCGGATTCCGTCTCGGTCCGATTCATCGCGGAGATCTGAAATGCCGACGATTTTTTTATCGATGACAAGATGAGCAATTTTTTCAACAAGATTTGCTTTATTTACCTGGTAAGGAATTTCGTTGATGATGATTGCTGTTTTTCCTTTTCCCATATCTTCTTCTTCTATCTTTGCACGGATTAAGACCTTTCCTTTTCCCGTTGCATAGGCCTGTTTTATCTCGTTCCATCCGTAGATGATGCCGCGTGTTGGAAAGTCAGGACCTTTTACGTGTTCGAGCAGTTCGTCGAGTGTAACATTGAATTCAAGCGGGACATCGGTCGGTTTCATCCCCTTTTCTTCTTTGGGAGTAATTGCTTTTTTTGATTTATCAATCATCAGACAGATAGCATCGACCAGTTCCGATAGATTATGCGGAGGAATTTTTGTTGCCATACCGACAGCAATTCCTTCAGCTCCCATAAGGAGAAGATTAGGAAGTTTTGCGGGAAGGAATTCGGGCTCTTTTATTGTTGCGTCAAAGTTATCAGTCCAACTGACCGTTTCTTTTTCGATATCACACAACAACTCATCTGCAATCTTTGAGAGTTTTACTTCTGTGTAACGCATAGCAGCTGGAGGATCTCCATCGACTGATCCGAAGTTTCCCTGTCCTTTGACGAGAGGATAACGCATGGAAAAGTCCTGTGCCATACGGGCAAGAGCCTCATAAACGGACGAATCACCATGAGGATGATATTTACCCAACACTTCTCCAACAACTTTTGCTGACTTTGAAAAACGGGCACTTGACGTAAGACCCATTTTATTCATGGCATACAAAATACGTCTATGTACCGGTTTTAATCCATCACGAACATCGGGAAGGGCACGCGATACGATGACAGACATTGCGTAGTTTAAATACGCGCGTTTCATTGTCGCAACTATTTCTACGTTACGTATTCCCTTTTGTTTGTCTGGAACAATTTCAATGTGTTCTTCTGGTTTTTTTGTTTCTGTCATAGTATGTGCCGTTTATGCGAAAATTTATTTCATTCCTTGTTTAATTGATTCGTACGCTTTTTCTTTTCCTAAAAAGTTTCGGGTTTTTACCCATTTGTTTGCTTCTAGTTCTTTGTAGTGATTGAAAAAATGCTGGATTTTTTTCTTTGCTGTTTCGTTAAGATCGTCAATATCTTCTATATCAGAATAAAATGGATCGACCTTTACTGTTGGGACAGCAAGGATTTTTGTATCAATTCCCTCTTCATCTTCCATTTCAAGCATGCCAATAGGGCGGACCGAAATATATGCGCCTGACTGGACTGGATATGTGGAGATAACGAGAACATCAACCGGATCTCCGTCTTCTGCATGAGTATTGGGAATAAATCCGTAGTTAAACGGATAGACCATTGTCGTAAATGCAAATCGGTCGACTTTCATAAATCCGGACTCTTTATCCATTTCGTATTTGATGGGTGAGCCTTGTGGAATTTCAATAACAACATTGACCTCTGCGGGCGGGTTTTTACCGACTGAAAGTTTTGATAAATCCATAATATGAATTGTTTGTCATCTCGACCAAGCGTTAGTGCGTGGAGAGATCTTTTTATTGAGATTTCTCGACCTCGCTTTGCTCCGCTCGAAATGACTATTAATAATTTGTAACGTGTTAAATGTCCAAATTCGCCGTTTTGGCATGAGTAACAATGAACTTTTTTCGTGGAGGAACTTCATCTCCCATCAACATGGTGAATACGTGATCTGCTTCATCCGCATCCTCAATTGCTACCTGCTTTAAAATACGGTTTTCCGGGTTCATGGTTGTTTCCCATAACTGTTCAGGATTCATTTCTCCCAAACCTTTATATCGTTGTACTATGCATGTCGCTCCGCCTTTTGTCATTTCCTTGTAAAACACGTCGCGTTCTGCGTCCGAATAGGCATAGTTCACTTTCTTTCCGTGTTGTAGTTTGAAAAGAGGTGGTTGTGCAACGTATAGATGTCCGTTTTTCACGATTTCCGGCATGTGGCGATAGAAGAACGTCAGAAGAAGCGTCATAATATGTTCTCCATCGACGTCAGCATCGGTCATGACAATGATTTTGTGATACCGAAGCTTTGCATAGTCAATGGTTTCTCCAATTCCCATGCCAAGCGCAATAACCAAGTCTTTAATCTCCTTAAAGGCAAGTACTTTATCCAAATAAGCGCGTTCCGTGTTGAGAATCTTTCCGCGGAGGGGCAAAATTGCCTGAAACTTGCGGTTTCTCCCTTGTTTTGCGGTGCCACCTGCGCTGTTCCCTTCTACCATGAAGAGTTCTGAGAGTGCGGGGTCTTTTTCCGAACAGTCAGCAAGTTTTCCAGGAAGAGCTGAGCCTTCAAGAGCTCCTTTTCTCATAACGGCTTCTTTTGCAGCTTTTGCGGCAAGGCGAGCCTTCTGAGCAAGGAGTATCTTTCCTAAGATTTCCTTTGCAACTTTCGGGTTTTCTTCAAAATAAACGTCCAAATATTCGGAAACTGCCGTTTGAACGACCGACTGAACTTCGGAATTACCGAGCTTGGTCTTTGTCTGACCTTCAAACTGCAAATTTGTTGCAGGCATTTTGACGTAAATGATTGCAGAGAGTCCTTCTTTTACATCATCTCCTGTGAGGGCGTCCTCGGTATCTTTCTGCGCCAACTCTTTTCGTGCATAGGTATTGATTGCCTTGGTGAGTGCGATACGGAATCCGGTAAGATGTGTTCCTCCCTCTTGGGTGTTGATGACGTTTACAAACGAATGAACAATTTCTGCCATTGAGTCGTTGTATTGAATGACAACCTCAACTTCTTTATCCTCCATTTGTTTATGGATATAAATCGGGTCATGCAGGACGTGTTTGCCGCGATTCAAGTCATTAATAAGAGACATAACGCCTCCATCAAAGAAAAAGGCAGTTCTGTCCTTAATTTTTTTATTGTGGATCCTGAACATGACGCTTTTAATAAGATATGCACGTTCTTTCAGCTGTCTTTTCAGGGTCGGATAATGAATTTCGATTGTTTCTGTGAAGATGGTCTTATCGGGATAAAAAGAAACGGCAGTTCCTTGCGGCATATTAAACCCGAGAATGGATGTCTTTACTTTCTCGACTTTATGCTGAGGAATACCTCGTTTATATTCTTGTCTGTACAATTTTCCCTCTCGTCTTACTTCGATGATGACATGATCTGAAAGGGCGTTTACAACTGATGCACCTACTCCGTGAAGTCCTCCTGATACTTTGTATGCTCCTTGATTGAATTTTCCTCCTGCATGCAGTTTTGTCATGACAAGTTCAAGGGCTGATACTTTGTATTTTGGCACCTCTTCAACAGGGATACCTCGACCGTCATCAAAGACTGTCATGTAGCCATTTTCCTCGATAGTAATATCGACGTTTTTTGCAAATCCCGCAAGGGCTTCATCAATGGAATTATCAATGATTTCGTTAAGACAGTGATTGACTCCGAGTTGGGACGTCGTACCGATGTACATGCCTGGTCTTTTTCGGACCGGTTCAAGTCCTTCAAGGACGACAATGGAGTCTGCACCGTAGTTAGAAGTTGTACTCATAAGAATAAGATTATATGCGATTTTGAAGCAGAATGCAAGCTCAAAGCACTAAAAAAACCCGCCCATTTCGGGGCGGGATTTTTTTTAATTTCTTTTCGAAGAGAAAGATGAAAATTATTTCATTTCGACTTTTCCTCCTGCGGCTTCAATCTTTTTCTTTGCTTCTTCTGCGACGTCTTTCTTTGCGTCTTTAACAAGTTCTTGTGGGGCTGATTCTACTAATTTTTTAGCATCCATAAGTCCTAGAGTTGGATTGATCTCTCGAACTGCTTTAATGACTGCTAATTTAGTTGCTCCTGCATCGGTCAGCACAA
>CAZUEQ010000015.1:12044-16496 GCA_964619475.1 uncultured Gammaproteobacteria bacterium | reverse complement strand
ACGGAAATTTAGTCAACACAGATGCGTGTACAAACGCGTGCAAGCTTCCCACATGCGGAGACGGATATTTATACTCTGGTGTTGAGGAATGTGATAGGGGATATTTGAATACGGATACTGCATGCACTGCTCCTTATGGAGGAAGTTGCACATATTGCAATAAAAGCTGCAGTGCCATAACCGTTACAGGTCCCTCTTGTGGAGATGGGGTTATCAATGGAACCGAGCAGTGTGACGGTACCAACTTAGGTGGTCTTTCTGCGACAGATTTCCGCTGCAACTCATGTTCGCTGGAACTTATTACTCCAAAAGTAACTATTTGTCATGCTACAAGCAGTCAAAAGAATCCATATATAGTAAACACTCCCGATAAATCTGGAGACGTTTCCGGTCATGATGGTCACGATGGCCCCGTATGGTATCCAGGAATAACGGTTGATTGGGGTGACATCATTCCTGCATTTGCATATATTGGAGGAACATATCCGGGACAAAATTGGACAACGGAAGGTCAGGCGATTTATAACAACGGATGTGAGTTGCCAAAAGCAAAATTGATCGTAAAAAAAGTAGTGGTCAATGACAATGGAGGGACAAAAGGGGTGACTGATTTCTCTTTCAAAGTCGGCACCGCATCTGCAGTCGTATTTGAAGCGGATGGGCAGAATGATCTCTCTGTTGATCCAGGAATTTACACAATTACGGAGCCGGCAGACTCACAATATGCAGCTACGTATGACAACTGTTCAAACGTCACGATTCCCATTGGGGGAACGGCGACATGTACGATTACCAACAATGATAACGCAGCGTCACTCACCCTTACAAAAGTAGTTATCAATGACAACGGAGGGACAAAAACAGCAAGCAATTTTCCGGTACAGATTGATGGAGTTACGAAAGCTTGGGGAACTCAAGCAGTAAATGCAGGAGCTCACACAGTTTCTGAAACATCGCAAACGGGATATTCAGCTTCCAGTTGGGGTGGAGACTGCTCAACAACGGGAGAAGTAACCCTTCTTCCTGGACAGAGCAAAACATGTACAATAACCAACGATGATGATGCTCCAACCTTAAAACTCGTAAAGTCCGTAACAAACAACGACGGAGGAACGGTTCTTGCAGGGGGGTGGAATTTGACTGCAGCAGGAACAGTGCTCGGATTTACGGACAAAGGTGATTCGACTGATTTTCACACAGTAAAAGCAGGAGTTGCTTATACGCTTTCTGAATCGACGGTTGCAGGATACACATCAGCTGGGTGGTCGTGTGACGGAGGCAGTTTAGTTGAGGGGAAAGTCACCTTGGGAGTGGGAGAAAACGTGACATGTACCGTTACTAATAATGATGTTGCCCCGAAGCTTACGCTTATAAAAAAAGTAACGACAGATAACGGAGGAACCGCAAAGCCAGATGATTTTAATCTGACGGTCGGAGGAACATCTGTTACATCAGGAGAAAAAAATACCTTTGCTGCTAATACTCCGTATGCGATAAATGAAACTCAACAGGACGGATATAGTTTTGTGAGCATCACAGGTACAGGATGTCCGACAAGTCTTGGAGACACTATTACCCTTAAACCAGGTGATGACAAAACATGTACGATTACGAATGATGACGATGCCCCTTCTCTTACCCTTAAAAAAGAAGTTGTAAATGACAATGGAGGAAGAGCGGTCCCAACTGACTGGACGCTTACGGCAACAGGACCTACAACTCTTTCCGGAAAAGGAATTGCAACAAGTGAAGGTACTTTTGCAGCCGGCACGTATACCTTGACCGAAAGCGGTCCGACTGGCTATACCGCCGGCCCTTGGTCTTGTACGGGAGTTGATGTTGATACGAGAGACGGAAGTAGAATAACACTCAGTCCTGGACAAAGTACCGTTTGTACGATTACCAACGACGATATCGCTCCGAAAGTTACGCTTATTAAAAAAATATTAGGACAGGAGGGAATAGGAGATCTTAATTTCGGCCTTACCGTTGGAGGCAATGCAGTAACATCAGGAGTTCCTCTAGAAGTAAAGGCAAACACTCCTGTTTCTCTTAACGAAGAAGGACTGCCCGGATACCAGTTTGTCGCGATGCACGGAACTGGAGAAGAGGATCAGTGTCCTGAAGTATTGGGCGGCACCGTAATACTTAATGAGGGACAAAACGTATCGTGCACGATAACCAATCAATATGTGCCAGCAGAGTTGACGATTGCAAAATACAACACGACATGGCCCAATACAACGACCCCTGGAGGCGAAGTGCAGTACACGCTTAAATTGAAAGTATCAAAGAACAATATCAACAACTTGCTAGTGGTAGACCTTCCCGCAAACGGATTCAAGTACAAGCCGGGAAGCTATCACGTAACCATTGGAGGAGTGGATGCAACGGCTTCAATTGCTGAACCGCAATATCACTCACCTGGACAATGGAAACTAGGCGATATCAATCTAGGGGAGAACGATGAAGTTGAAATACTTCTGAGTTACACGGCAACAGTTGATCCAAACCAGAAGCCGGGATTGTATAAGGACCTTGCGTGGGCGTATGGGTCAGAAGCGGGGGTAAATGCCGAATCTACTCGTCTTCTTGCCTCATCGACTGATGCAGGAACTGCCGATCCGGGAGTCATCACAGAGCAATTTGTTGGTTCGAAAGTGGCGGTTAACAAAGAGACTCAAAATTCGACTTCCGTCAGCGTTGTGACAAAACAAGAGTCAACGGGAGAAGTGCTCGGAGCATCGACAAGCCTACCAAGCACAGGAGCGTCAACTGTTTGGACATATATCATTTCATTATTAATGGGACTTGGATCACTTAGTATTTTTATGGGAATAGCACTAAAAAAAAGACTGTTTAAAAAAATAACCCTGTTTTCGATAGCTTTGCTGCTTGTCACAAGCGTATTCGCTGTTCCACATGCAGTTCAGGCGGCAGACAGCGATCTTACGATTCGGATTTCTGAGCCTAAAACGCCGATTAATCAAACATTTGATCTTATCTTTGTTGCACTTGATATGCAGCAAACAAGACCGCTCACCGTGAAGTGCTACAAGAAAGGTCCATCAGACGGGGTATACAGTCAGTTCGGTTCGGATATTGCCGTTATTGCGGGGGGTAATTCGGGGAAATGTGACATCACGGACTCGTTGCTTTCACAAAAAGGAACGTACTATTTCTATACCACCGTTGAAGCTGATTTAGGTCCCGTTACGAGTCAAACCGTTGCCGTTGATTATAACAGTACAGACGGTCCCGGAACGCCGACTAATTATGCAAAAGACCACATTTCGTCCTGCCAAAACAAAATATCGTTTAAGACCTCAGACGACGGAGGGAAAACGGTAAAAGTAGAGGTGTATCGAAATGAGAATACGAGCTTTGGAGTGGATTCAAGCAATAGGGTTACATCAATCGGAATCGGGTCCAACACCGATGGAAGCTATACCGATACGGTGCCTGATTGTAACAAAACATATTACTATGTTATCCGCGCGTTTGATACTGCCGGAAACGGATCGGGAGTCATTGGAGACAGCGTCGTAACGATTACGAACTCTTCAACGATCACGACAACCACAACGACAACAACAGCCGCAGCGGGAAGAGCGATTCCGGTTGCCGGAGGGAATATCCCAGGTGAAGCATCAGTTCTGGGAGAGGAAACATCCGCAACCAAGGAAGCAAAAGCACAAGGCGAAGTATTAGGTCAGAAAGCAGAGGCACAGAAAAAATCGGTTGGCTCTAATATACTGAGTGTATTGACTGATAAAAAAATGAGACCGTGGTATATCGCAATTGCCTTGTTAGCGGTTGGAATAATCGGATATGTCATCTATAAAAAAAGAAATCAAAACGAAACAGAAACACCAGAAGTTTAATTGGGAACGGTTATTATTGTGGATAGGTGGTGTAATGTTATTTTGTGGCGTTTTTCTTTTTATCCTCACTTTTTTCCCTGTCATCAAACAGGAAGCGCTATATCGAATAGAGGCGAACACGACATCTCAAAGTAAAAAGATTGTTCCTGTGAACACGGAGTTTGGTATCGTTATTCCAAAAATACGGGCAAATACCAAAGTTGTTGCAAACGTTGATCCTTTGAATGAAAAAGTGTATCAACAGGCACTCACCCAAGGGGTTGCTCATGCACGTGGAACGGTCCTTCCTGGGCAGACGGGTAATACCTTTATCTTCGCTCACTCAGCAGGGAACTGGTACGTTGCAAACCAATACAACGCAGTATTTTACCTACTGTATAAGCTGGTCAAAGGAGATGCGATAGATGTCTTCTATCAAAACAAGCAATATACGTATAAGGTCAGGGAAGTGAAGTATATTGACGCAAACGAGGTGAACTATCTATCGCCGAGAACGGACGGGTGGAAGATGCTCACTCTTATGACCTGTTGGCCACCAGGGACTACCATGAAACGCCTCATCGTCATC
>CAZUEQ010000015.1:0-12026 GCA_964619475.1 uncultured Gammaproteobacteria bacterium | reverse complement strand
TGAAGAGACTTATTGTTATCGCCGACGCCCAGGAATAAAGAATTTGAAGACTTTAATTATCGAGTTTTTAATGATCAAAATGAACGTCGGTGGTTTTGTGCCGCCAAAATGCGGCGACCTTAAGGATCGCGGGTTCCGGGTCGGCAAGGGTTTGTTTGTCGGTATGGGTTTATGAGTCGGTTTAGCAATAGGCTTTGAAGTGGGCGAAGGAGTTTTTGTTGGAATATGTGTAGGAGACGGAGTCAGACTTGGTGTGGTTGTTGGAGATGGAGGAACATATTCAGCTACATTGCCACCATCAACTGGATTAAAAGAGATAATAAAACTGTTCCTTGAACCATTGGATGTTGTTTTCTTAAACTGAAACCACTTGTCACTACTTTCTCCAATAAGCCATACACTTGCCGTGTACTCGCCGCTCTCTACACCGTTTACGTTTAATCTGTATTTTCCGTTCTCCGCATTTTGGATCCAAATCATTCCCTCGTTTTCTTTTTGAAGTTCCCCGTTATGTTCTATTTCTATTGTGGCGGGAGATTGAATAAACGCTAAGATTGCGGGAAAAATCTGCGTTGATTTCCCATTTGGAATGTCACTGTCTTGAACATTTATGTTTAGTGAAGAAAGCAAAACTTTAATATTCTCCCTTGAAAAAATTATTTCTCCGTGGTTTGATTGAGGAGCCGGCGTTATTTGATTTAAAGAGCTTTTAAGCAAAACAACTCCATCACCGTCTTCTTGCCAAGAGTTAAGAGGATGACCATCTTGATATATGTTTTGCAGTTTATCTAGGGGGGTTTGTTCACCAAGAATATATCCAGCATCTGTTTGATGACCGCTTCCACCGACATGGAATTCTGAAATGAAGGAAGTGGGCAAAGGATTTAAAACAGTAGAGTTGGCAAGAACACTGTCGAGCGTCAAACCACTTTCATTTTTCAAATAAGGAAACGCGGGAAGAAGATCTTTAAGGACGGGAAAAGTTCGCGAGATAGTGTCTTTGTCATTTTCGATTACTGATTTATTCAATAAAAGGATCAATTTTTCTGCCAGCCAAATGAGATTATTTTGACGATCAATTTCTCCACCCGCAAGGGGCTTATACGACTGAGCGGCTCCCAAAAGTGGTGATCCGGCTGTGGCAATATTTTTGATAGGTTTTGTATTATTTTTCTGTACATACAATTGCGCAATGTTTCCTCCAAGCGAGTGTCCTATTAATTGAACCGGAAGGTAGGGATGAGTATTCCAAATATTTTTGTTAATGAACTGATCTAAGTTGTTAACCGTTGTCGCAAGAGGTGCTCGCCAATCATAAGGAAAAACAAAATAACCATCATTTAAAATTCTTCCCATGTTCTCAAGGGTTTTCCGTAACGCCTCATATTCCATTACTGCGGGATTTAGTTTCCACGCATCATATGTAACGCTTTCATTGTGTAATATTGCTTTATTATTCCACGAAGCGAACATTCCTGGAACGATAACGATTGGGTAATTGGGTTTTTCAATAGTTGTGTTTCCTGCCAGACCAATATGATAACCGGTTTCATTGGGAAGAGTTCCGTACAACCACAAATTGTTACCAACTTGGATAGGAGAGGGATCTCGTAAGGCACTATTTACAATGTGTCTATTCGTCCAAATTGTATCGCATCCATTGAGAGAACCCGCTTGTTGTACTTCAAGCCCGCTTGGTGATTGAAAGAATAGATAAAATGTACCGTTGTATTTTATTATGTGCTCACTCGCACCTGGAGCTATAAAGGGATTGTTTGTACATTTTTGCCAATTTGTCCCATCAGTCGAAGTTGCAAGTCCGATACCCCAATTTCCCGAGCCACTCCCTGAATAGAACAAATACGATAAGTTATTCTCTTTTATAACGGATGGACAGGAGAGACTTGTTCCTTCCCAAGATGAATCGGCTTTCAAAATTTCTTTTTCTGAACCTGCATTAAACGTAACACCATCATTACTTATTGATTGCCAAAGTGATATGTTTCCAAAATCAGAAGAGGCAAAATAAAGCGTGTATTTGTCATTTTCAAAAACCACGAAAGGATCGCTTGCTTTTTGTCTATTGGTTACTTGGGTATCTCTTTCATCAAACCAATCAATACCATTGGAAGATTTGACTGTTTTAATTCGGTATAGAGATGCCATATCTACATACCACAACGTATAGTAGTTGTTTTCCCGTAAAACAAATGGTTGTACAGCGCCTATGTGTGAGGCTTCTTTCGTAATCACAGGATTATTTTGATAGGGAATAAGTTCTTGCGCTTGAACAGGGAATGAAGCAATTATGAGGATTAAAGTGAAGGCAATAAGCACCATTCTTTTACTTTGTATGAAGTGTTTAAAAAATACAATGGACTATAATCCACTTTTGTCACATCTTTTCTCGATGTATAGCTCCAAAATGCTCCCTTTATGGTATAGGTTGAGCATGCCTGTGAGGAGTGGTGCAATTAAACGATCAAAAAAGAAATATGAAGCTTGTTTTTTTAGAGTTGGGAGATTATTCACTTTTATTTTATTTGAGTTCTTACCTTCAAGTTGTTTCACACTATTTTTTCTCTTAATAATTTGTTTAACAATGCCCATAAAATGTTCAGGATAACTGTATGTTCGAATGTATTTGATGTCGGCATTTTGAGGGAGCATTGTTTTTATTGACATCCAAGAAAAAACCCAAAGATGCTCTGGAGGGATAAGAAATGTGTAATATTTCTGTTCGGCATACAATAGATGACTGTCACTATTGGGAGTTTCAATATATAGAATTCCCCCCGGTTTGACCAATTTCCAAAGATCTGCAACAAATTTTTTTGGGTTTTTTACGTGTTCGATGACATGAATACATGTCACTACGTCAAATTGTGAATGTACGTTTTTTATATAATCATGTAATCCCTTTGCGTATACTAAGACATAATATTTTTTTCTGGTTATTTTAGCAAGCTTTACAGATGGTTCTATACCAATAACACTATAGTTCTCTTTTTTTGCTTCGTCGAGGAAAAAACCAAATCCACTTCCTACATCGCAAACATTCTTTGCATTTGGAAAAATCCCTTTAATCTTGTTAAGGATTGTAGCACTTCTTTTTCTTATTACTTCTTCATTAGCTAATCCGTTTTTATATGAAAAATGTTCTGTGTAGTAATCATTTATTTTTTGTGAAGAGGGGCGCTCGTATAAAAATATAACCTTGCAGTTGTTGCATCGAAAAAATTTATAATGATCTTTGTATGCAAAAAAGGATATTTTTTTTGATTTACAAATGGGACAGAACATGTTCAAATTTTAATCTAAATGGTTTGATGACGCAACGTATTATAAACCATGCTTTTTCCATATATGTACTGACAGAATGATAATAGGGCTATTAGCATGGGCAGTTTATTTCGGTTATGCGATTGTTCTCTGTGCTACAATGAGTGAATTGTCATAAAAAATGGGTACAACAATTCTTATTCTTTTTATTGCCATCATTTGTGAATTTATCGATAGCTCTCTTGGAATGATGTATGGGACAATTTTGTCACCAGTATTGATACTTGCAGGTTACAATCCAAAGCTTGTTGTTCCTGCAATTCTCATTTCACAAGCTGTTGGAGGCGCCGTTGCTTCTTGGCGACACCACACTCTGAAGAATGCACACATCTTTAATAAGGATTCTGAAGATTTCAAAGTTACTCTACTCATCGCATCTTTGGGGATAGTGGCAACACTCATCGGAGCATTTCTTGGAGCGAGCATTATCCCTAGTACCTGGCTCAAAAACTACATTGGTATTTTGTGTGTGGTTATGGGAGGGAGTATTCTGCTTAAGATATCATTTCGGTTCACTTGGGGTAAGATGGTTATTTTGGGTATAGTGAGCGCTTTTAATAAGGCAATTTCCGGCGGTGGATACGGTCCTTTGATGTCGTCAGGACAGATTGTCATCGGTCGGGAAAGCAAGAATTCGATTGTTGTAACAGATTTTGCCGAAGTTCCTATTTG
Source organism: uncultured Gammaproteobacteria bacterium (assembly GCA_964619475.1). GTDB lineage: Bacteria > Patescibacteriota > Microgenomatia > UBA1406 > GWC2-37-13 > JAKBEU01. The sequence continues at coordinate 8,012 of CAZUEQ010000015.1, read as the reverse complement.
TTTATTTAGTTTTGCAATGTGGGTTTGGGTTAATAAATGGCCAAGTTCACCCCTCATTTATATTCTTCCAGTTGGTGCTGCCATTGGTGGATATTTAGGACCGATTCTTCTGAAAAAAAATAAATCAAAAAAAAGAATTGCCCAAATAGTGGGTGCACTTGCTTTCATTCTTGGAGTTGCGGTTCTTACCCTTGGAGTCAAAAGCTAAGTACTGCAAAAGGCGCGACCTTAAAGGTCGCAACGACATCCGGGGCTTGGTATAATGCAATGAAATGAAAGTTGTTGTTACCCGGCCACGCTATCATACACACATCATAACCCCTCCTCTCGGGATTGGGTATTTATCTTCATACCTTAAGAGCAAAAAAATTGATTGTCAGATTATTGACGGACTTAATTTGGACTTATCCAACAACGAAATCGTTGAAAGAGTAAAGGATGTTGATGTTGTTGGTATATCGGTCCTTTCGTATTATTTTTTGGAAGTAGTCGATCTGTCAAAAAAATTAAAAAAAGCAGGGAAGATTGTTGTTATCGGGGGCCCGCACGCCTCAACCCTTCCCCTTCTGACATTGCAAAAAACAGGGGCGGATTATGTCGTAATAGGTGAAGGGGAGGAAATCTTTTTCAAATTGATCAGTCAAATAAAACAGGGAAAACAAAAGAAGGACGTGAAGTTTGACGGCATTATCAGCTCCTCCTACAAAAAACCGACATTTGCCCCGTTTACGAAAAATCTCTCTTCACTTCCCATGCCCGATTGGGATCAGATAGACCCGTTGTATTACAAGAAAGCGCCTCATGGGGGAATAGTGAGCAACTTTCCCGTTGCGCCCATGTTAACAACACGCGGATGTCCGTATGAATGCAAATTCTGCGCTTCACCTTTTTTGTGGAAACGAAAAATACGGTTTCGTAATCCCGAGGAAGTCGTTTCTGAAATTGAATATTTGGTAAAGAAAAAGGGCGTGAAAGAGGTGCAGTTTGAGGATGACAATTTCACACTCGACAGAACACATGCCGAAAAAGTATGTAAAGGAATTCTTAAAAAGAAAATAAAAGTTGCCTGGTGCACGCCAAACGGTATTCGAGCGGACAAAGTGGATAAAAAATTATTGACGCTTATGAAAAAAGCGGGCTGCTATTCCGTTGCATTCGGAATTGAGTCGGGAAACTCGCAGATTTTGGCAAATATTCTGAAGCATGAAAAATTAGAAATAATAAAAAAAGCGGTAATAATGGCTCATGAGGTGGGACTGCTCACTCAGGGATTTTTTATTTTCGGACTGCCGGGCGAGACAAAAGAAACCGTTGATGAGACGATTAATTTCGCAAAGAGTATGCCGCTGGATAAGGCACAATTCTTACTTCTCGACATCATTCCAGGGTCAGTTCTTTGGAATGAACTCAAATTCAAAAGTAAGGTGAACTGGCGAATAAATTCGTTTCATGAAGTTTCTTGGCTTCCTCCGACCATCGATAGAAAAAACCTTTCAAATGTGTTGCCAAAAGCATTCTTGAGTTTTTATGTGCGTCCCAAACAAATCTTTGTATTCTTAAAATATTTCAAAATGTCCCAGTTTCCTTATCTCGTGCGGCGACTTCGGGATTTCAAGATAATTAAAGTATAATGTCAGAATAATAGAGATTAGACACGTGCAATGATTATATTTGTCATTTGTTTGCTTGCATATTTATTTCTTTTACTCTCTACTCCGTTTCTTATTTATCCGGAGTTCTTTTTTTATCCGTGGCTTATCTCAAGAGGAGTCGTCCAGTACAAGGATTTTTTTGACGATCACGGTTTTTTTACCAACATCTTTTTCGCCCCGTTTGCACACAGTCTCCCGCTTGTTACATTTGTGTTTATCGCTTTTGAAGTCATACAACTTGGGATTATCGCACGCCTTATCCGCAAAAGGATAAAAAATTCGCTTGTCTATTTTATTCTTCTTATTCTCTATGTTTCCTTCCAATTTACGGTTGTCCATCAGCAGATTTGGTATGACGCCATAATGGCTTTTTTTGTTGTCGTGGCCTGGTACTTGTTTGATACAGAAAATGAATTTTTTGGATGGATATTTTTTGCCATAGCCACAATGATAAAGCCAACTGTCGGATTGTTTATCTTTCCGTTCTTTCTCCGATCAAAAAACAAAAAAGGAGTGACTGTATTTTTTATTTCCTGGATTATTGCCGTGTGTTATTTTATAAGTCGGGGAGCGTTTGGTGAGTTGTGGCGACAACTTGTTTTATTTAATTTTGTATACGGAAAGAGCATATATAAAGCATTTACACTAGGAGTTTCTTATAAACTGTTGGCAATTATTGTCGGAGGATATATCACGCTTTTATTTTTCGCCATAAAACAAAAAAGAAAAAACATTCCTCTTCTGTTAGCTACCACCATTTCTCTTATCTTTTTCTCGTTCGGTTTTGCGAAATTGAATTTTGCAATGTTCGTTCCGTTTTTTACTCTTCTTGCTGCAGATGTTTTTGGTAATAAAAAGGTGAGTCGATATGTGATTATTGGCCTTTCGCTTTTTACACTCATTATCGTTCGCGATGCCTACAGGACCTACAAAGATTGCCAAAGCAGACAGGTCTATATTACTCAGTCTGTCATTGACGAAGCAAAAAAGGTGAGCACATTTATTAAGGAAAGAAAAGACAAAAAAACGATTGTTATCGGCAACCATGTTGAACTCTATTATTTTCTCAACCTGTTGCCGCCCGAGTTTATTCCCCTCCATTTTCCGTGGATTGCTGCCGAGTATCCCCAAACGTTAAGTCTAAGCGGAATACGCTATGTAATAGTTCCGAAAAAATTGGGGCAATACGAATCGATGGATACAACAACAAGAAAAGAACTGCAATTCAACTACCGCCTCATAGGCCAAACTCCTTCCTATACCATTTGGCAGTATAATAAGGAATAACTATGGATTTGACGGTGCTCATTATCACAAAAAACTCAAGCGCTACCCTTGAAGCGACACTCAAAAGCGTTGCCTCTTGGGCAGACAAAATCCTCCTCATCGACGACTTCTCAACAGACTCAACAAGCGAAATTGCCTACAGGTATGGATGCATTGTCATACACAGCGATGAGGTGAGGTTTGCCGCACAACGTGCATTTGCCCTCTCTCAAGTAAAGACAACATGGACGCTTGTACTGGACTGTGATGAAGTTTTAACCAACGACAACAAAAAGGAAATAGAAGCGGCTCTTCAGGACGGAAAAACAGATGGGTATTATTTACATTTCCGCAATCATCTTTTTGGAAAGAAACTACTGCATGGGGAGTTACATAAAAAAATGGTGTTATTCCAAACGAAAAAAGCAACAACGAGCCAAAGAGAAGTACATGAGCAATATAAAGTTGAAGGAGCAACGAGAGAATTAACATCAGAGGTGCTCCACTATTCGTATCAAACCATTTTCCAGTTATATTCTAAGTTTTTGCGCTACAGTATTCTGGAGGCAAAGCAACATAAAAAGGAAAATAAGCAATACGGATGGCGAGAACTTTTTTTGTATCCGTGTCACATGTTTTATGCGCGATTTATAAAAGACGGGGGATACAAAGACGGAATAATGCGTCTTATTCTTGACAGTGCTTTTGCAAAAATGGAGTTTATGTCTTATTTTCTTATTCCCTTTGTTACAACAAAAAAAAGAATTGCGGTTGATTGCGGTGGGTACAAGGTAGGTGATACTGTCACAAGTGGGATAGAGCGGCTTATTCAGGGAATATACACCCATTCATCAAAAGATAATCAATACTATTGGTTTAGTTTTAACAAGAGAGCGAAAAACAGACTTCCTTCGCGTTTTTTTTCGCAACTATGGCTGCCGATATGTGCTCTTGCCAACCGATGTGACGAATTTTTGGGAGTTGCTGGTACCATACCGTTTATCTTGAGATTTTTCAAGATAAAGAAAGTTTTATTCTTGTATGATTTTGGTTTTTTTTCCTCTTCAGAAAAATATGTTTCCTCAGCAAAACGACTCCAGTCTCAGACTCTCGATTCAATAAAAAGTGCGGACAAAATAATCGTGTTGCACCCGGAAATATATAAACAATTTATAAATCTTTTTCCTGCGTACGGATATAAAGCAGTAACAATGCCATCGGGCGCAGATCATTTGGAAACTATTAAAGAAGTGCCACTCCCCATTGAAGATAAAAAGCCGATTGCTCTTTACGTTGGAGTCGTGAAACCTGTTAAGCAAGTAGAGACACTACTTTCTGCCATGCCAGACACATTTTCGCTCATTATTGCCGGTCCTCAGGAACCAGAATATATAAAAAGACTACATAAGACGGAAATGCATAAGGCACACTATATCCAAAACTTCTCCGATTCCCAATTAAAATGGTTGTATAAAAGAGCTGACGTTATGGTGTATGCATCGGAACATGAGGGTTTTTGTTATCCCGTTCTGGAAGCTCTTACACTCGGACTGCCAGTTGTTGCCATAGATCTTCCGGTATTTAGGGAATATAAAAAATATTTTCCACACCTCACTCTTGTTGCTGATGCAAACGAAATGGGACGCGTTCTTAAACATAATAATTTCAAGAAGGAACCAATAATAATTGATCATCCATATAAATGGAATACATTTACGCAAGGACTTGAAAAGACTCAAGCGCTCGGGTTACGGTCTCCTGAAGACAAAAAGGTTGCCTTTATTGTTGTTCTTTATAAAACGCCAAAGGAAGAGAAAGAGCGACTGGAGAAAGAGATTAAAGCGATAGGAGTGAAGGACTATTCCATTTATTGGATTGATAATTCCGACGGTAAAAATGGGTATGCCGCGGGGATTAATGAAGGTATTCGAAAAGGATTATTCGATGGGTGCGAACTATTCTTTGCCCTTAATCCTGATATTTCCCTTCGCAATATGACAAAAAGTAATCTACTTGACGTTGCCAGACGGTTTGATGTGTGGGGATATGCGATGAAACAGGGAGGAAAGATTTATTATGGAGGAACGCTTGATAAATGGCGTCTCAGCGGAGGACTCGTAACTGATAAACCCAACACACGATTTTCAACGGTCGATTTTGTAAGCGGTTCTGTTATGGGGTTTACCCGCGAGGCGTTGCAGCATATTGGGTTTTGGGATGAGTCATATTTTATGTATTACGAAGATGTCGATTTTTGCGTACGGGCAAAGAAAAAAGGTCTTATAGTCGGCATCGACACAGATACGGCATATGAACATTTTGAGGTTTCCCAGTATAATGAAAGGAAGGCGAAATGGATTGCAAAAAGCAGATGGAAGTTCTTTTGGAAGTATGCAAACGTCATTCAGGCCACACGAGAACTATTCCGGTTACCTAAAACGTTATTGAACAAATAAAGTGAAAATATCATTTATTAGAGGGGCGTATCTGAATAATTTCGAGGGGCAAAACTATAATTTTGAGACGCAAAATTCCACCGACCAGTTTGTAGGATTTTCATCCCTTTTTCCGATAGACTCCCACGTGCCTTTTCCTGTTATTAGACTTCCTAGTATTGCGGATCTGCAGAAACTCCCTCTATTGAATCTCCTTATCCGTTTTATTGCGAATAGAACACTCGGAGACAGTCAAATATTGTTCGGCATTGAGTAGAAGATAGTTGGCTCCGACATAGTGCATATCGCGGACCCTCACTATTATTATTCGTATCAGGCAGCTCTTCTCAAAGAGCAGGGAAAAATAAAAAAACTTGTCTCCACATGGTGGGAAACGATTCCATTTAATAATGAATCAACTGCCGCAAAAAAAAGGATAAAGAAATATGTGATGAAGCGGGTTGATATGTTTGTGTGTTATACGCATAAGGCAAAAGCATGTCTATTGAAAGAAGGGGTGGCGGAAAAACGTATCGTCGTTATCCCCCTGGGCGTTGATTTAGGATTATTTAAGCCCGGAGAAAAAAAAGAGGAAACGGTGTTTACCATCCTTTTTGTGGGGAGATTGGTTAAGGAAAAAGGTGTTCTTGAAATGTACGACGCATTTAAAAAAATAGCCCCCTATATGAAACACGCCGTCTTACGAATAGTGGGAAGGGGACCGTTAGAGAATACTCTTAAACGAATGGTCTCCTCCGATAATTTGAGTACAAAAGTGAGTATTGAGGCGCGAAGCTATTATCAGATGCCTGCCGTGTATCAGGAAGCGGATGTGCTCTTTGTTCCTTCAAAACGGATAAAGACATGGGAAGAACAATACGGTATGGTGTTTATCGAGGCTATGGCAAGCGCGCTCCCCGTCATTTCGTATGCAACCGGCGCGATTCCGGAAGTTGTCGATAGAGCGGGAATACTCTCAACAGAAAACAAACTAAGCGAGCTAGTGACCTCCCTAATTAAATTGATTAGAGATAGGGAACTGGGGAAAAGAATTGGTACAATTGGAAGAGAACGTGCGGAAAAATATTTTGATGCGCGATTGACGTCAAAAAAAATACGCGAGTTTTATTCAAGCTTATGAAAATTTCTGCAATCATACTGACGAAAAATGAAGAAAAACGCATTGAGAAGGCAATAAAGTCATTATCTTTTTGTGACGAAGTTGTCGTAATTGACGATGTATCAACGGATGGAACAGTTGAAAAAGCAAAAGAAATGGGAGCGACGGTACATATTCATGAAAAGAATAAAACATTCAGCGGTCAACGAAATTTTGCAATGGAAAAAGCACGAAATGAATGGGTTTTGTTTGTTGATGCGGATGAGGAAGTGTCGGATGAATTAAGAAGCGAAATTCTTCGCCTTAAACATGATACTTCAACAGAAGCATATGCTCTTCCACGGCGCGACTTTTTCTGGGATCATGAAATGAAATACGGAGAAACAAAAAAAGTACGGAATGCCGGTATAGTACGGCTTATGAAAAAAGGAAGCGGCGTTTGGGTAGGATTAGTACACGAGCGTTTTGTTTCTTCCAAAAAAGCTGTGAAATTGAACGGATTTTTGAATCATTATTCTCACGACTCCGTTACTTCATTTATAGAGGATGTGAATGATTATTCCACAATACGCGCTGAGGAACTATTTGCAACGGGGGCGAAAGTATCAGGACTCGGACTCATCCTCTATCCTTTTGGAAAATTCATATATACCTATTTTATTTTGTGCGGATTTCTTGACGGGCCAGCTGGTTTTGTGTATTCGTTTATTATGTCATTTCACTCGTTTTTAGTTCGTGCAAAACTGCGCACTCATTATGTTTGAGACATATCTTTTGTATGCAATAAGTGCATTTCTTCTCGCAGGACAGTTTGTGAGAATAGAGCTGTTCAATAAAATGGTGAATGGTTACGGACAGGAATTCTTTATCTTGTTATTTGTCCTTTACTCTCTTTTAAAATACGGACTGGAACCGATAAAAAAACTATACTCAAAAAAAAGTGTAAAAACGACCGTCATATTATTTCTTATCTCCTTTTTTTGGACGATATCCCGGTACACATTTGCACAAAATCTGGTGGCGTTTTTGTTCCCGCTTCGCCTTACTCTCTACATTTGCTTTGCTGCGTACCTGTTTCATTTTGTCCAAAAGAATAAAGCAAGGGCCGTTGTTGATTCTATCGTTTACACATTCAGCATCCTGCTTCTTATCGGCACCGCTATTCAATACTTTTTTTTCACGAATTTATGGAGTCTCTATACTTCCGGATGGGATCCTCATGAATTTCGTACCTATTTTACCTTTCTTGACGTATATGTCGCCGCAGCGCTTTTCGGTATGCTTTGTTTTTATTGGATAAAAAAAAGGAACTGGGTCCTTTCATTTTTCTTTTTACTGTGTCTCATTCTTTCATTCTCACGGTCGGCATATGTGGCCTTTGTTGTGGTTACGGTATTTTCTTATCTCTTCAAAAAAAAATGGAAAACGCTTCTTCTTTTGTTAGCTCTTTTTGTTGCGCTTGTTGTGCTCGTCCCCAAACCGTTTGGAGAAGGAGTGAATTTGCTCCGTACTGTTTCCATCAACTCCCGTATATCGGAT
>CAZUEQ010000014.1:0-19477 GCA_964619475.1 uncultured Gammaproteobacteria bacterium | reverse complement strand
CCTGTTTCATACCAACTATCAAGGAGTTTTTTTTCCATTTCTGGAAATTGTTGAGTGGATGAAACTGGTTTAAACATGAAGATTATTGTATCATTTCTTCCTCAAAAAAGCTGGAATATCGAGCTCACTATCTTCCTCAAGGAAGTCATCCGATGAGGACAGGTCGACCTGTTCCTGCTTTTTTTCTCCCAACTCTATTTCTTTAAACGGATCTTTCTTTTCTTCGTCCTCTTTTTTCTCAAGAAGCTCAGATGGTTTCTTGAAATTAAACATCTTTAGCCGTTTCTCATCAAATTTTGTTGCCACGAGAGTGATTTTTATCTGATCAACCATTGTTTCATCAATGACGGCGCCAAAGATAATGTCAGCTTCAGGATCAACAGCCTTTGTTATCATTGAGGCAGCTTCGTCTATCTCGGCCATGGTAAGGTCGGATCCTCCGACTACATTAAAGAGGACTCCGCGTGCACCTTCTATTGTCGTATCAAGAAGAGGAGAGGATATCGCCATTCTAATTGCCGCAATTGCACGTTTGTCGCCTGAACCCGTTCCTATTCCCATCAAGGCCGTTCCTGCGTTTGACATAATGGAACGTACATCTGCAAAGTCGACGTTAATAAGACCGGGAATTGTGATAAGTTCCGCAATTCCTTTTACTCCCTGATGAAGGACCGAGTCAATGCGCTTGAATGCTTCAAGGACTGGAGTTTTCTTATCAACGACCTGCAGAATTCTTTGGTTTGGGACAATGATGAGCGTGTCCACCTTTTCCCTTAATTTTGAAATTCCATTATCAGCGGATTGTTTTCTTTTTGTTCCTTCAAAATCAAACGGTTTTGTGACAACAGCAACAGTGAGGGCTCCCGACTCTTTCGCAATCTCAGCAACAATAGGAGCAGCGCCAGTTCCTGTGCCTCCTCCTTCTCCACAGGTGATAAATACCATGTCGCTTCCCTGTATTTCTTCCTTCAGTCTCTCGCGTGATTCTTCAGCTGCAAGTCTTCCGACCTCAGGGTCTCCTCCGCTTCCTAACCCTTTTGTGACATTTTCACCGATTTGTACCTTTATTGCTGCTTTGTTGTGAAGAAGAGCCTGTGCATCTGTATTAATGGAGACAAATTCTACCCCTGCAATACCTCCGTCACTTATCATTGAGGACAGTGCGTTTCCGCCTCCGCCGCCAACTCCGATGACTTTTATTTTTGCTGGTTGTCCTGCACTGGGTTTTATAAGCATAGGGAAATATTAAGGGATAAATTGTTTAAAGAAACTCTTCAGTTTGTCAACTGAGCCGCCAACCGACACTCCCTTAAAAAAAGATCCGAAATCAAGTGATGATCCTTCTTTCACTGTTCCTCCATGTGATTGACCATATAATATCAGACCGACGGTTGAGGCGTATTGCGGATCAAGGATTTCATCAATAAGTCCTGTTACTTTACCAGGAATTCCTATGCGGACGGGAAGACCTATTATTTTTTTTGCCGTTTCAAGAATACCAACCGTAAGCGCTCCTCCACCCGTTATAACAAGTCCGGAAGGAACCTGTTCAAAATAAGTGCTTTTCATTATTTCATCTCCCACGAGTTTAAATAATTCTTCAAGTCGCGGTGCAACAATGCCATCAATAACATTTTTTACGGAAAAATTATCAAGCGTTTCCCCTATGACAAGTTCGTGCATAGGAAGCTGTTCCGGAAGTTTTCCCTTTTTGTTTGCACGCAAGTGTTTACTGAGGAATAATTTTATTTTTTCTGCTGAGTCAATGGAAACAGGAACACCAACTGCAATGTCATTTGTAATATGTCGTGCGCCAACCGGAATTGAAGTAGAGTAAGAAAGTGCTCCGTCGACGTAGAGCGCAACATCCGTTTTTCCTCCTCCGATGTCAACACATACAACGCCCAGTTCGCGTTCCGTATCGGTAAGAACGGATTCTGCTGATGCAAGACCTGCAAACAAAAATCCGTCATTATGTACACCAAGGTCTTCAATACAGCGTTCAATATTTTTTAAGTTAATTTGTGAAGCGGTAATAATGTGAGTATCTACCTCAAGTCGTACACCACTCATCCCGACTGGATTTTTTATTCCTTCCTGACCGTCAACGATAAAGTCACGGGGATTTACCTCAATGATTTGCCGTGTGGAGGAAAGGGAAATTGCACGCGCTGCTTCTATGACTCGATTAACATCTTCCTGTGTTATTTCCCCTTGAGTATTTGCAACTGCAACGACTCCGCGTGAATTCAGTGAGGAGATATGAGGGCCGCCGACCGATACGAATGCGTGAGTAATTTTTTGTCCTGCCATGCGCTCTGCACGTTCAAGACTTTCCTCAATTGATTCTGTTACTTTATCTATGTCTACGATGAGTCCTTTTTTTACGCCTTTTGAAGGGGTTGAGTTAAAACCAACGATACGAAGTTCGTCATTTTCTTTTGAGTCAAGTCCGACGATGGTCGCTATTTTTGAGCTTCCAATGTCTATTGCCGTGATCACTCGTTCATTCATGGTGTTTTATTTTTTTAACTCAACAACTGGTTTTGAAAAACGCAAATCAAGCCGAACAACGCGAAGCGCTCCGATTTTCATCTGCTTCGCAATCTGTTTGAACTCATTTTGCTGTGTCTCGATACTTTTTGTTTGTGAAAAAAGTATGTCGACCTCTGCTACTTTACATGCTATCATATCAACGCTGTCAATATCAACTCGTTCCACGCTATACCCTTCTTCATAGAGGAGCTGCAAAAAATGCAACGCGCGTTTGATGCTGGAGTAATCTATCGACTGCCCCGACTGATAGGCGTTGTGGTGAACAATCTCGTACAAATAAATGGCCGGTTTAGGGAATTTGTCTGCCGCTTCGCGGGTCTTTGCAATAATAATGCCCTGTCCGGAAAGCGTCAGATATCCCTCATCACTTACCAAGTAGGCAACAGGCGCAGCAATGTGTCCATACACAACTATTTTGTCGGGATAGTAGAGGGCAAGAGTCAAACCCTCAAGCGCGGGAATACGGTTGACAAGTATTTTCTTCGTTTGCTCTTCATTAAAAAATAAGGTGGACTGCCCTTTTAACAGTGATACAATCGTTGCCTTTTCCTTACTCGGCATTCCACTCACCTCGATTGTTTTGATATGGAACGCATTGGCAAGACGTGCAACAAGAAAAAAACCGGCACAACACCCTAACGCGAAAAGAATAATCTTAACGAAGAGATTCGGCAACGATCGTTTGTGCGGCATCGTGTTTTAATTCAAGTGGTAACGCAGAAAAATTATTTTTATATGTATCAAGAGATGCAATCATATCCTTGATAAACAAATACAGTTCGTTGCTGGGAAGTTTCTGATCAAATAGTTTACCGATGTCATGCGTTACGAAAAAATGAGCATGAGCTCTTTGCTCTCCGTTTGCTGACCACGGGAGTGGGATAAGAATTGCCGGTTTTTTTAAGGCAACAAGTTCAAAAAAAGTATTTGCGCCCGACCGTGCAACTACACAGCTTGCGGCGTTGTATACCGCTCCTATTTCAGCATCAGAAACATGTTTTAAGGGTACGTAAACTCCCTTTCCATTTTTTGACAGTGACTTTTGCAATTTTCGGGCCGCATCATAATCCCCATATTCTTTTACATCTCCCGTCTGGTGAATGACGCTGCAGAATGTTAAAAGCTGCGGAAGAATCGTAAAAATATGCTCGTTGATACTGTGTGACCCAAGCGATCCTCCGGTCACATATATAACGGGAAGCTGAGGGGTAAGCACAAAGGAAAGTGTGCCTTTGTTGAATACCACTTCGCGTACAGGATTGCCTATCCACTTTGTTTTTCCCTTGGGGAAGTATTGCAATGTTTCCTCAAATGCTACAAATATTTTTTGTGAAATAGTGCCGATTATTTTGTTTGCTCTTCCGGGACGCATTGTTTGTTCATGGGTGATTACTTTTTTCCCAAGCAGCCATCCCCAGAATGCAATGGGGAGGGCCAAATATCCGCCAAACGACAGGATAACGTCCGGTTCCTCACGGAGTACAATTTTGAGGGCTTGAAGAAAACCCAAAGGAACCCGAATAAAATTAAGAAGTGAGGACTTGGACAGTACTCTTGTTATCCGTCCTGCCTGCAGCTCCAAAAATCGTATTGATCTGTCCTGACACGCTTTATATTCAAACGAAAGAGTCCGTTCCGTTTCTATTGCATATTTTCGTCCCACAAAAACAATGTCCCTCTCTTTATTTTCTTTTTTGAATTCATCAATGACGGCAAGGGCCGGTGTCGGATGTCCCCCGCACACTAAAATCTTTTTCATATTCCCTTATTCTAATTGATTATTTGTCCACGCGCCATTTAACCTACTAAATTCTTGTTTGCCTGGCAATATTCAACACTATTCCCATCAACGAAAAACACAGCAGCAAGTTGGAACCTCCATAAGAAATAAAGGGAAGTGGTACTCCGGCAAGTGGAATAATATGTACCATGCTTCCCAAGTTAACAATAGTCTGCATACCGAAAAATCCAAAAATACTTCCGGCAAGCAGCCTTCCGTATCTGTCCGGAGCTTTCTCAGCAATGCGGAAAATATAGAGAATAAGCATGACAAATGCGCAGATGACCAAAGCGCCGCCGATAAATCCTATTTCCTCTCCCACTATCGCAAAAATTGAGTCTGTGTGTGCTTCAGGCAGATAGAGATGCTTTTGTTTTGATGCGCCAAACCCCCGTCCGAACAGTCCCCCGTTGGTAAGGGAAATAAGAATCTGATTAATGTGATAGGTAATACCAAGCGGGTCTAGTTTTGGATCAAAAAAAGCCATCAGGCGCTTGAGTCGGTAAGGCGCTGCTTTTGCCAGAATAAAAAAACCACCAGCTGAGGCCGGGATAAGAAGCAGTAAATGCCGGAGTTCTACTCCTGCAAGAAAATAGGTAATGATGCTTATGCAAAAAATAATAATTGCCGTTCCCATATCCGGCTGAAGAATGATAAGAAACATCACAAGCCCCAACAGGAAAACGAATGAAAAAAAACGCTTTCGCTCTTTAGTGAGAAACCATGACGACAGATAAATAATAGAGGCAAGTTTTGCAATCTCTGACGGTTGAAAACCAAACAACCACCTTCTTGCTCCTCCGACTGCCGTTCCCACTCCCGGAATCAGCACCAAAAAAAGGGAAATGACGGAAGCAAACATAAAGTAAAACGCAAAATAGTACAGTTTGTGGTAATTGATAAGGGAGAGAATAAGCATAATAGCCGTCCCGAGCACAATCCATAGCGCCTGGACTTTCAGATAATGAAAACTGTCGCCAAATTCGGAGAACGCACGGATGTAGGACGCTTCAAACACAAAAAAAAGACCTCCAATTGAGAGAAGAATAGGAAGGGTTACAAGGGTTGCGAGAATTTTGTTCCGCCTGGATTGGACCGGCTTAGCCGTTGCTTGTTGTTTCATGTTGTTCCCCTATTGATCTAACAAATTGCTGAAATAAGTCTCCTTTTTCTTCAAAATTTTTCCAAACGGAGTAACTCGGGGAAGCGGTTGAAAGGAGACATGTGGCTCCCGGCGTTGTTTTTTCGTAGGCAAATTTCACCGCCTGCTCCATGTCGCTGATTTCCAATAGGGAAGGGCTGTACCCGTTCATTTTTGTAATACCTTCCTTTATGCGTTTTCCCGTGTCAGGAAACAGGACGATATTTTTTATATTTTTTTCTTTTAATACTTTTATCAGTCCGTCAAATTCATATCCCCTATCCTGCCCTCCCAAAAAAATCGTTTCAACCCGGTGTAAGGTGTTAAGGGCAGCGATGGTTGACTGGGGGGTTGTGGAGATTGCATCATCATAAAATGTAATCCCTTTGAAAGTTCCCACTTTTTCCAATCGGTGAGGGAGAGGCACAAATCCATACACCGCCTCGGCAATTTTTTCTTCACTGACCTTGTAAAGTCGTGCAACCGTTAAGGCAGCCTGGATATTTTTTTTGTTATGAAGTCCTAGTAAGTGTATTTTATTTTCATCAAAGGGAAAATCCGTTGCGTACGGCGTACAATGTGCTTTCGTAAAGCTTCCCCATTTTGCCGGTTCCTCGGAAGGATCAAAGATAAAATAGTCGGACGGCGTTTGGAAAGAAAGTACTCGTTCTTTCGATTGTTTATAGAGTTCAAAAGATCCGTGGAAATCACGGTGTTCTGGAAACCAATTTACGATAACGACAATATGAGGAGAATAGTTGATATCGGTAAGTTGATAACTGGAAAGTTCAACAACAAAGACAGTGTCCGCGGTTGACGACCCAAGTTCATCAAGCATGGGACACCCAATATTCCCCACCAGTCGAACGTCTGGGATGGACTTTTTCAGCATTGCAGCAACAAGACTTGCTGTTGTGCTTTTGCCCTTCGTTCCCGTGACGCCGATTGTTTGCCCCGGGCAGTTTGCAAAAAAAAGATTGGTAGCGGTTGTGTATTTTTTCGTCACTAGTTCCGTGTGCACTCCGGGTGACCGCACGACAAGATTTGCCCCGTCTTGTTTTTTTAAATAATCCGGGCCGTCTTTTATGTCAGCAGTATCAACAACCGAGCCGGGGGCCACTCTTTCAATAAAACGCTTTGCAGATGCCCCTTCCTTCCCCATTCCCAAAATAAGTATTTTTTTATACGTCTGCAGTTCTGAAATTTTCATAGTGTTTATTTCATCAACGCTTCAAAAACAACGTCTTTCTTGTACTCTCCTTTTTTATTAATCATAAAGAGCGCTTCCCGTGCCTCTTCAAATGTCCCCACACAGTCAAACGGTTTCATCCCTCCCTGCCCTTCAAGGTCGCGGAACAGGCCAATAAGATGTCCGTCCTGGAACATATTTTTTCCAAACATTTGGATGACCTGTTCTTTGGGAAGATGGGCGGCAAACAGAAGAAAGGCAAATGCACACTTTGCACACTCACCGCACCACAGTTTTTCAACTAAAGGGTGTGTCGATGAAAAGTTTCTGTTGCAACTGGATACAAACGGGAAATACTTCGGATATTTGACGAACTGCCCGACTATCTCCAGTTCAGTCAATTTGCGTAAGGGAGAATAATATTTTAAGTCAGGAGAAATAAACTGTTTTACGTATGCAGAAAATAATTTTTCAAAACGCATGGTTTTACTCCACTGGTGATTTATCTGCACACCCAGATACTCAATATTTCCTTCTTCCGCACTTTTTTCATTTGAAGCAACAAAACTTTTGAAGCCGCCAGCAACACACATCACCATACCAAGCCATGCATAGATCATGGAAATCGGCACATGTCCGCGATAAAACCCCGGCTGTTTTGAAAGATGAGTAACTTGCGGATCAACTGTTCGGGAAATATGAATGAGGGGGATATCTCCAATTTTTACCAAGTTGTCTACCATCCCAAACTTCTTTTGTGTTTCAACAACAAGTCCCATCGCCTCAATTTTCTTTTTCTTCATGATTTCCCAGGTGAGGGTTGAATCTTTTCCGCCGCCGATACCGACCAATTCCCTCTTTCCAACCGTTAACTTTGAGGGGGCAAACGAAGATTGTTCGCTATAGGGAAACGATACCCGTCCCCGAAAATCAATTGTGTTGCGGTAGTAAAATTCACCCAAACCTTCTGTATAAATAGTGTCCCAAAACGCTGCCTGTTTTTTTGATAGCTTGCCGCTTCGTACCTCAATATGGGTTGGACACAATAACTTCCAGTAGGAAATACCAAGCGCAAGATGCAGATTGAAAAGAAGAGCGTCAATGAGGTGTTGGTTTACGTCTTTTGGAAGTGCTTCGCTTAGTTCAATGCGCTCAATAAATGAATACCCGTCAAGGGAATAACGGAAGAACAATATCCGCCCCGTAAGATCGACGTTATAGGAATCGAATATAAACGAGTGCATACGTCTTATTATACAGCTTTACGCCTCCATGCTGATGATATATGGCAGGAATTTGAGAAGCAAAGACGAGTACTTTTTATTCGGCGTAATTATTTTAAGTAGCTTATTTTTCTTCTTCAAATAGTCAATAAGGGGATAAAAATCGCCGTCTCCCGATACGATAATTGCTTTGTCATAATGAGGAAACTCAATCATTGCATTCAGCACAAGTTCTGCATCAATATTCCCTTTCACGATTGTTTCTTTCTTATCTTTGTACTCCAGTGTTTTTTTATAGATACAAATGTATCCCGACTCCTCAAGATAGGTATAGAGATTTTTGTGTTCCTTCATATATCCGATAAAAAGGAATGCCTTCGATACCGAATATTTCATTGTTAAATACTGTCTGAATTTGCGGAAATCAAGCTTTGCTCCTTGACTTTGAACCCCTAAATTCAGATTCTGACTGTCAATAAATGCATATACTTTTTTTTGTGGGCCTTTATATATTTTTCTTATTATTTTTTGAAACATAGTTTTTATTTGTAATATTCTCTCACTTTTTCAAACCAACTGCAAAAGGGACACTCAGGGGCGCTTGCAGGGAGCGGCCCACTTAAGATCTCTATCGCTTTTGCAATGCGGCCGTCAACCGCCTCGGGGTGTGCCTCGACTTTGACAAAATGGGTGATCATCGGAAATCCGTCATGAACGGTTTCTGCCATATCCGGATAGAAAAAAATCAGATATCCGTACCCTGCCGTTTCTTTTCTGTTCTTCTGCAACAGGTACACATACTCGTCTATCTGATGTTGATAGGCGGGAAAAATGTCCTTTTCTCGCGGATCGCTGCTTGAGGTCTTAAAATCAACCGGCACATATTTGCCATCCGTTATGAGGCACTCATCCAACTTTCCGTAAAACCCGTAGTTCTCATCAACGGTATGAAAGTACGCTTCTTTGAAAGGATTCTGCAGCACGCCTTTTAACTTATCCTTAACGATGGGAGGAAGAGTCGATTTTTGCCTGTATCCGTCGAAATACGATTTCAACACCACATCAAAACGATTTGCCAGACGGGACTGAATTCCCTCAGGCGGATAGATGCGGTATTTATACTGCAGATAAAAACAACGTTTACATCTGTTTACTCCCTCAATTCCCGTGTGCGAAAGCCATGTCTTTTTCTTTTTCACTTCCATTCCGAATAACGTATCTTTTTGTGGCGCCTTCATAGGATTATAAATTACAACGTCAACGCTCCGTTGGGACAGACGGTTGTACACATGCCGCAATCGATACATTTTTGTGCGTCAACCTGAGGCCCGACTGCTTTTTGGGCAAGGGCCACCATCGGACAAACGGCAACCGCAGGACACGCTTCCTTATCCTTGCATGTTTTACAAATTTCCGTATTTACTTTTACTGCCATACTGTCAAAAAAAATATTTATAACATGTTTACATAAATGCGACCATGAGTCCGCACAATGCAAACAAAATTGCCAACAGCCACAATCTCATGACGATTTTTGGTTCTTCCCATCCTCTGTTTTGCAAATAAAGGTGAAAAGGTGCCACCTTGAACAGCTTCTTTTTTCGGAATTTTTTACTCAAAAGCTGCAGGAGCGATGTTGTGATTTCAAGGACAAAAACCCCTCCTATCATGGGGAGTGCAAACGCTTTGCCAAGAACCAGACCGATAACTGCAAACGTTGCGCCAAAGGACAACGCTCCACTGTCCCCCAACATAATACGGGCCGGATAAATATTGAAGTAAAGAAATGCGACCAGTCCCCCAAGCCAAATGCCGACAAACAATGCCGTTGGCATATCAATTATGGACCGTGCTATTGCCCAGTACGCAACAAGCGCAATCATCAGCACCCCGCTTGATAATCCGTCGAGTCCGTCGGTGATGTTTACTGCGTTGGAAAATGCGACAATGACAAATGTGGCAAACGGAATATACCACCATCCGAGTTTGTACACCCCAAAAAACGGAACATGCATAATATCAATCTTCAGCTCCATGAAAAGCCAGTATGATGCAACAAGTGCAAGTATTGTTTCAAGGATTAACTTGTGCCGAAGGCGAAGTCCGAAAAAATGCGTCTGTTCCCATCTGAACATTTTGGACAAATCGTCATACACGCCAAGAAGCGCAAATCCGATAAAGGTGAAAAGAATTATTTTTATTTCCGATCCGAATGCGGGATAATTTGCCTGCATCGGTTTTTTGAAAATAAAGGCGGCAATAAGGAAAACTGCATACAGCAAGACGGTGGTAACAATAACCAAAATCCCTCCCCCGACAGGCGTTCCCTGCTTGTGATTGTGAAGCCTATCAAAAATAGGAGTCGTGTTGTTAAATGCGTCTTTTGTCGTCTGTACTCTCCGTTGCATCTTTACTCGATACAACAGGTGGATGAATGGAAAAATGAGGGCAAAGTTGAGAATAAAAGCGACAAAAGTGGCGAATAAATATGCTGACATTTAGATAAATAAAGAAATAATATAAGGAACGAATATGAAGCCTGCGATAACGGTTGCCCCTAACGCAAATATAAGCATTGCAGCAGCCGCAACGTCTTTCGCTATTTTTATGTCAGGGCGTATGCTGCCATCAATCGCATCACATGTCTCTTCAATAGACGTATTTACCGTTTCAATACTGAGTCCCATCACGATAAGCACACCGATTATCAAAAACTCTGCTTTCGAGATATGAAACGCTATGCCGCCTGCAATGGAAAGCAACGAAAGGAAAAAGTGGATTCTATAGTTGGGTTGAGTGGAAAGCGCCCAAACGACTCCGTCCCATGCGTGTTTGATTGAGATTGTGTGTTTTTTTATCATAATGTGTCGATAAGATTAACAAGAGCATCGGCAAGCTTTTTGCTGTCATGACGCAAAATGCTCCTCGCAAGAGCGTCTGATTTGTGTGCCGTGACAATGGTATTGTCGGCCAACTCTAAGCGGATAACGCGACTGTCACTCCCGATGTCGTCGTTTACCTGTTGTTCATGATGCGATACATACCATTTTACAATACTGCGTTCAATTTTGCCATTATGCACCAATACATAATCAAGCTTTCGCCCGATATAACGCTCCAAATCGTTCACATGATCAGAGACGTTATAGCCATTCGTCTGGCCTGATTTTGTCATCAGGTTGACAACATATACCAATTTTGCATGGGTTTTTTTCAGGGCCTCGGCAATCCCGTCAACAAGGAGAAGTGGAATAATGCTTGTGTACAGGTCTCCAGGTCCTATGACAATCATGTCAGACTCAAGAATACGGTCAACTGCATTTTTGTTTGCGGAAACGGAGGGTTCAAGGAATGCTTTTTTTATGCGGGTTTTTTCCGAGATATTTTCGTCGATATTCCCTTCCCCCTGCACCACGACTCCGCTTTCATACTCTGCACACAGCTGCGTCTTTTCATACGTAACGGGCAAAACGGAACCTTTTGTTTTGAGAACATATCCGACGGTCTTTAATACTTCGTCATAATTTTCCGACACTTTTTCAAGTGCCGAGAGGAATATGTTGCCGAAGTTATGACCTTCAAGATCGCCGTTTTCAAACCGATACAGAAACAGTTTGCGCCATAATTCAGGAGCTTCAGAAAGCGCTACAAAACACTGGCGTATATCTCCCGGCGGCAATACTCCGAGTTGTACGCGAAGCCTCCCGGTTGATCCTCCTGAGTCCATCATGTTAACAATAACTCCCAAGTCAATGGGGAACTGTTTCAATCCACTTAGTGTCACAAATGTCCCCGTTCCTCCTCCCATCACGGTAATTTTTTTCATAGTTATTTGTCTTTCGATACAACTTCGCCCGGCATGACAAGCGTACCTTCTGCAAGCTTTATTCCCGGCAGCAGGATCGAGTTCACTCCGATTTTAACATTACTTCCCGCAATAAGTCCAAATTTGGCACGTCCCGAGTCAACCAGCTGATTTTTAATAGGGGTTCTTACTGCCTTTTTATCAAAACGGAAGTTGGCGGTAACGGCTCCTGCACCCATAAGCACATTTTCGGACAGGACAGAGTCACCAACGTAGTTGCGATGCAACATAACCCCAGAAGAAAGATGAGACCGAGCAACTTCACACCCCGACCCGATAAGCGCGTTCTGTCCGACGGTACTGTTTCTCACAAGACTGTAATCGCCAATTATCGCGCCGTCTTCTACATAACTGGGCCCTGACAGTTTTGCATATGCACCCACCGTAACATTTTTTCCGATATGGACCGCGCCGTCCAAGAGTGCTGTCTTATGAATATGTGCAGAGGAATCTATATGTTGTTTTGTCAATTTCTTAAATACGTAGTCCTGCACGTCAAGCACCTGCCAGCTATACTTTATTGTCACCCATTCGCCGGTATATTTCATACAAACGGCATTTTTTTTCTTCAAAATGAGAGAGAGCGCCTTTTCGTATTGGTCGTCTCCTTTTTTTTCACTGTTTAGTAATTCGATAAACAGTTGAGGATGGGGAAAATAATCTGCAGTCAATTTCACGAAGTGGGAAGGGATATTGCCGGGCTCTGGCTTCTCCATAATGGCAACAGGAAGATCTCCTTCAAATACGACATATCCTCCAGGGAAATAAGCTTCTCGTTCCTGTGCAAGGAAACCAAACTCAGCATGTTTATATTGCGTTTCCTTAATCATTTTTTCCAAGTAGTCAAAATCAAACAGGTCATTCGAGTTAAGGACAAGAACGTCTTGAGTTAAGAAAGATCCGGCAGACAAAACGGCATCAGCCATTCCTCCGACATTTCCCTGTTGGACGACATATGTTATGTTTGTCCCCTCAAGATCAGTTTTTAATTTGTCGATATTCTGTTCACTACATACGACAATAACCGTTTCAGAAATCTTTTTTGCGTACTCAACAATCATTCTGATAAGAGGGACGCCATTGAAGCGGAATCTCATTTTGTCTTTTAACGGCAAAAATCTGTCCCCGTCTCCCGCCGCAAGAATAAGAGTCGTATGTATCCTCATAGTCTTTTTATGTCGCCTCCCAAATTAATAACCTTTTCAATAAATTTTTCGTATCCTCTTTCCATTATAGAGACTCCGTTGACAACCGACTCGCCGGGCGTGAGGAGCGCTGCAATGGCAAGGGTTGCGCCAGCTCTCAAGTCGCTCACCGTGAGCACACCGTTGTGAAGCTTCTGCGGCCCGAATATTTTTATTGCCTGTTTATATTCTTTTTTATCGTCGTAATTGAAGAAATAGTAATCCTTCGGATTTTCTACTTTTGTCGTATCAAACTCTATTCTAGCGCCCAACTTCTGTAACTCCGCAACATAGGCAAATCTGTTCTCAAACACACGTTCATGAATTGTTGAGACGCCCTGTGCCTGAGTCATAAGAACTGCCCAGTTGGGTTGCCAGTCGGTCATAAAGCCAGGATGTGCATCGGTCACAATTTGTGAAGCGGAAAGAGGTCCTTTTGCAAAGAATCTCCATCCTTTATCGGTTTTTTCTACCCCTCCACCAACCTGTTTCACGGCAGAGACAAATGTCATAAATTCGGAGTCCGCAACAAAACTCACCGTTACATCTCCCCCTGTGATAAGACCCAATATGGCATACGTTACCGCTTCATTACGGTCAGCCATTATTTTGTAAGGTTTTTTCTGCGACAGAGACTCAACACCTGTCACAAGTAGAGAAGTTCCCTCTCGTTTAATTTTTGCTCCTCCTTCATTGAGGAATGCGATAAGATCGTCGATTTCCGGCTCGAGTGCGGCATTTTCAATTTTTGTGACTCCTTCACAAAAAACAGAAAGCATTATCATAAATTCCGTTCCCGTGTGGGACGGTTTTTCGAATACGTAAGAGCCCTTTGGCTTTCCGGAAAGCGTTGCATTGTAGTATCCCGTTTCACTTTCATAATTCACTTTTACACCAAGATTTTTCATCCCATTCACAATTCGGTCAATGGGCCGGGCTCCTATCCTGCATCCTCCGGGATTAGGGATTGAGGCCTTTCCGAAACGATACAAAAGTGGGGCAAACAAAAGAAACGACGTGCGGATTTTGGATCCGTGCAACATATCAACCTCATGTGTGCTAAGCGTTGTTGCATCAATACGAAGTGACTCCTCTTTGCGCTCTGTTTTTGCTCCCAACAGTTCCAAAAGGTGGATAAGCTCGTCTATGTCGCGGATTTCAGGAATATTGTGCAGTTCAACCGGTCCTTTAAATAAAAGCGCTGCAATAACCGTTTTGAGCGCAACGTTTTTTGCACCCGACAACTGTACGAATCCTTTCAAGGGTTTTCCTCCCCGGATAACATAGGCGTCTTCCATTGTTTTCATAGTTTTTTTGAGTTTTA
Source organism: uncultured Gammaproteobacteria bacterium (assembly GCA_964619475.1). Classification (GTDB taxonomy): domain Bacteria; phylum Patescibacteriota; class Microgenomatia; order UBA1406; family GWC2-37-13; genus JAKBEU01. The sequence goes on along the minus strand of CAZUEQ010000014.1, from coordinate 5,215 downwards.
AAATAATTCAACTTCTTCTTTCAGTATAATGCCAAATTTGCTTCTTACCTTCTCCTTTATGGTTGCAACAAGCGCCATAAGGTCTTCTGGGCGTGCCTCACCTTTTCCGGAATTGATAATAAAGTTTGCATGTGTGTCGGATACGCTAAATCCGCCAATTGAATATCCTTTCATTCCCGCTTTGTCGATAAGGTATCCTGCCGATCGATAGGGAAGATTGTGAGACGTTTTTTCTTCTTCAGTGATATTCCGGAAAAAACATCCGCATGTCGCACCACCGACGGGCTGTGTTTTTTTTCGGTAGGAGAATGCGCCCTCTGCCTGAGCGGAAAGAGTTGCTTTGTCCTGTTTTGGAAGCTTAAATGTGGCATCAACAAGTATCTCGTGCGTCCCTTGGAGAATGCTATAGCCGTGGGAGAATTTAAAGTATGCCTTATCTACTTTTATCAAGTTTCCCTCCGTGTCGATAAGCGTCGCTTCAACCAAATTGTCACCGATGTAGGAAAACGGCTTTGTCCATTTGGAGTTCATATATATCGCTCCTCCAATCTGACCTGGCAGCCCCCTGTGATAGGAAAATCCTCCCAGTCCCGCCGAAACCGTTTTTAAGACGACAAGGGAGGTCGGCGTACCTGAGGCAATCATCACAAGAGAAGAGGTATCATCCGAAGAAAGTGTCGTAATTTCGCTATACGAATTCTTCACTAAAAGTCCTTCAACGCGTGAGGCTTTGAACACGGCATTCGTTCCTCCCCCGAGCAGAAAAAAAGGGATGTTATTTTGTTTACAGACGCGGTATGCATTCAGGAGATCCTGGGCAGTTTTAGCTTCAAAAAAATACTGAGCCTCTGTATGGAGCCGCATCGAAAGATAGGGGAAAAGATCGACATTTTCCCGCACTCGCCCCTCCCCTACTAATTCTTCAATTTTGTGTTTCATTGAGTACGTCAATTATACCATCTTTTAGCTTGTAAATATCCCCCGCACCCATCGTCAGGACGACGTCTCCCCTTTTCACGTTTGAGGCTAAACCGGAGAGGGTGGCACCCGGTCCTTCATAGGCAACAACATGCCCACTTTTGGCCGATGACGCTATGTCGTTTGAGCTTATGTTAAACAGCTCTTTCCGCTCCCTAGCTGAGGGGAAAATAGGCAGGACATAGGCAAAATCAGCTTTAGAAAGGGCAGTTGCGAATTCGTCTTTCAACGAGGCTGTGCGTGAGTACGTGTGAGGCTGGAAGAGGACATGGACTTTTTTCCCCTCAAAGCGGCTTCTGACAGCTTCAATTGTTGCCTCAATTTCCGCCGGATGATGTCCGTAATCATCGAAAAGATAGGTGTTCTTATCCGTCCAGACAAGCTCAAAACGTCGTTTTGCACCTGTAAATCCAAGCAAAGCTGTCTGAATCTCCGAAGAGGCAAATCCGAGCTCAAACAAAAGAGCAATGACGCCGAGCGCATTGAGCACATTCTTTTCCCCGAACAATTGTGTGGTAAACGTGCCTAAAACGGTTTTTTTATTACGTACGGTGAAATGTGTCCTGTCAGGCTCAAACTGGATGTCTTCCGCATAGTAGTCATATTTTGACTCCAGGCCATATGTGATGACTGACGAGTGAGCAACGGGCAGTAACGAGGCTAAAACGGGATCATCTGCGCACAAAATAAGGTGTTTAGCCTGTGAAAAGAACTGCAGAAAGGTCTTTTTCGTATCCTCAAGACTACTATATACATCTGGGTGGTCAAAATCTATATTGGCGCAGAGGGTGTAGGTCGGATGAAGAAAAAGGAGCTTCGGGGTCTTGTTGACGGGTGGATGGACTCCGTATTCGTCAGCCTCAATAACAAAGTAGTCGGAATAAGACATGCCCCCTCCCCCAAAACCGTTGAAGGTCGGGGCACCGATAAGAAACCCCGGATTTTTCTCAAGTTTGGTGAGTGCCCAGGCGCAAAGTGAGGCTGTTGTCGTCTTTCCGTGACAGCCGGCAACGGCAATTGAGGTCTTGTACCGTTGCACCAATTCTCCTATAAGTTCAGGCTGGGAGACAACGAGCTTGCCTTGTTTTTTAGCTTCAAGTGCCAGCGGGTTTTCTTCTCCCTGGTGGGCTGCGGAATAGACAAGGACGTCGCAGTTGTTTATCTGGGACAGATCGTTAAAATCGGTCGAATAGGAGATTTCATTATCCCGCAGTACTTTGTCGGTAATGAATTCTTCGACAACATCAACTCCCGTCACCAGCTTCCCCATTTGCTTAAGCATGACCGAGATATTAGACATTGCGGTTCCCTTAATCCCGAGCAGGAAAAATGATTGCTTGTCAAGAATCATGACTCTATTATACCTAAATATGCAGTCCGTATAGTATGATGTGAGTTAGAACCCCTATTATCATTTTTTTACTTCTCATGAAAAAAATACTGGTGACGGGAGCTTTCGGACTTGTCGGGAGTGATTTAATAGCTGCATTATCAAAAAAATACCCAAAGGGTTCGCTTGTCGCAATAAGCCATAAGGCGGTTGCCGACTCTGAAGCGATTGTGGAGAAAGCCGACATCCGCGACACGGAAACCCTGTCCAAAATAATCGAGAAACACGGTATCACCGAGGTCTACCATTTGGCGGGACTCTTGTCTGTTGCAAGTGAAAAAAACCCGCAACTGGCATGGGAAGTGAATTTAGGGGGACTCAAAAATATTCTTGATCTGGCAGTGAAATATAAACTCAAAGTATTCTGGCCCTCATCGATTGCCGCATTCGGTCCCACGACCCCGAAAGTTAATACCCCACAACACACCATCCTTGAACCGACGACAATGTACGGCGTCAACAAGGTTGCGGGAGAACTTCTGTGTCAATACTACAACTTGAAATGGGGCGTGGACGTGCGTTCACTCCGCTATCCGGGTCTGACGGGATACAAAGCGCCTCCAGGGGACGGCACCACTGAGTACTCCGTCCATATCTTTTACGGAGCGATAAATGAGAAACATTACAGCATTTTCCTGAAAGATGATGCCCGCCTTCCTATGATGTATATCGACGATGCAATCGACGGAACGATACAACTCATGGAAGCGCCTGTTGAGAATATCACGATACGCACAAGCTATAACTTCGGAGCAATAAGCTTTACGCCGAAGGAGCTTGGGGAAGAACTCAAAAAACTTGTTCCCGACTTTACGTATGACTATAAAATCGATGAACGCCAAAAGATTGCCGAAACATGGCCACAGTCAATTGACGATTCTCAAGCACGGAAAGATTGGGGTTGGAGGGCGAAATTTGACCTACCGAAAATGACGAAAACAATGTATGAAGGATTAAAAGTTAAGTTACAAAAATAATTTTTTTCACTATGGCAACACAACAGTTTCTCTCAATACTAGACAGCGAAGTCGCACGCATTGATGGCGTGAAAACCTCAAAACGGAATGAGCGCATTATCGAGTCATTCTCCTCCCCCACCGTTGCAAAAATAGACGGCAAAGACGTCACTATTTTTAATTCAAATGATTACCTTGGACTCCGTCACAACGCAGAAGTGAAAGAAGCAGAACATGCCGCCTCCCAACAATACGGTGCAGGACCGGGAGCGGTTCGCTTCGTATCAGGGTCAATGAAAATACACCGTGACTTAGAACACGCCGTTGCAAAGTTCCATGGACGGGACGACGCTATGGTCTTCTCTTCTGCATTTGCGGCAAACCTCGCAGTCCTTTATTGTCTTATCAGTGGACAAAGCAAAGATTCGAAAGTGACAAATGACGTTCTTGTTGTCTCGGATTCGCTCAATCACCGCAGTATCATTGACGGAATCCGCCTTGCGAACTTGCCCAAAGAACAACGCGTCGTATTCGAACACATGAACATGGAAAGTCTGACAAATGTTCTCTCCTCAAATAAAGGAAAATATTCCCGAGTACTGGTCGTCACAGACGGGGTGTTTAGCATGCTTGGGGAATATCAGAAGTTGGACGAGATGAGAACTATCGTTGACAAGTTTGACAGTGAATATCCACTCGGCGTCCTTCTTGTTATGGACGACTGCCACGGCGTTGCCTCGTGTGGGGAAACAGGCCGCGGTGTTGAAGAGCTAAAGGGAGCGAAAGCGGACGTCCTCGTTGGAACATTCGGAAAAGGCCTCGGGTCTGATGGCGGATATGTTGTTGCGAATCAGCAGATAATCAACTATCTGCGTGAGTCGTCAGCCACTTATATCTATTCCAATTCTATTTCTCCCGGCACTGCTGGCGCAGCTTTGAAGTCAGTACAGATAGTAGATAGTGAGGAAGGAAAAAAATTGCTGCAATCGTCCCGCGACAACACCGCGTATTTCAAAAAACAAGTAGTAGCGGCAGGGTTCGTATTCGCAGCGGAGTCGACTCATGCCATTCAACCTGTCCTTATCGGTGACCCCGTCAAAACAAGAGGACTTGTGGATTTCCTTTTTGACAAAAACATTCTCGTTACGAACATCAGTTATCCAGTGGTTGCGAAAGGGCGCGATGAGATTCGCATCCAGATAAGCGCGACTCACACCCAAGCGGAAATAGACTATCTCGTGAACTGTATGAAGGAATTTAAATAGACTTATCTATTTAAATAGGTCACGGTAAGTTGCAGCACTGTTGCAAATGAGACCCACATGACATAAGGGATTTGCATATAAGTAATCCAGTGTGCGAATGGATATATCGCTACCATCGCCCAAATAAGAGTTGCAAGCGTCAAGATTACATCTATCGCTGCCAACTCGTTATTCTTCAATCCGAACTGAAAATAGGTGAAGGTAAGATTGAAAATAAGATTAAGGATAAACGGCAATGCCACAACAAATGGAATCTTCCCCTGGAACAACTTTACAAACACGCTTCCGAACGAAATCGCAATCAGAACATAAAGAAATGTCCAGACGGGTCCAAAGAGATAAGAGGGCGGCGCCCAGGACGGTTTAATGAGTTTTGAGTACCAACTGTATTGTGTTGTCATAGGATCACAATACCAGAGAAATAAACATTAAGCAAATTCTCAGTTTTTGTTGAAAAGTATTTGATACCTAAAACTCATATATGCCATAAAAGAGCACGAACATTTGCACATAGAGTGGTTGATGTATTATGCTAATGCTATGTCATTAACTAATATCACTTCTAACAATATGTTCGAAATTATTGGGGAAGAATTCAGAAAAAGCGAAGGATATAACAAGTATTT
>CAZUEQ010000013.1:0-20314 GCA_964619475.1 uncultured Gammaproteobacteria bacterium | reverse complement strand
TCTTTGAAAATAAGTAATCTGTCTCCTTTTGCGGGGCAGACTGACTGAGATCGTCTACCCTTCATATTACCTAATGAGTTTTTCGATTGCAATGACATTTTCTTAGAGAAGGAGCGTTTCATCAATGAGGCCCCTCATATTGGAAATACATACAAGGCCGTTCCTTTTTGTGACAATTTTTTTCCGTTCAAGGTGTTCCATTTCGCGGCTTACTGTTTCTCGGGTAAGGCCAACGAGTGCTCCAATATTTTTATGAGTGAGCGGCATGTTGATGATGCGTTCCCCTTTGTTTGTACATTCACCGAATTTCCGCGCATATATAAGAAGAGCCATAACTACTCTGTTATGGGCGCGTCCCAACATAAAGCACTCGATCATGTTTGAGGTGTCATAGAATGCATGCGCAAGTATTTCAGCAAGGTCAAGCAGTATGAGGGGGTTTCCCTTAAGGAAAAGGAGAAATTCGCTAATGGGTGCCCGTATGAGTTCGACGTTGGAAACTGTTTCAAAGTAACTATGATTTTGAATGGAGGGGAAAAGATGAACAAGAGGAAAGCAACTGATTGGGCGGAACATATTGAGAACGACCTCGTCTCCCCTGCTTGAAACGGCGTATTGTTTCGCAATTCCCCGTTTTAGATAATAGATATATGAAACATGGGATTCGTCTCCACCGATAAAAACAGTTTTCCCTTTCAAGAGAAGGGTTTTATAGTTTTTGAAGAATGTATCAAGATTGGGTTTTACTTGATTCACTGAGCTAAAGTATATCAAATTACAAATGTCAATAGAAGTGTGATTCATATCACGCGTCTTTTATGACAAATATCACTGATATGTCGATAGGTGAGCCTAGAATGAGGGCAGAATGAGGGACGGGGGTTACAAGTTATGACTCGTCGAGAGGGGGTGAGAAGTATGAGGAAAATTACTGGAATATTGCTCACCGCTTCATTGTTTCTGCTCATGGCCTTTCCTTCAGCGGCTTGGTTTCAGTATCGCCCGACAAGCACAACGAACGTTGCGATAATTAACAACGGTTCGACAGCCGAGGCGTATACAGGGGGAAATCAGCAAACACAATCAGCGGTAACAGCAGGTACTGCAGTAGATGATTCTTTTGTTCTTGCAGAGACAACAGGGAGTAACGCGACAATGGCGATCAACACAGGAAATTCGACAGCACAGTCTGGATCGTTGGTTGTTGCAAACACGGGTGTTGGATGTAACACCTGTCGTACTAACCTGAGAAATATTGCAACAGTAGAGAACGCATCTGGAACTATAGCTGACACAGGGTTAAATATACAAGCAGGTACAGCGTCGACTCAAGCGTATGCGGATGATGACAGTAGAGCTATTGTAACCGATAGAAGTGGAACTAGCTCTATGGGAATCACTTCTGGAAGTGCTCTTTCACAATCCAGATCATGGACAGTGGTGAATACACAATGGCGCTGATTATTCATTTGCGCCAGTCTGTGTATAGACGGGGGGGGAGTGTTGTGAGTGTTTCGCGCGCGCGGCTTTCCTCCCCCGGCCTAGGCTTTTTAGCCTTTTATTAATAGCGCAACGGAATGAATACTTGTGTGATTGATATAAAAAAATGGCGGTTGGGAAAAAAATTCTTTTCGATTATTTTAATCGGTTTTCTTACGTTCCCCTTCCCCCTTTTTTGTAGGGCTGAGGAGGAAATTTCTCCCTCACCAGTGCCTACTGTAGAGGAGAGTCAACAAGGGGGGAGTCCGCAGCAGACAAATGAAGTGCCGCCCTCTCCTGAACCTTCGGGGGTAGTGCCGACTTCTGAGGTGAGTCCTCCGCCTGCTATTTCCCCAGAAGCTGTCGAGGTGGGTCCGTCCCCAGACCCTTCTCCATCTGAGGCACCGTCTGTGATGGAAGAGAATGCGCCCTCTTCATCTTCAACGGAAGAGGAAGTTAAGATAAGTCCTCCATTAATGTTGGAAGAAGAAATAAATAGCGCGACTGTTTCATCGACGCAAAACTCAATAAGCGAGACGGGGGATAACAAAACAATCTCTTCGGTGTTGGGAGTGGCAAATATTACAACAGGAAATGCGACTGCTGTTGTTGAGGGGGTTACGATAGTAAACGGAGATGCTACAAACTCGCAGATCGCCGTTCCTGTAGTTGTTGTCAACGGAGACTCAGGCATTCAAAATATCGATCTGAGCGCTTTGTGGAATGAAGTACAGAACAACTCAGGAACATGTACATCTACCCCTGTGGTTCTTTTGCAACAAGGTGACGTAACTATTGAAGCAAATGCCTCTGCAAGTACGGGAGGGAACGTAATCATTATGCCCCTTGGGAATGCGGCAATTCAAACGGGAAACGCAACAGCTGTCATACAACTTGTGACTTTTGTCAATTCAAACATTCTCTCCTCTTCTACCCTTTTCGCGTTCATCGTGATAAACGGGGATTATAACGGAGACATTATCGTACCAAACTTAGAAAGGTTCTATGAATCATTATCGGAAATCCCTCACCTCCCTCTTCCTGCAAATACTAATAATCAAGCCGTTGTTGATTCACAGATTACGTCAAGCGCTATCACAGGAAATAACACCCAGACAATAAACGGTGGAGATGCGACCCTGACAACAGGAAACGCCGTATCTTATGCTTCAAATACTACTTATGTAAATAGCACATTTACCTCTGTATACGATTACCAGGTGGGTATTGAAAATATTGGGACGTGGAATGGCTCGATTGTTGGATGGGATATGCTACCTACCTCTTCAAATTCTGAGTGTGTATCTGAAGATGCGGCTTTTTCGAGCAGTGATGCGCATGTCTTCGTGCAGGCAAACGCGACTTCAGATACGGGAAACAATGGCACCACTTCGGTTGGTTCCGCGATGAAAACAGGAATAGCATTCGCGGCAACGCGTGTTGTTAACTTTATTAACTCAACGATAGTAAACAGTAAAATATTCCAACCGGTTATTACGGTGCTGGGAACATGGAATGGAAACCTGGTCGTTGCTCGCCCCGACCTTACGATCCGTCTTTCTGAAAGTAAAAAGACCGTGCATCGGGGAGAAGAGCTCACCTACACACTTACATTTGAAAATATCGGACATGAGGATGCGCGAAACGTTATGGTGAACGTCTCTTTTCCTCAAGAGGAACGGCTCACTCAAGGGAATGCAACATATACTCTTGCCCACCTTCCTGCCGGAGCGAGCGAATCGTTCGCACTGAAAAGTACTGTTGGCACAGATACCCAAAACGGAACAAGTCTTCTTACATCTGCAGAAATAAAAACAAGCGATTCCGAGTTAAATCTTGCCAACAATACTATGTCGGTGGCACATCTGGTTGAAGATGCGCCTTCAAACGACAGTGACACTAGTGGTGCCAACTATACAGATACACGTCTTCCCAATCTTTCTCTCTCGATTTCTCATAACGTGGGAACGCATGTTTTGCCAAATGATGTGATTACATACGATGCATCGATTACGAATAATGGAGAAGGAACGTCTCTCAACACCCACCTTTATCAGGATATTGTAGATGAAGCAGGAAATCTCCTTGCTGCGGAATCGTTTCCTTTTTCAGAAGTCACGCCCCACGCAAAAAAAGAGATGACCTTCGGTCTCCAAATTCCAAATGAAATTCCTTCAGGAAACTATGTGGCACGATTTGTGGCAGACTCATATTCAAGGTCGGGAGAACTGGTGGAATCAAACACCGTTTCCCTTCCCTTTCAAATAGGAGGGGAAGCGGCAAAGGTAAAAACAGATGGGTCAGTATTGGGGGCTAATACAAAGACAAATAATAAACGCGTGGAACAAAAAAAGCCGTTAAATAACAGTAGTGTTGAACCCGAATTTATTACTTCCTTTATTCTCTTTTCCCTTTTCTTATTCCTTATTCAAGCCTACTTTAAACATGACAGCATAAGAGGGCTGGAACAGGATGTTTTTGAACAAATTCTCCGTATAGACCCTTCACCAGCTGATAAAGCAGCCAAGGCATAAATTTGATTAATCCTTGGAATATTTGTATAGTTCATGTGTATCTATTATTAATTTAATAATTACATTCTTCTTATGGACAGAAACCTTGCTCTTGAATTTGTTCGTGTTACGGAAGCTGCTGCAATTGCCTCTTCACAGTGGATTGGGCGGGGAGATAAAATGGCGGCGGATGGCGCGGCAGTAAAACAGATGAGAAACCGATTTAATCAAATTGAATTCAATGGAAAAATCATTATCGGCGAAGGAAAAAAAGATAAAGCCCCGGAATTGTTTAATGGTGAAAAAGTGGGAAAAGGGTCTGGTCCTGAGATGGATATTGCAGTTGATCCACTTGAATGCACGGACAGTGTCGCCCACGGGAGATATAATGCTCTTGCGGTAGTTGTTGCAGGAACTGCCGGCTCACTCCTTCGGGCTCCGGACACTTATGTACAAAAAATAGTCGTCGGAAAAGCGGCAAGTGGCATTATAGATCTAGACGCATCTGTTTCAGACAACGTGATAAAGACTGCGAAAGCAATTGGGAAAGATGTGAAGGAGTTGACGGTAATGGTGCTAGATAGAGAGCGCCATATGAAACTAATTGATGAAATTAGGGCTGTCGGAGCACGGGTACGACTTATTACAGATGGTGATGTAGCGGGCGCTATTGCCACCTGTTTTCCTGAATCGGGAATAGACATGCTTATGGGAACAGGAGGAAGTACAGAGGGAGTCTTGGCGGCGGTTCCCGTGAAGACACTTGGCGGACAACTTTTCTGTAGATTTACCCCCCGAAATAAGGAAGAAGAAAAGGAAGCGTTTGAGATGGGAATTGAAGATTTAAAAAAAATATATTGCGCTGAAGACTTAGCTAAAGGCAAGAACCTCACCTTCACTGCAACCGGAGTTATTGACGGTCCCCTTCTCCCTGGGATTATTGTCAAGAACGACTATATTATTTCGCATTCCATGGTGCTCAGGACAAAGTCAGGAACCATCCGTTATATCAATACGCATCACCGGCATAATAAACAGGAGCTTGAAGAATACCTGGCCTAATAATAACCGTATTTTTTTGAGTACCACGCTTTAACGATTTGAGTAAGAAGGACGTAGGAAGTGAGCATCAGAATAAGAAGCGGCCAATACAGTAGAGGAAGCGTTACGAATCCAAATGCCGACGCAAGCGGAGAGAGGGTGAGTGCGATACCTGTAAACATGACGACAAGCGTTGTTGCAAAAAGTGGTTTGCTTGCCCATGTTTGTATAAAAGCAATTTTTTTACTGCGAATAACGTGAACGATAAGTGTTTGAGTAAGGAGCGACTCCACAAACCATCCTGTCTGAAACAGTTGAGGTTTGTTCCATGCATTAAAAACAAAGAGCATCATAAAGAAGGTCAGATAATCAAATACGGAAGAGACAGGACCGATGAAGGTCATGAAGCGGGTTATTTTTCCAATATCCCACTTTCTTGGTTCTGTAAGGTATTCATCGTCAACAGTGTCTGACGGAATTGCGGTCTGAGAAACGTCATATAGAAGATTATTTGTCAACACCTGGAGAGGAGCCATCGGAAGAAAAGGAACAAAAATACTTGCGCCGATAACCGAGAACATGTTTCCAAAATTGGAACTTGCCCCCATCTTTATATATTTCAAAATATTTCCAAACACCCTCCTTCCCTCAATGACGCCGTCTGACAATACCTGCAAACTGGACTCAAGTAAAATCATATCCGCCGATTCTTTAGCGATATCAACTGCACTGTTGACTGATATGCCAACATCTGCACTGCGAAGAGCTGGTGCATCATTTATTCCGTCTCCCAAAAAGCCGACGACGTGATGTTCTTTTTGAAGCGCTTTGACAATTCTTTTTTTATGTTCCGGAGATAATTTTGCAAATATGGTTGTTTTATCAATAACCTTTTGCAGTTCTTCGTCACTCATTTTTTCGATTTGACCCCCAAGGAGTATTCCCGAATTTGCCAGATCTACCTCCGAGCAGATTTTTTTTGTGACAAGTTCATTATCTCCGGTAAGGACTTTTACCGTTATTCCGTTTTTTTGCAGCTCCGCAATCGCTCGCCTGGCGGATTCTTTCGGAGGATCAAGAAACGTAATGAATCCGACAAAACTCATATGATGCTCATCTGCCTTGTCGTATCTTTTTTTCTTGTCATCAATTTGTCTTGATGCAATGGCAATGACTCGGTATCCGTCCTCAGCATATTTCCGGCTTATTTCCTGAATAGTTTTTTTTGTTTGCACGGTAAGAGCGTGCTTTGTTCCGTGAATTTCATAGGTATTGCAAAGACTTACTACTTCCTCAACCGCACCCTTACATACGATCATGTGTTTATTTTTTTCGTCTTCAATAACTACCGACAATCGTTTCCTCAAAAAATCAAAAGGGATTTCATCAATGCGAGTGAACTGGTCTCTCGTAAACGCATGCATGTTTTTTTGTTCGGAAAAAGCAAGTATCGCACTATCGAGCAAATTTCGAAAACCCGTTTGATACAGACTGTTTAAATATCCAAACAATCGTACTTTTTCATCATCCTCTTCTTTGATATTGATATTTTTTATGACGGCAACTTTATTTTGAGTGAGTGTTCCCGTTTTGTCGGTACATAGTATATCTATCGCTCCGAAATTTTGAATGGAGTTAAGACGTTTTACGATGACCTTTTTTTTGGAAAGAGAAATGGCACCTTTGGATAAATTTATGGCGACTATTGCTGGAAGCATTTCAGGGGTAAGTCCGACCGCAACGGAAATACTAAACAAGAAGGCTTCCCACCAGTTGTGTTTTATGAATCCGTTAATAAGAAAAACGGAAGGGGCCATGATGAGCATAAAGCGGATCATAAGCCAAGTGAATTGGTCAACTCCTTTATCAAAACTTGTTCTTTCCCGTTGTCCTACAATACTCTCCGCAAGGTTGCCAAAATAGGTGTTTACTCCCGTTGTAAGCACAACTGCAGTTGCCATACCGCTTTCCACATTGGTCCCCGAAAAGCAGATATTTGTAAGTTCAAGCACGCTACTGCCTTTTGTTTGAGTCTCAGCATGCTTCTCAACGGGAATAGCCTCCCCCGTTAATAAGGACTGATTGATAAACAAATCCTTACTGCGAATAAGTCGCACGTCAGCGGGGATCATGTCTCCTGCTGACAAGGAAATAATATCTCCGGGAACAATTTTTTTAAGTCCCACCTCCCTTATCTCCCCTTTTCGTATGACTGCAGAGGTGGTACGGACCATTTTTTTCAACTTTTCCGCTGCATTAAACGCCTGTGTCTCTTGGACGAATTTGAGAAGCACGCTTATTAATATCATCATGGAAACAACAATGGCGGTTCTCATGTCTCCCGTTATGAACGAAATAAGAACAAGGAAAGAAAGAAGAAGAGTGAGAGGATTATTAAAGGTGAGGAGAAACTGAATAAGAAACGGTTTTCGTTCCTGTGCCACTACCTCATTAAAACCATAATAATCTATTCTTTTTGAAACTTCTTTAGGACTGAGGCCCTCTATTGATGTTGTAAGGTTTGAAAGGATTCTTCCGATATCGTTTTGTGATGCATTTTTAAGGTTCTGTTCAATTTCGTCTTTTGTCTCAACATCAGCGAGCGTTTCATGAAAAACGTTGGGCGGTTTTATATCGTAATCATTTTTTAAGAACAGACTGTATTTCATAGGTGTGGGAATAAAAATCCGAGAATGACAAGTACAAAAAGCGCACATATAAACACCGTTGCGGTAATCATCACTATGTTGGAAAAGAGGCTGTTCCTAAACCTCCCCATAAGGTCTTTTGTGTTGGCAATTATAAAGAGATAGTACATAAGAAATATCAGAAGTCCAAAATTAAAGACACCTGCAAATACAATAAACGATATCGTTCGCACAGGGAGCCAGTGTGCCAAAAGAAAAGATACGACAAGCAAAAAAAGATATGAATATTTTACACCTCTTGACTCAGCTATTTCCTGATTGGGGAGCGCTTCTATTCCAAAGAAGTTGCCAAAAATATAAGATGACGATAACGAAATAAAGATGAGTCCGAAAAGACATGAAAAAACCATAAGGAGTGTGGGAATGGATCGTATTCTAAGAATTGTCGGGAAGACATCGTACACAATTTTCATGAATGAAGAGTAAGGAGGCACCTGCTTATACAAAGAAAGCAGTCCGACAAAACTCAAAAGTATGAGGAGTTGGAATATACCCGAAAAGAGAAGAACGAACCTTTGTTCTAGTTTGTCGTACTCCAATTTGTGAATAGAGATATTGTTGGTTGAAAGGTATCCTCCGATAAAAAAGTGTGTCCAAAATGGAAAGCTCAGTCCGAAAATAGCAGCAAGGACGGGATAGACGTTTAAACGAGAGACCTCAAAAAAGGAAACGGGCCTAAAAATCTCATCAATGTGAACATGTCCCAAAAAGAGAAAAGCAAAAAGAGGGAGCAAAAGCACGCTGTTAATAAAGAACAATTTTCGAATGCTTTTTAGCTTTTTGAAAAAAATGGGAATAAACAAAAATATCGTTATGTAAAAATAAAAATAGGTAACGGGAAAAGTGATGTAATGTGATATTTCTTTCAGAAGAAGAAAAATGGAGACAGTCAGAGATAGATTGCTTAGCATAACAAAGGTGCCAAAGAGGAGTGAGGTCGGGACACCGAACCGTTCCCTCACCAAATCCATAAGCCCCTTTCGTGTAATAAGGGAGACGCGATGGGTAAATTCATTAATAAAGTACTGTAATACATAAATGGGAATAAGAAGATAGAGTGCGCGTTCTCGAAAAAGCGCCGCAGAAAGGAAAAGTATAGCAAGTGAGAGAATATCGGTATTGTCAATGTAAGCAGAAATAATGGCAGGAAAAAAAGACGAACTAAAAACTCTCAATCTTATTTTTGTAGTGTTTAGAATCATGAGTGTTGGACGTTGTTATTATTATAGTACTTATTGAAGGAAAGGCTAAACACAAAAAAGGATTATTGGGTGGTTGCTGAAGAGGTGGCGGGAGACGGTGTTGTATTAAGATTTTTATAGATAAAAGAACGCTGCAATTCTATTACTTGATCTGATGCAGAGCTCTTTATTTTTAACTGCATTGTTTTAGCCCCGCTGTCAAGATTATAGAGACATATATTTTTGTCAGTGAAGGCAGACCAAGTTCCCCCGTTTAAAGAATACGACCAAGTAATGGGACAGTACGAAGAGTCAGTCGTGATGGTAATACACACAGGGTCAGTTGTGACTACTTCTCCCTCTTGCGGAGAAAGAATTGTCACCGGTCCAATTTCCTGTTTACATTGCGTAACGGTCGGAGTCGGTGTGGGAGAGACAGAAACAAGTGGGGTTGGAGACGGAGGTGGCGGTTGTTTGGTGCCGGACTCTCCCGTTATCACTACCTGGATAGGAGCGGTTGTGGGAGAAGTCTGTTTTGAGGCAGCATTTTTTGACTGTTGGAGGTTGTTGAGATTCAGAATAATAACTGTCACCATAACAGGAACAGACAGCAATGCCGTTATAAACTCAACATGTTTTTTCTTGTCGGGTAATTTTTCGTACCACGCGGAAAACCGTGCGGAAATTTTTTTGATAGCCTCTTTCATACGCTCTCATTGTAGCAAATTCATCAACCACAATAATGGCGAATAAACGCCAACACTCATGAGTGTATTATAAAAAGCTTAAGATTTGCTGAAAGGACCATTAATGATGAACTGATGTAAAATATGTATATGGACGAGACGAAGAAAGATCATTATCGAGAAAAATTCTCAAAACTCACCCTGACGGGAGAAATGCGCGAAGGAATTGAATGGGAAGATTGCGAATTTAACGAGTGTCGCTTTGTTGATTGTAAGGTGAGTAAATGTAAATTTATAAATTGCACGTTTAAGAATTGCGTAATAAGCGCAATCGACATTACTGGTAGTACTTTTATTGATACGAGCTTCACTACAAGCAAGGTAATCGGTATTGACTGGACGAAAGCCAACAGGGTGCAAAAGATTGGCTTCACTTCCTGCCAGATAAATTATTCGAATTTTCGTTTTTTGAAATTGCAGAAGATGAGCGTTGTTTCCTGTGAAGCAAAAGAGATTGACTGTGCAGGTACTGATTTATCAGAAAGCAATATGACGAATACGGACTTTGAAAGAAGCATCTTCTCGCATACCAATCTATCAAAGGCAAACCTTACCGGGGCAAAAAACTACTATATTGACGTGAGAGAAAACACGGTAAAAAAAGCACGTTTTTCAATGCCGGAGGCGCTTTCGCTCATAAGCGTTTTTGACATTAGTATCGATTAGGCTTGTTTGCTTCTTCCCTTACCTGCGAGCCAACGTATACCTAGGTATACGAATGGTGTTTCGATAAGAGACATACAACACTTCAACAACCAATAGGGCAAAATAAGGCTCGCCAAAAAGGTTGCATTAGTCCCAAAGGGCTGCTTGAGTTCATAGAAAGCGAGCGTCATGAAGATAAAGGTGTCCAAAAACTGGGATACAAAATTTGACACATTATTTCGCAGCCACAGTGTCTTTTTTCCGAACATCTGCCTCATCTTAACGAACAATGCAACATCCATGAAATCGGCAATCGCAAACGAAATAAGACTTGCAATCGAAATCCTTGTGGATTGCTTGAAAATGAGATCGTAGGAGAACTCACTGCTTTTGAAGCGTACGGAGGGAGGAAGGAGTGTCGCAAAAAAGGAAAAGAGCGACAGAAAAAAAACCATAATGATGCCAGAACGCACAATACTTCGTGTTCTTTCTCCTCCATATACTTCCGTAATAACATCGTTTATCGAATATACGAGAGGGAGCAAGAATATTGCAACACTTGCATTCAGTTTTATCGATGGCGTGTTTAATAAGGGAAATGTCTTTCCTCCCATTATTTCGGAAACGATGATGCAGAATATGTAAAGAGAAACGAGAAAATCCAGTTTATTTATTGTAAATATTTTTTTCATATCTTACTTTTTCCATCGAGGTAATTTTGGAAGCATTTCGTCTCCAAGCGGCATTCCGCAACTTTCGCAGATTTTCATGGCGTTTTATCAAATGGATAATAAAGGATATTATTTCAGATATTTACAGAAAAGAGAAATGATATCTGATAATACTTATTGACAATCAAAATACATTTCATATACTATATGAACATGAATTCATATAATTGCTGTTCATCTAAAAGCGTTGAATCAAAAAAAGTCGCTTCTTTATCAACTCTTCTCAAACTTGTTTCTGAAGAGAGCAGATTAAAACTTTTGTGCATATTACAAAAAGGGAAACACTGCGTTTGCGAAATCATGGAACATGTGTCTCTTTCCCAAAGTCTCATTTCCCATCATTTAAAGGATCTCAAAGATGCAGGTATCGTTGCCGACGAAAAGAAAGGTTTATTTGTCTATTATTCGCTCACAAAAAAAGGAGAAAAAATTATTAATTCTTTATTTTCCTTATGAAAATCCAAGTCTTAGGAAGCGGATGTCCAACTTGTAAAAAGTTATATGAAATTACCCAAAAAGCGGTAACAGACATGGGTTTAAAGGAAAAAGTGGAATACCTCAGTGGATCTGAGGGTATGCAAGCTTTAATTGAGATTGGCTCTATGACAAGTCCGGTTCTGGCGGTCAATGGAACTGTCGTGATGACGGGATTTACCCCAGATATAGAAAAGATAAAGAAGGTAATCGACACAGGAATGAAAATAAAAAACGACGCTCCTCAATGTAAGTGTGGAGGAGGTTGTTGCTAAACTTCTATGGACATATTTAGACCCATTCAACTCTTTGCTGATCTTGTATCTTATCAGTGGCTTCATATAGTTCCTCATTCGTATTGGGGTGACACCGTTAATTTTTTCATTTATGACACGATAAAGATTGGTCTGCTTTTGATAGTGATTAATTACCTTATGGCATTTACCCGCTACTACTTCCCTATGGAGAAAGTACGGGACCTGCTTTTAAAACGAAGATGGTTTGGACTGGATTATTTGTTCGCTACACTTTTGGGTGTTGTTACTCCTTTCTGTTCTTGTTCCTCAATTCCATTATTTATCGGATTTGTCGGGGCGGGAATACCACTTGGAGTAACGTTTGCATTCCTTATCAGTTCTCCGCTTGTGAACGAATCGTCTCTTTACCTCTTCCCTGCACTGTTCGGGATGAAGGTGACCCTTATTTACAATATTCTCGGTATTCTCATCGCGATGATCGGTGGGTTCCTAATTCAAAAGTTGGGTATGGAGAAATATATAAAACCTGAACTTCTTAAATTTAAGTCCAGAGTGCAAGTAGAGCACGAAAACGGTGGAAGTCCACTTCCGTTGAAGGAGCTTTTGAAATATTTCTGGACGGATGGAATGAGTATAACCAAAAGTGTATTTCCCTACGTTGTGTTGGGAGTGAGCATCGGTGCCCTTATTCATGGATTTGTCCCGGCGAGCATTGTAGCAAAATATCTTTCTGCAAAAACGTGGTGGACCATTCCTCTTGCAACGCTTCTTGGTGCGCCCCTCTATGCAAATTCGGTAAGCGTCATTCCCGTTATGGAGGCACTGGTTCAAAAAGGGGTTCCACTGGGGACTGCTCTTTCTTTTATGACAGCCATCGTCACGGTGTCTATCCCTGAATCGTTGATTCTAAAAAAAGTGATGAAATGGCAACTGCTTGTCGCTTTTTTTTCAGTAACTCTTATCGGAGTAATGATAATGGGATACGTGTTTAATTGGATTTTATAAATATATCCACACGAAACGAAAGTCTCTTCAGGCACGGTTGCTCATTTCATTGTAATATTCCCCTCCCCCATTTGTATTAATTGGTATGAAAGGAGGAAAAACACACATGAACAAACTAATAGCAATAAGCGGAATTTTGGTAATTGCTGGAGTAGTATATTTCAGCTTAAACAAACCAACAGCTTATGCAGCAACAGCACAAAGAGGTAATGGACAAGGAATCGGACGTCAGCAAATGGTGACGGAAAAAGCAAAGATTCTTAAAATGAATGTAACTGATTTGCAAAATGAACTTAATAGCGGAAAAACCTTTTACGATATTGCAAAAGAAAAAGGAGTAAACGTCGATTCATTACACGATCAGATGGAAGCGTTTCAAAAAACACGTCTTCAGACATTGGTTGACCAAGGAGTAATAACCAAGGCACAGATGCAGGAACGACTTGATTTTATGGAACAAAGACAGGCAAACTGTGGAAATAATGTTCCATTCAATGGCCAAGGAGGCCGGGGAATGGGAATGCACAGATGAAAGAACAGAACGCCTCCTCAATTTGTAGTTGATACAATAGAGGAGGTGTTTTGTAATATAACGAAAAGCAATTTGTATTAATACTATGGACTCAATGGATAAAACGACGGATGAGGAGTTGGTAAAAAAAGTGCTCTCGGGACAGAAGGAGTTGTTTTATCACCTGATTACTCGCTACGAGGCGAAGTTGAAAAGGTATATCATGACAATTACGAACAGACAGAGTGAAGTAGAAGATATTTTACAAAACGTGTTCCTTAAGGCGTATAAAAATTTGCCGACATTCAACGACAGCTTAAAGTTTTCCAGTTGGGTGTACCGCATCGCGCATAACGAAAGCGTAAACCTTATCGGAAGCAGCTTAATCCAAAGATTTGTTTCCCTGCCGGAATGGTTTGACATAGGAAGCAGTGACAATGTTGAAGAAAGGATGGATGATGAACAGTTGAAAAGGAAACTAAAGGAGTGCATTGAACGCCTAGAGGTAAAATACAAAGAACCTCTTGTGCTTTTTTACTATGAAGAGAAGACATATGGGGAAATAAGCGATATTTTACGCATTCCCGTACGGAATGTCGGAGTATTGATTCATCGAGGGAGATTGCAAGTTAAAAAAATATGCTATGAAAAAAACAATCGCTGATACGGTAACAAATAAAATCACAAAGGGAGAAATAAAAATGAAATCTCGCTTTTCGATATGGGCTGAAAAGTTGGGAATAAATGGTAGCATGTTTGTTGTTTTTTGTTTTCTCACCCTCACGTTAGGCTTTATCCTCTATTGGATAAACAGCAATAACGATTTATTGTTGGGCGGATATGGAAGAATAGGGCTTTCCTCTTTTTTCCAATCATTTCCTTATCTCTTTGTAGGTGTTTTTATTGTCCTTATAATTCTTTTAACCCTTCTTTTTCGAACGTTTGATTTTTCTTACAAAAAGCCGCTTGTTTTTATCCTCTTATCCGTTGTCGTAGGAATTGCCCTCTTGGGCTGGTTTTCCACCAAACAACCAGTAGGTCAGCGTCTCTACCAGCAAGAAGGAAGAATGCTGCGAATGGGAATGATGAATAACAGCAACGCGGTAACAGGTACGGTCGTTGAGATGAAAAATGGCACGATTTCAGCAGAAAGCGGAGACAATAAAAGAGTGATCATTGAAACGAACTCCACGACCCACTTTCCTTTTGGGCCTGTCAAAGTGGGCGATCAAATTCGGGCTATTGGGACTTGGGAAAACAATGTTTTCACTGCACTCGGAATTCGCGTATTTGACGAAACAAATCCGTCAACCCTTGGCCCCGGCACGATGCGGGGTCAAAATCAAGGACAAGGACGCGGAATGATGTGGAATCGCTAACTTATTTCTTTTCTATCGTCGAGATTCCAAAGATTTTGTATAGGCCGCAAAATCCCACTGCTCCGGTGATAAGAGCTACTGCTCCCATAACACCTGCAATTGTTTGCATCAACCCAGTAAGGCTGAAGAAGGCAAATCCTAACAAAACAATTCCCACAATCATTCGGACAACACGATCTAGTTTTCCTTCATTTGGTTTGGGCATAAGTGGACATGAATTCATAATGATTTTAGTATAGAGAACTTTTAACAATATCTCTTGACATCTAAAGTATACTATATTAAACTTACATATAGTCAAGTGAAATAAACAATATGAGAACAAATTGCTCACAAGTAATAGTCGAAAACTTTTTTGAACCCTGCATTCTCTTCTTGCTGATGGAGAAATCAAGTTATGGATATGAACTGTCTAAAAACCTAAAAGAACGATGCGGATGTCAGGTAAATGTCGGCAATTTATATAGAGGATTGGGAAGACTTGTAAAAAGCAAAGATATTGAGAAAAAGAATGTAAAAAGCGAATTAGGACCAAATAGGGTTGTATACAGTATAACAGCGAAAGGAAAAATTCTTCTGAAAGAGTGGATAAAAGGCCTTGATGTGCAAAACAAAGCAATTTCAAAATTAATTAAAAATTATAAAAACAAATATGATTCAAGTAAATAATAAAAACTTTACGGATGAGGTTACCAATTTCAAAGGAGTGGTCGTTGCCGATTTCTATGCTGACTGGTGTGGTCCATGCAAAATGCTCTCTCCCCTAATGGAAGAGATGAGCAAAAACAACAAGGACTCCAATGTTAAATTTATAAAGATAAATGTTGATCAGGAGCAGGAGCTCGCAGGAAAATATGGAGTTATGAGCATTCCTACGGTCATCTTTTTTAAGGATGGTAAGAAGGCCACACAAAAAATAGGAGTATCACAGAAGAGCGAATATGAAGATGCAATAAAAAAAACACTATCTTTCATTCCTCCAGCAAAGGGAGCAATTGGGAAGGTAAAGGTGTTTAGCACTCCCACATGTCCGTATTGCCATATGGCAAAAGCGTATCTTAAAGATAAGAAAGTATCGTTTGAAGATATCGATGTTTCACAAGATCAAACTCAAGCGCGGGCAATGGTTGCAAAGTCAGGAGAAATGGGAGTTCCCCAACTCTGGATTGGAGACCAGATAGTTATCGGATTCAATAAACCGGTAATTGATGAGCTCCTCGGACTGTAAGAATTACGGAACTAGAGGGTATTTCTTTGATCGCCACATCAGAAGTCCGCTTGTCATACTGTAGACGTTTGTGTAACCAAGTTGTCTCATTGTATCAACTGCGATACTACTTCTTGATCCGCTTAAACAATACACGTATATCGTTTTGTCTTTATCAGGGAGTGCTGTTGTTATTCCGGTTGAAACTGTATCGACGGGAATATTGAGACTTCCCTCTATCTTTCCCCTACTATATTCGCCTGGTGTGCGCACATCCAAAAGGACGCACTCTTTTTTGTTTTGTAAAGCCGCATATACTTCATCAGCGGTTATTTGTGGGATGTTCGGGTTCATATTGACTTAGTGGAATATTTTTTCCAATTAGCGGTAAGTTCGTCAATTTCCTTATTTGCCTCTTTCATAATGCCTGTGTCACTGTGCATTTCTTTCCAATTTCCCCTGCGGGGATTATGTAGCACAACAGCAAATCTATCTCTGAAGAAACGGGGCTTTCCGATTTTTATATCGACTATCCATTTATTGTTTCCAATTGAAAAAAAGAGATAAGCACCGTCTTTTTGGAAAATCGTTTTCAAATCATTGAGGTTATGAACGGCAGTGAGGAAGGAACTGCCCTCAGGGACGATTGTTTCTGGCGAGCCTATGTAGGGAAACATTTGGACATGTGAATGGAATACCGTCTGCCCTATTTTTCCGTGTTCAAACGAACTTACCGATCCGTATGTTTTCTTTATAAAATTTGAAAACAAATCGTTGAGTTCAACAAATTCATTACATACATCCTCGGGATACTCTCCTATACAGGAAAGGTGTTTTTTCGGGATGATGAGTATATGACCTCTTGTTAACGGATGAACATCACATACGACCCAGAAGTTTGAAGTTTCTTTAAGGGGGAATTTTAAAGCGAACGAATTCGGATCACAATGAGGGCAGTCTTTTCGTATCGCTGATTCGGAAAAATCCATATTTCGATTATGAGTTTTATGTATAACTTGATATTTTTTCTAGTTTTTCGATATCTCCTCCTACAATCAGTTGCAAGTTTTCAGTAATTTTTTTTATGTCCCAGTTCCACCACTGAATCTTTAGGAGCGTTTGTATGGTTGATTCATCAAATCTCATTTTGATAATTTTTGCCGGATTTCCGCCAACAACTGCGTATGGAGGGACGTCTTTGGTGACGACTGATTTTGCCCCGATAACAGCTCCATCCCCTATTTTTATGCCCGGCATAATTGTGGCGTCATATCCGATCCACACATCGTTTCCAATAACCGTATCTCCTTTATAAGGGAGCTCTCCAGGTTTTGGCATCACTTTTTCCCACCCATTACCAAAGATCGAAAATGGGTAGGTAGAAAGACCGGATGTTTTGTGATTTGCCCCATTCATGATAAATTTTGCATCCGTTGCGATTGCACAAAATTTGCCAATAATAAGTTTGTCTTCCATGAAAGGATAATGATAAAGTACATTCTTATGCTCAAAATCTTCAGGTCCCTCAAGATCGTCATAGTAACTATAATCACCGACAATAATATGAGGGTTTGTGATGAAGTTTTTAAGGAATCCTACTTGTGGGAATCCTTTCATCGGATATTTTTCTTCTGGCTTTGGTCCGTTCATAGTTTTAATCAATTATAACTACCTTTATTTTGCCATGGCGTCAACTTTTAAATGTTGAGGCATTTTTTCAATAGCATAGCGCAAAGCAGTGCGTGGCATCTTAATTTTGTTCTTCATCACATATTCAAATACTTCTTTTTGATGTGATTGACTTGCTGCCTTGAGCATCCAACCATAGCCTTTTTGTACCAAATCGTCGTTATCTTCAAGTAATATATCGGCAATTTCAAAAATGTCTTTTAAGAACTTTCCTTGCCTGGCGGGAATAATTAAGCTAACTGCAGCTGCCCGCCGCATCCAACGATTTTTCGATTTGGCCCATGATTTCAAATTGACTAAATACTTCGGATACATTTCTATAAAAGTACCAATACTGTGGTTGCATAGAGTATCGCAGGAAGCCCAATTGGACACATATGTGCTCACCCACTTCTCAAAAATCACAAAATCATTTTCGTCATATTGTGTGCAAAGAAAATATGACCAGTTGCATGCGATGAACGATTCTTCCATATATCCTGATTTCCATAGTTCTTCGCACAGAGCAAAAATTTCTTTTTTGTCCCTGTTTTGGACTTCTTTCCAATATTTCTTTCCGATTTGAATTCCCAAGGAAGTTTTCATCCCATACATTTTTACCTGCTCCTTAAAAAATCTTTCTCCACTTTTTCTAAGCATTTCATCCGCATTCTGTTTTAGTTCTTTTCGGAGGGCATCAACTATTGGTTTCATTTCATTGGTAATCATTTTTTTTTGAAGCACATCGTCCACTCTTGCTTTGTGTACTGTGACCATAAAAAAAGTATATCAGAAGCTTAAAAAACGAAGGCGGAGAAGGAGGGATTCGAACCCTCGATAGTCTTGCGACTATATACGCTTTCCAGGCGTACGCACTAGACCAACTATGCGACTTCTCCAATATCTATAAACGGTCCCTTGATTTCAGCTTCTTATTATAACACGGAAGAAGGCATCCATTTGTAGCTCGCTCAGGTCGGGAAGAAAAAGGGGGTAACAAAAAACACTCAGAGTTTTTGGTTCTCTGAGTGGAAAAAAAGGTGTATCTCTTCAACAAATTAATCGTATAGATGTTGATTGTTTGTAGAAATACTTTTTTTCCATAAGTATCGTGCATCCCCTGTTCTGCATGACCTTATGTTTTACTTTCTTTACTGATGTGGAATGATTTGCCACATCTTGTACAAATAATAATATCCATTTCTGAAAGGACACTGAAGTATTTCCCGCAAATAAGATGCGGTGATATACTGGTAGGTATGAAAGACGTTCAAATTGAAAGCAGCTGGAAACAGGCTTTGCTTCCGGAGTTTTCAAAACCCTATTGGAATAGTCTTACGGAGTTTGTACGACAGGAATATTTATCAAAGACAATTTTCCCGCCTCCTAAGAAAATATTTCGTGCGTTTGACATGTGTCCGATTGATAAAGTAAAAGTAGTTATCGTAGGCCAGGATCCGTATCATGGTACGGGTCAGGCTAATGGGCTTTCATTTGCGGTCAATGATGGCATTGGCCTCCCTCCTTCCCTAAAAAATATCTATAAGGAAATCCAGAACGATTTAGGATATGCCCCTCTCAAAAGCGGAGATTTGTCCCGTTGGGCATCTCAAGGAGTGTTGCTTTTAAACAGTGTGTTGACCGTCTGTGCCAACACGCCCGCATCACATAGCAAACGCGGGTGGGAACAGTTTACCGACGAAGCAATTGCGACGCTTAACAAAGGCCGCCAGAATATTGTGTATCTTTTGTGGGGAAAGTACGCACAAAACAAAGGGCTTGTCATAAACCGCGAAAAAAATCTCGTTCTCACCTCAGGCCACCCCTCGCCTTTTTCTGCCACCTTGTTTTTCGGAAATCACCACTTCAGCAAATGTAATGAATATCTTGAAAAGCACGGTCAGTCTCCAATTGACTGGCATTGACAATCAATTCTCAGGTATAATCATAAGTGTTTTACGCCTATTAGTTATTAACAACTACTATGACAAAACTTAAGACCTTTTTTTACTCTTTTAAAAAATCCCTGCTTGATTCACGCTATTACAAGGACTTAGAAAAAACATCCTTTTGGTTTTCCTATAAATACTTAGTTTTTCTCCTGATGCTTCTTCTTCTGTTTCGTTCTTTTCAAATAGGAGTTGGATATCTGGGGAACAGAGCAGCAATTCCATCTCGCGTTCAAACCTTTGAGCGCGCTGTGTCCGGTCTCTATCCCGATGACCTGACAATCGACATAGAGAATGGAAAATTATCGACAAATGCATACGAACCTTTCGCAATTGACTTACCCAAAGAGTTTGGGAATCTTCACGGAACTCACCTGCTCGTTGTTGATACTCAAGGGTTAGCCGAAGACTATCCAAGCTATGATACGATTGCACTGGCAACGGAAAAAATGCTCATTTACCCCAACAGCGAAAGAAATAAGGTGACGCCTCAACTATTTTATTTCAGCGAAGTAACCCAACCGTTCCATTTTGACCGAACCATGTACAATGTGTTTCTTTCAAAATTTATTCCAACCTTCAATATCTTTGCACGATTTATTGATGTGTATGTTATTGTCGGCCTTGTGTTATTTGTCATTTTCGGCGCATTTTTCTGGGCGAATGGACAGCTTGTTTTACTTCTTCCGATGACGTTTATCGTTTGGCTTATAGCACTTCTTTGCAAACGAAGAAAGCCCTTTTGGACCGTATACCGTTTCGGAATGCACGCACTCACATGGCCCCTTGTCCTTTCATTCGTTTTTGGATTATTGCAGCA
>CAZUEQ010000012.1:0-21744 GCA_964619475.1 uncultured Gammaproteobacteria bacterium | reverse complement strand
GCCATGCAGGTGAAGCTCGACAAACTTAATCTTATTCTTGACGAAAATCTTATCGGAGTGCGTGTGGTGCGGGCATTTAACCGTATAAAACATGAAGAAAAGCGATTTGACATTGCAAACCGCGATGTAACAGATATCGCAATAAAGGTAAATCAAATTATCGCAACAATGATGCCCGTCATGATGTTTATGATTAATATTTCCAGCATCTCAATAATTTGGTTTGGGAGTTTGCGGGTAAGCAGTGGAAATTTGCAGATGGGAGCGATGTTTGCATTTTTACAGTATGCAATGCAGATTCTCTTCTCACTCCTTATGGTAGCAATGATGTTTATTATGATCCCACGTGCGGAAGCATCAGCAACAAGAATCAATATGGTGCTTGATATGGAACCGGAAATAAAGGATAAAGACAAGGTAAAGGAAGCAACAGGAAAGCGCGGATATATCGACTTTAAAGATGTTACCTTTAGCTATATGGGTGCTGAGTCTCCTGCGCTTTCCCACATTTCTTTTTCAACCTCACCTGGAAAGGTAACTGCGATTATCGGAGGAACAGGGTCGGGCAAATCCACTCTTGTCAATCTTATTCCCCGTTTTTATGATGTTGAAAGCGGTGAAGTGTTGGTTGATGGAGTTAATGTGAGAGAAATGTCTCAGGAACATCTCCGCGACAAAATCGGTTTTGTTCCCCAAAAGGCAGTACTTTTTGCGGGGTCAATCAATGACAATTTGCGTTACGGAAAAGAGGATGCGACAGATGATGAAATACAACATGCGGCAAGCGTTGCTCAGGCCAGTGAATTTATTTCCAAAATGCCAGACGGGTTTAACTCAGCAATAGCACAGGGCGGAACAAACGTCTCAGGAGGACAGATGCAGCGCCTCTCTATAGCGCGTGCCTTAGTAAGAAAACCGGAAATATATATATTTGACGATACTTTTTCTGCCCTTGACTTTAAAACCGATGCAAAGCTTAGAGCTGCTCTAAAAGGAGAAACGCGTGATGCAACGGTTGTTATTGTAGCGCAAAGAGTGAGTACCGTTATTGACGCAGATCAAATAATTGTCCTTGAAGATGGACAGGCGGTTGGGATTGGAACACATAAAGAACTAATGAAGACATGCGATGTATATAAAGGCATCGTATCGTCTCAACTGTCAGCTGCAGAAATTGAAGAGGAAACCTAAATGAACCCAACAAATACCAATACAAAAAAACAAGTAATGCCGAAAGCCGGCCCGATGGGCGGGGGGTTTGGTGCAATGGGACGACCGGTTGAAAAAGCAAAGGATTTTAAAGGATCTTTGAAACGGTTGCTTTCATACTTTTTACCGGAGAGAATCCTTCTTTCTGTTGTACTCGGTGCCGCCATTTTAGGCACAGTGTTTAACATCGTCGGTCCAAAAATCTTGGGACTTGCAACAACCAGACTGTTTAACAACCTTATTTCAAGCATGGTTGCTCAAGCCCAAAATATAATGATAAAAAAGCAGTTGGCACAAAATCCACTGCTCCCAGTGCATTTAGTCCCCGTTCCGGGCATTGAGTTTGGATATATAGGGCGGATAATACTTCTTCTTCTTGTTCTTTACATTATCAGCGCTATTTTTACTTTCATTCAGCAATATCTTATGGCCGGAGTGGCGCAACGGACAATATACGCACTCCGAAAGCAAGTGGATGAGAAGCTTTCTCGCCTTCCTCTTAAATATTTTGATGGACGGACACACGGAGAGATATTAAGCCGCGCAGTAAACGATGTGGACAATATTAGCTCAACCCTTCAACAAAGCGTTACCCAATTAATTACATCAGCTGTGACGCTTGTCGGTGTTCTTATTATGATGCTGAGTATCAGTTGGCATTTGACCATTATTGTGCTTCTTACCCTTCCTCTTTCCGTATTTGTCGTTACTGGCATTGCAAAGCGATCACAGGATTATTTCAGAAGACAACAACGCGCACTCGGTGAACTGAACGGGCACGTTGAAGAAATGTATTCTGGACACAAAATTGTCAAAGTATTCGGGCATGAGCATAAGGCGATTGCAGAGTTTGATCAGTTAAACGAACAACTGTATGACTCAGGATGGAAGGCGCAGTTTGTATCGGGCATTATTATGCCTCTCATGAGGTTTGTGGGAAACATCGGCTATGTGTTGGTTGCGGTCGTAGGTGGTATTATGGCAACACAAAATGCGATTTCTCTTGGAGATGTGCAGGCATTTATCCAATACTCATCTCAATTTACCCAGCCCATTACTATGCTTGCAAACATTGCAAATGTCATCCAATCGGCAATAGCGTCAGCGGAACGAGTTTTTGAGCTACTGGACGAAGAAGAACAGGTACCGGAGGACCCACATCCCGTCACTATTACTTCTGAAAAGGGAGCAGTTCAATTCCAGCATGTTAAGTTCGGCTACAGTAAAGAGAAAATACTAATGGAGGATATGAATATCGACGTGAAGGCAGGACAGATGATTGCCATAGTCGGACCAACGGGAGCTGGGAAAACGACACTTGTCAACCTGTTGATGCGTTTCTACGAAGTGAACAGTGGAAAAATTCTTATTGACGGAGTGGATATTACGAAGTTAAGACGAGGAGACTTACGGCGCATGTTTGGAATGGTACTGCAGGACACGTGGCTTTTCCATGGTACTCTAAGAGACAATATTGCCTATGGACGTGAGGATGCAACCGAGGAGGAAATAGTAAAAGCTTCAAAAGCAGCGTATGCAGATCACTTTATTAGAACGCTTCCTGACGGATATAAAATGGTGTTAAATGAAGAAGCGACAAATATTTCACAAGGCCAAAAACAGCTCCTAACAATTGCTCGTGCGTTCCTTGCAGACCCAGAAATTCTTATTCTTGATGAAGCAACAAGCAGCGTTGATACCCGTACTGAGCTTCTTATACAGAATGCAATGAGCGAACTAATGAAAGGAAGAACAAACTTCGTTATCGCGCACAGGCTTTCAACCATAAGGGACGCTGATTTGATACTTGTTATGAATCACGGAAGCATTATTGAAAAGGGCACGCATACTGAACTTCTGGAAAAGAAAGGCTTTTACGCTGATCTTTATAACAGTCAGTTCAGAGGAAAACTCCATTCTGAAGAAGCTGCAGAGTAAGGATGTTATAAGTAGGAATACTTGCGAAAATATCCTGTTTAGGCTATAATGACGCCCTATGACCGAGTCCTATAATGGTGCGCCCAATCCGGCGGACGGCCTTCTTTCTCAAATGATGTTGCTTGCACTTCCTTATGTTGAACAATATCAGGCAAATAAAATCTCTGAAAAAAGTTTGGTAAAGGCACTGCGACCTATTCTTTATCAGGAATATGGGCGCATTCTTCAATTGGAAAAAGAGTTTGTTGCAGAAGTTGACCGGGAACTCGGAATGCAGTCCCAAACAACAGATTCTTCCGGGGCACACAATATGGCCTGGTTTGAACAAACTGGGTTAAGTTATGCTACAGGACTTGCAACAAGCGCCATAGCAATTGCCATAACTCATCCTGAGGTAGGGATGAGTGCAGTACAACGAAACCTCATAACGCCTGAAAACGTCATTCAGCTTATTGCATCTGCTGCAAAGTCCAAGCTCGCACAGGGAATGATTGAGACGGCAACGGACGGATCTCTAGGACGGATGACTACTCCCACAGACAGTCTCAATGGCACTGTCCAAAGAGCGGTTATGGATGCTATGTCATCGTTTTCCAAATTATCCTCAAACGGAGTTCCGCTGCAGGGCACTCAACTATCGGTAGTAGGAGGAGACTTTTTAGCACCCACTCAGATTTCTAGTTTATCTGCATTAATACAACAAACTGTGTCTGTTCATCCCGCGATGCATGACGGAAGGGCACGTCTTTTCGGACGAAAAATCACATTTGCTAACCAGCTAGGAAACACTGAGCCGACAGGTGTTTTGTGGGGAGGCCCGCGACATGCACTCTATCCTCAACCCGTGTTCTATACCCGGGGAAATCTTACCTAACCCGCCCTTAAGATAATAGCCACATGATGATTGCCTTCTGGATATGCATGCGATTTTCCGCCTGATCAAAGATAAGTGAATTTGTATGATCTATTGCATCTCTTGTTATTTCGTACCCAATATGGCACGGCATGCAGTGCATTATCCCTGCCTTTGGTGCATAGGTATTAATTGTTTTTGCATTCAGCTGATAGGGAGCAAATAATTTAAGTCTTTTTTCATATTCTTTTTTGAATTCAGGTTTTACTTTTCCTTTTTCAAAAAACTCCATGTTCATCCATGTGTCTGTGTGTACGTACTGACAACCCGCCAATCCTTTTTTGACGTCTTTCGTATAGATTACGTGCCCCGTCTTATCGGCCATTTTATTTAACTCTTCATCAACGCTATCTTTGTCAACATAAGGAGAAATAATAGCGATATCAATTCCGAGTTTTGCGCACAATAGTTTCAAGGTGTTTGATACATTATTCTCAATCCCGAGCCATCCGATTTTTTTTATTTTCTTCAAGCTTCCGGCATCCTCAATCATTGTGAGCATATCACCCAATGCCTGACAGGGATGATATTTTTCGGAACATGCATCAATGACTGGAATTTGATTGAATGAGGCAGCTTTTTCAACACTTGCAACTTTTAAAGCCCGAAACATGAGAACATCTCCAAATCGCATAACAGCTCTTATCTCGTCCCCGAAATCGGTAAGTGAAAACTGCGTTGTTTTGGCATCAAGAAAAATACCATGCCCTCCAAGCTCAGTCATACCCGCTTCAAATGAAAGGCGAGTGCGGGTTGACCCTTTTTGAAAGAGCATGACAAGTGTTTTGTTGGTTAAATAGTTTGTAAGCTTTCCCTTATTTCTTTTTGCTTTTATATCCTGCGCCAACTTCAAAATATCAAGAAGGTCCTTCTTTGACTGTTCCTTCAAGGAAATGAGATGTTTCATAGAAACAAAAAATTAATGAGTAATTAATGTCCCATTCTTTCCGGCTAATGCCTCCTTCAACGTATGTGCATGAGTGATGAGCGCTTTCCTTGCTTTATTGCCCTCAAGGAAGCGAATTATTGCTTCTATTTTTGGTTTCATGCTTCCTTCCGCAAAATGGCCTTCTTTTAAATACGTTTTTGCCTCTTTTAGACTTATTTTACTTAGTGCCGCTTGATTTGGTTTGCCGAAGTTAAGATATACTTTTTCAACTGCAGTCAAAATGATGAGCATGTCTGCTCTCAGGTTTTCACCAAGCAAAGCGGCCCCCTTGTCCTTATCAATAACGGCATCGACTCCAATGAGTTTGCCACGTTCTTCAATAACCGGAATACCCCCACCTCCCACTGAGACGACAACAATATCTTTTTTCACCATATCTTGAATGGACTCAATCTCAACAATACGTCGCGGCTCAGGTGAGGGGACTACCCGCCTCCAACCGCGCCCTGCATCTTCTTTGAAAACAAAATGTGTCTCTTTCACTTTTTGTTTTGCCTCTGCCTCTGAGTAATAAGGCCCCACTGGTTTAGTCGGATTTTTAAATCCTGGACTATTCTTATCAACGACGGTTTGTGTGACGACAGTTGTCACTGTCTTATATATTTTTTTTCTTTTAAAAATATTGGTTAATGATTGTCCAATAAGATATCCAATCTGTCCCTGGCTCATTGCCCCACACATATGCATGGGCATTTCTGCAGCTAGTTTTGAAGAGAGCGCATTTTGTATCATTATGGTCCCTACCTGTGGGCCATTTCCGTGAGTGATGGTTATCCGATATTTTCCTCCATCTATCAGCTCTGCAATGTGTTCCATCGTTTTCGTTACATTATTTAACTGTTCCTCAAATGTTCCTTTTTCTCCCTTATTCTGAATGGCGTTGCCGCCGAGTGCGATTACCAAAAGTTTCTTTTTCATAGGATGTTTGTGTAATAATTTACAATGCTAATTTTTTGTTTCTTTTAATGATTTTACTAAGAAGCAAAGGCGTTTTTATCCCGTACTGCGTCAACAAAATCATTGAGGCGATAACAAATGGTTTATAGCTTGCCTGAATATATGTTTCTTTTCTGTAGCGTGCAAAAACGGATGCGTCAACTTCTCCCTCCTTGCAACTGAGACCGCTGATATCCGCAGGTAGACAGTGCATATAGAGTGCTTTCCCGTTTTTCGTTAACTTCATCATGTCTTCCGTGCAGCTCCAACTCTTATACTTTGCATTATTGATAAGCGTTTGTTTTTCCAGTTCGGTAAGCCCTTTAGAGTCTCCTTTCCTAAGCAAGGTTGCTCTTTTTTTCATAACCGTATAGGGCGCCCATGATTTCGGATACACGATGTCTGCCTCTTTAAACGCTTCCCTCATGTTGTTCGTTATCCGGAACGTGCCCCCACTTTTTTTTGCTTCACGGCCTGCATACTCTTCTATTTCGGGGATCAGTTCGTACCCTTTCGGATAGGCAAGCGTGAGATTGACTCCAAAACGGGGAAGAAGTGCAATGATCCCTTGAGGAACCGACATAGGTTTGCCGTAACTTGGTGAGTATGCCCAGCTCATGGTAAGGTTTTTTCCTTTCAGTTTATTTATCCCTCCAAAATAGCGGGACAGTTGCAGAAGATCCGACATTGATTGGGTCGGATGATCTTCATCACATTGAAGATTGATAAGGCTTGGGCGCTGCGCAAGCACTCCCTCTTTGTAGCCGAGGTCAATTGATTTTGAAACCTCCAGCTGATAGTTGTGTCCAACTCCCAGATATTTGTCATCCCGTATTCCGATGACTTTCGTAAGGAAAGAGAGCATGTTTGCTGTCTCCATAATTGTTTCTCCGTGTGCAACCTGAGAAGTTTTTTCATCAAGATCCTGCACATTAAGTCCGAGAATATTTGTTGCAGATGCAAAACTATATTTTGTTCGTGTGGAGTTATCCCGGAATATAGAAACGGCAATTTCATTCTCAAACACTTTAGGAGAAATGCCTGCATAGTACATGTTCCGCACTAGCTCTGCAACGATTGCGGTTGCGCGTATTTCATCTTCGGTTTTGTCCCACGTCCTGAGAAAGTCTTTGCCATACTTGGCGAGTTTTAGTTTTTTAAGACCAGCTACTAATGTGTTAAAAGAAGAAGCGGAAGAGTGAACCATATTTATTAAGAAAAATTAATAAAAGATGATCTACCGATGATTATAGCACACTTCTCTCATGTCAATGGGGTTTGGAGGTTTATAATCTTCCGCTGTAAATTATAAAAACCGGTGATACAATGAAGTGATTAATAACAATAACCTATCATGAACAGAGCAGAAGCAGCAAAGATATTGCCGCAAAACGAGGAAAGAAGATTCCTTATTCAATCAGAACCGCTTAAAATGGTGATAATAAATCATCAGGTACAAACTCACCCCGACCACGTAGAGATTGCTGCGGACTTGGTACAAAAAGGGGTGTTCGCGGCCATGATGGGCATTTCCGGCGGATACTGTATCTCCATGCACGAAAACGTACGTTTCTGGGGAACTGCAGTCGGTCCCGTGCTCCATGCCACAAAAGAGCAATTTGATCAGACAATAAATACCGTGGGCGCCGATATCATTTGAAATTAATGTTTTTTGGCTCCAGAGTGAACTCCATTCAAACGCAAGATAAGTTCTTTTATCCGTTTTCCTTCTATCGATTTTACTTCAAATGATTTGTGCGAAATCCATATTTTGTCTCCAACCCTTGGTTCGCGTCCTATAAGTCCGAATATGAGACCTCCAATGGTCGTATATCCTTGTCCTTTAATGGGAAGATGAAACTTCTTCTGCATTTTTTCAAGAGACACATTCCCTTCAATGTGATATGTTCCGTCTGCGTTACGCTTTACATTTAAAAGCGGTTTATCAAATTCATCCTGAATCTCTCCAACAAGACTTTCGATAATGTCTTCGAGAGTAACCATTCCCACCATAACACCAAACTCGTCATATACTACGGCTAGATGTACATGTTTTTTTTGCATATCCAAAAGAACCTCATTTGCCTTTTTTGTTTCCGGTACACTGATGATTTTCCGTATAATCGAAGTTTCGACCAACTTCTTTTCTTTTTTGGATTTATTTTCAAAGTGGAAAATATCCTTAATGTGAATAAACCCGATAATATTATCTACCGTTCCCTGATATACAGGGAATCTGCTATAACGCGGGTCAAGTTGTTCGCGTATTTTATTAATAGACATATGAACATTGACAGTCAGGATTTGCGAACGGGGAGTCATCATTAGCTTGATTTCCTTATCCGATAATTTAAATACATTGTCGACGATGCGAAGGTCCTCCTTTGCCATAATTCCGCTTTCACCCACCTGACTGAACAAGAGCTTCAATTCCTCTTTAGTGTAGGGTGAGGTTACGCCTACCGCATATTTAAATTTCAAAAGAGCCAGTGTTTTTTCTCCCATTTTGTTCATAAAAAAGACAAAGGGCCGGAAAATATTTACAAACAACGTCAAAGGAGCAATAAGAATGAGTGCTACAATCTCGGAGCGATGTATTGCAATTGTTTTTGGGACAAGCTCGCCAATTATTACGGATAAAAATGTAAGAAGTACGAAGGCACATACAACAGAAATAATGTGAAGAAGGGCCACTATTCCTCCCTTCGGAACAAATGAAAATAGTGAGAAAAATAGCCTTTCAAATATCGGTTCACCAATCCATCCCAGGATGAGTCCGACTATTGTCGTTCCCAGTTGAGTTGCTGATATAAATTCTTGTCTGTTTGCAAGCGCTTTCCCCAGAAGACGCGCAAGTACATCTCCTCGTTTGACTAATTCGTCAATCCGGGTTTTTCGAAGAGCAACGAGCGCATATTCAGAAGCTGCAAAGAATGCATTAAGAAGAACAAGGATAAGAACTAATACTACTTGAGTAATAATTTCCATCGTGATATTATTCTACCATATCCTACAAATGTGTTGGAAAAAATTCTGTCAAATAGGGGTGGCGTTATCTTAAAATAATCATACTTGTTGTAATAGTTTAAAAGCTTTTTGTAAAGCTCTATTTGCTTATTATTCGGATGAATTTTTTATTCCATCATGATAGAATAAGAGCTCATGCATATCGAAAAAGGAAACAGTGCCCAACGTCTTTTGGCAACGCGGTACAACAGACCTATCGACGAGCTGCCAACCTACACAAAAAATAAATACCATTTTATCGGCAGCCTGTTGCCGCATCTTTTAGCCCGTGAAGACGATGCACGTTTAAACATTGTTGAACTCGGATGTGGAAATAAGGGGCTTGCCGAAACATATATTCTTCCCGAGTTGGAAGGAAGAGATGTTAACTATATTGGCATAGACAGCAATCCAGGCTTGCATCCGCCTCCAACGCTGGTTGGAGATATCGCAGCAACCTCACTTGCCTCATCATCAGCTGATACATTATTGTGTCTAGATGTTCTGGAGCATATTAACAGAAAAAAATAGGACACGTAATGGAGGAAATGGTTAGAATTGCAAAGCCGGGTGCACCCATAATAATAAGCGTCCCTTCCATGTACAATCTTGACAGATTTAACATTCCATCCATACATTTTGGAACTCACGTTACCAAACAGACTCCTCACGAATGGCAAGCTCTCATTGAGAGCTATATCTCAGTGAAGGACACAATGGGGTTGGGAGTGTTTGAGATAATCCCATATCTCCCCCAGTTTCTCAAAATGGTAAATCCTGATTTTCCAATGGACTTTATTAGCTCGCTTTACAAGGGGTTGAAAAGCTTAGATCTTGGACGACTTGATCCTTCGGTTTATAAGTCGGGATTAAACCGTAACTCACATATAAAAGAATACTGCGACAGCTTTCTTATGATAGGGGAAAAGAAAAACTAACCTTCTTTCGCTCTTATTATTTTTTGAGTGACGCACTTTTCTTTGCAAGAAGCAATGTGTTCTCAATCAAACATGCAATGGTCATGGGTCCTACCCCTCCCGGAACGGGAGTGATATATCCAGCAACTTGACTGCACTGTGCAAAATCAACATCACCTACGACTCCTTTTTCTGTACGGTTTATTCCTGCATCAATAACTATCGCTCCTTTTTTTATCATGTCGCCTGTTATAAAGTTCGGTCTCCCGACAGCTGCAACAAGAATATCCGCGCTTAACGTTTCAGACTTCAGGTCGGTCGTTCTTGAATGGCACACGCTCACCGTTGCGTTTTTTTCAAGAAGGAGTATTGCAATGGGTTTCCCGACAATATTACTTCGTCCGACAACAACCGCTTTTTTTCCTGCAATTGTCTGACCAGTGCTTTCTATCATTTCGATTATCCCTTTGGGAGTGCAGGGGACAATAAGCTCATCAGCGTTTGTATGTTCATCTGCGACTAACAATTGCCCAAGATTGTATTTATGGAAACAATCGACATCCTTCTCGACACAAATCGCATCGATAATGACACTTTCCCTCAAATGTTTTGGAAGGGGAACCTGCACCAATATTCCGTTGATTTTTTTATCGTTGTTGAGTCGATCTATGGTTTTTAAGACCTCTTCTTCTGACGTATTTTCGGGCAGAATTACTTTCTCCGAATACATACCCACCTCAGTGCATGCTTTTTCTTTCGAGGAGACATATATTTTTGACGCTGGGTCATCTCCCACCATCACAACTGCCAGTCCTGGTTTTATATCCATTTTTTCTACTATTTCTTTTATATTTCCTCTTATTTTTTTTGCTAAAGCCTTACCATCAATAAGTTGTGCCATAGGTGTTATTAAAATAGTCCAACGGTTAATCCATTCTCATCAACATCAATTGAGTCAGCAGCCGGAACTTTGGGAAGACCCGGCATTGTCATTATTGCCCCCGCAATGACGACATAAAATCCGGCCCCGTGACTTAAGCGTATCTCTCGTATTTTCACGGTGAAATTCTTCGGTCGAGCAATAAGAGTCGGATCATCTGAGAATGAATACTGTGTCTTTGCCACACATATTGCGAGGTTTTTTACTCCCCACTTTTCGAATTTTAATAAATCCGTTTCGGCCTGTTTGTCCCACACCACTCCGTCTCCTCCATAAATCTTTTTTACAATCGCCTCAACTTTTTCCTTAACCGGTTCGTTTAAGTCATAAGTAAACCGAATGGATGATTTCTTTTCAACAAGGCGCAAAACTTCTTTAGCAAGTTCTTTCCCTCCCTCTCCTCCTTTTTCCCATACTTCAGAAAGAACGACATTTGCGCCTAATTTTTTACACTTCTTTATTATCAGATCAATCTCTTCTTTTGTGTCAGCAGAAAATTTGTTTATTGCAACGACACAAGGAAGTCCGAAATTATTTATATTCTCCAAATGTTTTTCAAGATTCGGAATTCCTTTTGCTAGATCACCTTTCCCGTGATGTTTGAGAGCTCTCACTGTCGCAACGAGAACGACGGCACTGGGGCGCATATTCCCAATTCGGGAAGTAATATCAATAAATTTTTCAGCTCCTAAATCGGCACCGAATCCCGCCTCGGTAACGACGTAATCGGTAAGCTTGAGCGCTGTCTTTGTTGCGATTATCGAGTTGGCACCATGTGCGATGTTTGCAAAAGGCCCTCCATGAACAAAAGCGGCTGACCCGTCAAGCGTCTGAACGAGATTTGGTTTAAGTGCTTCCTTTAAAAGAACGGTCAGTGAACCGGCGGCATTTAGATCTTTTACATATATCGGTGTTCCAGAATACGACGTTGCAACGATAATATTCTCAAGACGTTTTTTTAATTCCTTCACGTTCATACTCAGACAAAAAACGGCCATAATTTCTGACGCAACGGTAATATCGAATCCGTCTTCCCGAACAACTCCATTTCCTTTTCCAAGTGAAATGACAATTGAGCGCAATGATCTGTCGGAGATATCTATAGCCCGTTTCCATGTGATCTTTTTCGGGTTTATTCCAAGCTTGTTTCCGTGATGGATGTGGTTATCGATAAGGGCTGCCAACAGATTGTTTGCGGCAGTTATTGCATGCAAATCACCCGTAAAATGCAAATTGATGTCTTCCATCGGAAGCACCTGTGCATGTCCTCCTCCTGCAGCGCCTCCTTTTATCCCAAAGCAGGGGCCAAGGGAGGGCTCACGCAAACAGATCATTGATTTCTTTCCCATGGTGTGAAGAGCCTGACCAAGTCCCACCGTTGTCGTTGTTTTTCCTTCGCCCGCCGGAGTGGGGCTTATTGCAGTTACCAGGATAAGCTTCCCGTCTTTTTTATTTTTTAGTTTTTCGTAAACATCAAGCGATACCTTTGCTTTATATTTTCCATACAGATCAATATCATCTTCAGACAGTCCCAAATCGTTTGCAATTTTCGTAATCGGTTTTAATTTTGCCTTTTGGGCTATCGCAATATCATCTTTCATAGAAAGAAATCAATTTATAAAACTAAAACGATGCGCTTAATACTGATCCTTAATGGGAAATTTTTTGCAGAGAGCAATAACCAATTTTTTTACTTCTTTTATCTTTTTTGATTGTGCAATAATTTCTTTTCTTACAGATGCTTGTTTTTCCTGCGCAAACTCTATCTTCATATCTTTCTTTATCCGTGCCACGTCTTCAATTACCTCAGTAATCCATTTCCCAATCTTTTCCATTTCTTTTTCTTTCATTCCTCGGCTGGTTATGCCGGGCGTCCCAAGTCGCATGCCTGAGGGATAGAAAGGCGGATTGGCATCAAAAGGAACCGCGTTGCGATTCAATGTAATGTTTGCCGCTTCAAGTGCTTCGGCTGCTAAATTGCCGATGACTCCTTTGTTTGACAAGTCAACAAGAAGCAAATGACTTTCTGTTCCTCCAGAAACAAGAGTAAATCCGTTTTTTTTCAGCACTTCACCCAATTTCTTTGCATTGTTTATTATCTGACGAGCATATTTTTTGTACTTTGCAGATGAGGCTTCTTTGAGTGCAACGGCAATACCTGCAATTGAATTGATGTGAGGTCCTCCTTGCAGTCCGGGAAATACCGCTTTGTTTATTTTTTTGCCTAAATCCGGATCTTTCTTCAGTCCTTTTTCTGTAACCATAAGCATTGCACCACGGGGTCCGCGGAGTGTCTTATGTGTTGTTGTCATTATGATGTGAACATAAGGAACGGGACTTGGATAGACACCAGATGCGATAAGACCCGAAAGGTGAGAAATATCCGCTAAAAGATATGCCCCCACTTTATCTGCGATTTCGGCAAATTTCTTCCAGTTAACAAGAGGAGGATATGCAGTAACGCCTGCAACAATAACTTTCGGTTTCTCAAGAAGAGCTAATCTTTCTACCTCTTTGTAATCAATAATACCGTTTTTATCAAGACCATAAGAGACGGACTTGAAATAACTTCCTGATAATGACACACTGGCTCCATGAGTAAGGTGTCCACCATGTGCCAAGCTCAAACCCATTATTGTGTCGCCTGGTTTTATGAGTGCAAAATAAACCGCAGTATTTGCAGGAGACCCAGAGTACGGCTGCACATTAACAAACGGAACTCCAAACAATTTTTTTGCCCGTTCAATTGCAATTGTTTCGACCTGATCGACAAATTCTTGACCCTGATAATATCTGCGGAATGCATACCCTTCGGCATACTTATTCCCGAGACAACTACCAACAGCCTCCTCGACAGATTTTGAAGCAATGTTTTCCGACGGTATCATCATTAGCGTTTCTTCCTGTCGTTTTCTTTCTGCAACTATTAAAGAAGCAATCTCTCGGTCCGTTTTCTTGAGATTTTTCATATACAAATCGTGTGAACTAATAATGATTGCTCTCAATTTAATATATTTGAGGCTCTTTTTCAAGAAGAGATGGAAGGAGGGACAAAATACTTACTAAATTAAAAAAGATTTTCCTGATATGTTTTGCTTTGCAGTTTGGTAAGCGACTCTTTTTCAATTTGACGAATACGCTCATCGCTCAGATGTAGTTTCTTTGCCAATTGTCTTAGTTTTTTTCTTTTCAATCTACCCATAAGGATAAATTCTTCTTTCGGATTCAGTTTATGAGACGCACCAATTGTGTGGCTAAAATACGCAATCGTTTGATTAGGCATAATTAAAACGATAATTCTGAAAATACTATTTTTTTTCTGATGTTTTGCAAAGCGACCTGTATATGTTTTAAGGTGTTTTCCGGAAGATCGGAAAGGGAATACCATGATGCTTCACTGCATTTAGAGGGTTCCGCATTGTAGGGAGTACCAATCCACTTGTTTGCGATAAGAAAAAAATCGATATATTCAAGATCCGAAACGCGATGCATGACATGCGCTACTGTCAAATCCTTTTTCCGTATTGTTACTCCCACCTCTTCTTTTGCTTCTCGTATCATTGCTGATTGTATCGTTTCATTTTTTTCAAGGTGTCCTGAGGGGAGAGTATAGTTGCCATCTTTCCATCCGGTGTTGTACCGTTTTATGAGAAAAAGATTATTTCGTTCTATCAAAAAAAGATAAACAGCGACACGTACTTGATGTCTTGTTTGTGTGTGCATACCCATATTATAATAAATTGTTCCTGCGCTATCAATTTTCATCCTCTTTTGATATAATATAGGTTATGAACTTGAAAAGCCTCATGGCCAAAATAGAAAAAATTTCCCTTTCGTACTCAAAGAAATACAATATCTCTCGTGACAGGTTATGGTATTTACTTAAATTACAAGAAGAGGTAGGAGAGCTTACACAAAGCTATCTTTCAATGAACGGACAAGGAAGACGAAAAAATAAGACTCCACAGGAGTTAAGACATAATTTCGAAAATGAAGTTGCGGATGTATTGTGTCACACACTTCTTCTTGCTCAATCAGAAGACGTCAACATAAAGAAGGCGGTTGAAAAAAAATGGCTTTCACAGGACTAAGCCTCAGAAATATTCTTCCTTAACCCGACAAAGATAAGATAAGACGCCAAGATGCCAACCCCAATAAGAGGGAACATATAGCCTGTTTCCGGCAATACGCCGTTTTGACCCATCTGCGCTGAATCAGACGCAGCAGACCCGACGGTAAGTATAAAATGGTACGATTCGTCTCCCGATGCAACGATTACGCTATGATCAGCCTTTTGCAGGTCGTGTCCCGGATCAAATGTCCACGTTCCGTCCGCAACACTTCCTTTTACCGTTGTGAACTGCCCATCAAGAGTTACGTCAACATTAGCCCCCTTGCTTGCAACACCGGAAAATATCACCTTTTGCGGTTCATAGTACCATCTGTTATATTTTTTTCCTTGGGTATTGAGTGCTCCTATTTTTTGAAGAATGAGCGTATCAGCATATACCGATGAAGAAAAAACGACGAATAAAGAAAGCAACGCAACGAATCCCTTCACTTTCATATGCCCTCAGTATGAAGTATTTTCTTTAAAAATGCAAGAGATACCCTCTTTTCTTATGGAAGTTGGAATATGAGAACAATTTCGCCCTTTAGTTGTTTTTGTGCAAGTTCTGCAGGTTTTCCAACAAGAACTTCTTCAAATTTTTTTGTCAGTTCACGGCAGACGATAACGGTTGCATTGGGAATCAGTGTAGAACATATATTCATTGTCGCACCAAAACGTCCCGCAGACTCAAAGGCAACTAGGGAATGATTTTTCCAGATAAGAGCACTGTCTTTCATTTTTTGAATGGATTTCTTCAGGTCTCCTTCTTTTTTGGGAAGAAAACCCACAAAAGACCAGTTCTGGGATTTTACGCCCGCTATCGCAAGTGCAGTTGTGACGCTTGACGGCCCCGGGATGACGGTGTGCGCAATGTTATTCTTCAGACAGTAATCGATAAGAAGACCACCTGGGTCTGAGATAACTGGCATTCCTGCCTCCGAAATAAGAGCCACATCATTTCCTTTTGCCAACAGCTCTAAAACGTAGGGAAGTTTTTCAAATTCACGCTCTTTATAATAGGAAATAATTTTTTGCCCCTCCACTCGTTTGAGAGAAAATAAGTCTTCGCATGCACACAACAATGTCTCAGAACTTCTCGTGTCCTCTGAAAGAATAAAAGGAGTGCGGACA
Source organism: uncultured Gammaproteobacteria bacterium (assembly GCA_964619475.1). GTDB lineage: Bacteria > Patescibacteriota > Microgenomatia > UBA1406 > GWC2-37-13 > JAKBEU01. The sequence goes on along the minus strand of CAZUEQ010000012.1, from coordinate 5,694 downwards.
AGCGTTTTTGCCTGACGAAGGGAGATATCCTCAAGATTCCCGATAGGCGTTCCGATGATGTAGAGCATAGAGTGAAATAAAATTATTCCTTTGTCTTTTTTGTCTTCTTAAGTTTTTTCGACACAACCTGGAAAAGGATAGGAAGTAAAGAGATAAAGATAACGATTAAGATAACGAGCGAGAAATTTTTTCGCACCAACGGAATATTCCCGAAGAAATATCCGCTAAACGTCGCAATTGAGACCCAAAGGGCTGCTCCTGCCATGCAATAAGAGATAAACTTCCCGTATCCCATATTGCCAACTCCTGCAACAAACGGAGTAAAGGTACGGATAATAGGGATAAAGCGCGCCATAATTATCGTTTTTCCGCCGTATTTTTTGAAGAACTCCTCCGTCTTTTTAATATGCTCTTCGTTTATGGGAATTACTGGGTGCTTGACGATCTTCTTTCCAAAAAAATGACCGATAAAATAATTAGAGGTGTCTCCAAGAAGCGCTGCGCAAAAAAGAAGCCCAGCCAAAAGGAATACGTTCAAATTTCCCAAGGCTGCTAGTGCCCCTGCCGCAAAAAGAAGAGAGTCTCCAGGCAGAAAAGGCGTAAAAACAAGACCGGTTTCCATAAAGATAATACAAAAGAGAATGGCATAGGTGAGCGTTCCGTAGGTTGCCATTATTTGCCCCAAATGTACGTCAATATGGAGGACAAAATCAAAAAGGAATTTTATTAGACTCATTTGGATATTATGACATGCGCTAGTTTAAATTACAAATGTCTGCAAACTCGTGTTCGCATGTACAACTGACATTGCTAATGTATCAGTTTTTATGATACAATTATTGGTTTCGAATTCCTATGTTTATATTAAAAGCACCATTTTCCTCAACGGGAGACCAGCCACAGGCCATTACAGCCCTGACAAAGGGTGTTCTTGAGGGTAAAAAAGATCAGGTGCTTCTCGGAGTTACTGGTTCTGGAAAGACTTTCACGGTTGCAAACGTTATCCGTAATTTAAATCTCCCCACGCTTATTATTTCCCACAACAAAACGCTTGCCGGACAGATATATCAAGAAATGAGAGAGTTCTTCCCCGATAACGCCGTTTCTTACTTTGTCTCTTACTACGATTTTTACCAACCGGAGGCATATATTCCACAATCTGACACTTATATTGATAAGGAGGCACAGATTAATGAACAAATAGACAAACTACGACTGCAATCGACGACAAACATCTTGACGCGAAAAGACGTCGTAGTCGTTGCATCCGTCTCCTGTATTTACAATATCGGGTCCCCTGCTGATTACGGAAAGTATGTTCTTGAAATGGAAGTGGGGAAGCCCTTTGATCTGAAAAAAGCCATGTACCGTTTGGCACAGCTTCAATACGATAGAAGTGAATTTGACTTCAAACGCGGCACCTTCCGCGTACGAGGAACTGAGTTTGATGTCTATCCAGCATATGAGGACATTGGCTACCGTGTTTCACATACTGGTGGTACTGTCACGGCTATTGTCAGATTTGACCCTCTAACCGGTAAGCAGGACGCTTCACTTGAAAGGCTTGTTATCTTTCCGGCCAAACATTTTATGGCGGATCCGCAAACGATTGAAAAAGCAGAAAAAGAAATAAGAAAAGACATGGAGTTTGAAGTTGCTCTTCACAAAAAAGCGGGGCGTCTTATTGAGGCGCAACGACTTTCACAAAGGGTCAATCACGATCTTGAGATGATAAAAGAAGTTGGATACGTAAATGGTATTGAAAATTATTCCCGCTATTTCGATGGAAGAGCAGAGGGCGATCCGCCATTCTCATTGCTTCACTATTTCCGACAGGCATACGGAAACAAATTCCTTGTCGTCGTTGATGAGTCTCATATGTCTATTCCTCAAATTCGTGGAATGTTCAACGGGGACTTTGCAAGAAAAAAAACATTAATTGACTTTGGATTCCGACTCAAAGCAGCATATGACAACCGACCGATGAGGTTTGAGGAGTTTTATAAGATACCTCCCAACATTATTTACCTTTCTGCAACTCCGAACGAATGGGAAACGGCTAGGTCAACCGTGGTGCAACAGTTGGTGCGACCGACAGGAATTGTAGATCCTGAAGTAATTGTACGACCTTCAAAAAATGAAGTGCAGGATCTTGTTGCTGAAATTGAAAAAAGAGTAAAACAAAACCAAAAGGGAAAGATATTAGTAACTACTTTAACAAAACGTATTGCGGAAGATCTGACGGAGTATTTAAAAGAAAAAGGTATCAAGGCAACATATCTCCATTCAGATATTGAGACTCTTGAAAGGTCTGATATTTTGGACAGTTTAAGAAAGAACGAATATGATGTCCTTATTGGAGTCAATCTTTTGAGAGAAGGGATAGATCTTCCTGAAGTCACTCTTGTTGCGATACTGGATGCCGATAAAGAAGGATTCTTGCGTTCAAGAACGGCCCTCATTCAAACGATGGGACGCGCTGCACGAAACGTAGGTGGGGAAGTCATTATGTATGCAGATGAAAAGACAGATTCAATGACGGCAGCAATTGCAGAAATAAACAGACGAAGAACCTATCAGCTTGCGTATAACAAAAAAAATAATATAACTCCGCAGACAATTATAAAATCAATTCGAAAAAGAATAATTGAAAAGGAGGAAGATTTGGATGAACTTGGTAATTCAAAACAGAGCGGATATGACTATCTTCTGAAGGGAATTCGAAAAGAAGGTCTTACACCATATGACAAAAAGAGAACCATAAAACGACTTGAACGAGAAATGAAAAAGGCCGCAGAAGAAATGAATTTTGAAGTTGCAATATTATTACGTGAAAAAGTTAAAGAATTAAATAAATAATCAAGATGAACAATGAAATAATAATCAAAGGTGCCAGACAGCATAATTTGCAAAATGTGAATGTCACCATTCCAAAAAACAAACTTGTCATAATTACCGGAGTTTCAGGATCGGGAAAGTCGTCTCTTGCGTTTGATACGTTGTATGCAGAGGGGCAAAGACGCTATGTTGAGTCGCTTTCCGCATATGCACGACAGTTTTTGGGAATAATGGAAAAACCCGATGTCGATCTTATTGAGGGACTGTCTCCTGCAATCTCCATCGATCAGAAAAGCACGTCACATAATCCCCGCTCAACTGTTGGTACTATTACCGAAATATATGATTATTTGAGATTACTATTTGCCCGTATAGGTCATCCTCACTGTCCGAATTGTAAACTGGAAATTACTCGTCTTAGCCTTGATGAAATCGTGTCACGTGCAATTAAGTTGGCTGAAAAGGAAACACTTGCCGATAAAACAGTTCCTCATACGTTCTCACTCCTTTCGCCTGTTGCAACAGATAAAAAGGGAGAGTTTAAGGACTTATTTAACAACATCCGTTCGAAAGGGTATTCATCCATTCTTGTCGACAACAAACCATACGATTTGCAACGCGACGAAATCAGCTTGATCAAGACCAATAAACACACGGTTGAAGTCATTGTTGACAGCTTTAATTTGCAGGCAAAAGACTTGAAAGACAAAGTATTCATGTCCTCACTTCATCTTCGGACAGCCGCCAGTATTGAGCAGGGTTTGGCCCTGTCTGACGGTCTTATTTTACTGAAAGGAAAAGAAAAGACCCTGTTTTCCGAGCATTTTTCCTGCCCTAATTGCAATCTCTCTCTTCCTCCTATCGAACCGCGCATGTTCTCGTTCAATTCTCCTCTTGGCGCATGTGGAAAATGTAAGGGGCTGGGAACTCTCTACAAAATAGATCCGGACTTGATTTTGAATAAAAAACTGAGCATCAATGAAGGAGGTATTTTACCCTTCAATAAAATACATTTTCAGGACACATGGTATATCCGTCTTCTGAAACAGATGTGTGAAGAAGAAGGGATTGATATGAATATGCCCTTAGGAGAAATAGAAGAACCTCTTCTTAAAATACTTCTCTATGGAACGGAAACCGTATATAGGGTTGTTGGACACAACCGGTTCGGTAAAAATACCGCGATATATGAGAAATTTCTTGGCATAGTGAATGAATTTGAAAAGCGATTCTTCGAAACACAAACAGGAGCTGATGAAATTGAAGTGGGCCGCTATATGAAGGAGGAAGTATGTGATAAATGTAAGGGAAAAAGGCTTAAACCGGAAGTGTTGTCTATTACAATCGAAGACAAAAATATAATGGACATCTGCGATATGGCAATCGATAAGGTAAAGTCATACGTTATTGACGAACTGCCGAGTAAACTAAACCGCTATGAAAAAGAAATTGGGGTTATCATTCTGAAAGAGATTGGGATACGTTCCACTTTCCTGTGTAACGTTGGTCTTTCCTATTTAACTATTAATAGAACAGCGAAAACCCTCTCCGGAGGAGAGCTGCAACGTATACGACTTGCGTCCCAAATAGGAAGCGGGTTAACCGGTGTTTTGTATGTTCTTGACGAACCGTCAATTGGACTACACCCGAAGGATGTTTCAGCGCTCATTGACACGTTGAAACATTTACGTGATTTGGGGAACTCCGTTGTGGTTGTTGAACATGACCGCGAGACAATTGAAAACGCTGATTATCTTATCGAACTGGGGCCCAAAGCGGGACGGGACGGAGGACGGCTTATTGATGCAGGGACACTTAGTGAGGTTATTGCAAAAGGAAAATCATTAACTGGCGCATATATTTCCGGAAAGAAAAAAATACCAATAACAAAAAGAAAGTTGACAACAGAGAGAGGATGGATTGAATTGCAAGGAGCAACTCTTTACAACCTAAAAAAAGTCGATATACGCCTTCCGCTTGGAAACATGATCGCAATAACCGGAGTTTCCGGGTCAGGAAAATCAACCTTGATTACAGAGACACTGTATCCCGCACTGAAGTCATATATCGATGGCTATTTTGTTGAGAAGATGGGTGATTTTACCCGTCTGTTAGGACAGCAGTACCTTCAGCGTGTTTACCTTGTCGACCAGTCTCCCATTGGAAGAACTCCACGAAGCAATCCGGCGACCTATACTGGCATGTTTGATGAGATACGAGAGATATTTGCAGAAACTCTTGAATCAAAAGCGAGAGGATTTAAAAAAGGAAGATTTTCTTTTAACATGAAGGGCGGACGATGTGAAAAATGCCAAGGTGCGGGAGTTATAAAAATTACAATGCAGTTTCTTCCTGATGTATATATAACATGTGATGTATGTGAAGGACACCGCTATAACAAAGAAACACTTGAAGTCCGGTTTAAGGGCAAAACAATTTATGACATTTTGAACATGACGGTTGATGAAGGAATCGAGTATTTCAAGAATCATATCCATATTTATCAGAAACTGTTCTTCCTCAAAAACGTCGGACTAGGGTATATCAAGTTGGGACAACCAGCTCCCAGTTTTTCAGGAGGAGAAGCGCAGCGCATAAAACTTGCCCATGAGCTTTCCCGAAAAGACACAGGCAAGACGCTTTACATTCTGGATGAGCCGACAACGGGACTCCACATGTATGATATTGAAAAGTTATTACATACCCTGCACCAATTAGTCGAAACCGGAAATACAGTCGTAATTATCGAACACAACATGGACATAATTAGAAATTGTCAATATATCGTCGACATGGGTCCCGGCGGAGGAGAAACGGGAGGAAGGGTACTCTATCAAGGTCCACTTCATGGTATCA
>CAZUEQ010000011.1:0-21756 GCA_964619475.1 uncultured Gammaproteobacteria bacterium | reverse complement strand
TACTAACAATATCTAAAAATTAAAAAATAAGTATGTTTACACTTCGTTTTGTTTCGTTGGGAGGCGTCATTGGCGTTACAAAAAATATGTATCTCTACGAACTATATAGAGATAATGTTTTGCAGGACATTGTTATTGTTGATTGTGGCATAGGGTTTCCTCAGGAAAAAGAGTTCGGGGTTGACTTTGTTATTCCCGATATTTCTTATCTTTCAGACAAGAAAGACAAGATACGGGCGCTTCTTCTGACACACGGACATGAAGATCATATTGCAGCAATTCCCTATCATTATGAAGAGTTAGGACGTCCTCCTATTTATGCAAGTAAATTGACCGCTGCATTTGTCGAAAATAAATGTAAGGAATTTAAGCTTCCCGTTGACATGCATGTTGTCGATTACAAAAAATCATATGCATTTGGCGACTTTAGAATAGAATTTATTCCCGTTACCCACTCCATTCCCGATACGACGCATATTCTTGTGACAAGCCCTGTTGGCACAATGTATCACGGATCCGATTTCAAACTCGACCTGACTCCTGTATATGGAAATGCTCCCGATTTTTATCGGATAACAAAAGCGGGACATGATGGAATATTGTGTCTTCTTTCGGATTGTTTAGGAGCAGAGCGTGACGGGCTGACCCTTTCTGAAGCAATAGTGGGAGAAACATTTGAAAATGAAATGCGTCGAACAAAAGGAAAATTCATTATGACAACGTTTTCCTCCAACATTTCGCGTATTAGGCAATGTGTTGAGGCAGCGGTAAAATTTAACCGGAAAGTTATTTTCCTTGGACGTTCAATGAGAGAAAATACTCGTCTTGCGAAGGAGATAAATTATCTTCCTATCCCCAATCAGTTTATGGGAAAAGAAGAAGAGGTCATGCAAATCCCGCCGAATAAGGTCTGTCTTATCGTTGCGGGAAGTCAGGGTCAATATGGCTCTGCTTTGTCAAAACTTGCCAATAAAATGAATGACCACATAAAAATAAAACCGGGAGATAAGGTAGTGTTGTCATCCGATCCTATTCCGGGGAATGAAAACGAAGTCTATGCGCTTATTGAAGAGCTGTCGATGCAGGGAGCAGATGTCGTCTATTCTGATATTGCGGACCAACTGCACGCATCAGGTCACGGAAACCGCGAAGATCTGAAGTTTCTCATGCGATTTACCAACCCGAAATATTTCATTCCCATTGGGGGTACTATTCGCCATCAACAACAGTACCGGCATCTTGCTGGAGAACTTGGATTTGATGAAAAAAAAGTCATGCTTTTGTCCGAAGGAGAAACCGTTCTATTCCAGAAAGACAGCGCAACAATGGGTGAAAACTTGGAAACAAAAAGCATTTATGTTGATGCATATGGAGTGGGAGACATTGGAAGCGTTGTCCTTCGGGACCGCAAGACGTTGTCCTCCGACGGAATGGTGGTTGCCGTCCTTGCTCTTAATAATGAAGGATTGCTTGCAACACGACCGAAATTTATTTCCAAAGGATTCGTTTTCGAAAAAAATGAAACAGAGTTGTTTAACAAAGCGGCACTATTGGTTGCGGCAGAGTTAAAGCCACACGGAGGAAAAGTAAGTGATTTCACAAAAATAAAGAGAGATATCATCGACCGGCTTGAAACGTTTTTTTATAAACAAAGAGGAAGAAAACCGCTCGTTATTGTGGAAACGCTTGAAATTTAACCTATGCTTCCCGACAGTCTTAAACAAATCGCCTTATTTCTTGAGCGCCTTCCCGGTATTGGGGGAAAGACTGCGAATAGACTGGCTCTTTACCTTTTGCGCATGCCGGACAGTGATCTGAAAGAATTCGGGAAACAAATAGCCGAGCTGAAGGGAAAAACAAAACGGTGTTCCGTCTGTATGAACTTAAGTGAAAAGGATGTTTGTGCAATTTGTGACGATCTGCGGCGGGATAAGTCGGTTATCACGATAGTGGAGTCCCCTCTTGATTTGCTGTCTTTTGAAAAAGGAAACATTTATCACGGTATGTATCATGTGCTGCACGGACGCATTGATCCCTTAAATAATATCGGACCGGATGACATCTTTATTGCATCTCTCCTGAAGCGCATTGAAGAACAATGTAAAAAAGACAGTCAACAACTAAAAGAAATTATTCTTGCGACCAATCCTGACATGGAAGGAGAAGCAACTGCTATGTTTATCCGCAAAAGATTGGACGAGGTGAAAAAAGAAACGGATGCATCATTTGTCATTACCCGTCTGGCATATGGCCTTCCCATGGGAGCAAGTGTCGAGTATGCCGATTATGGGACGCTCAGCAAAGCCATTGAAAACAGAAGAGTTTTTTAAATAGCGGGGGGGTCATACGTACGATGCTCAATGTGTTGTGGATTCTGGTATAATGAGAGGTATCTTGCAAAACAATCTGCCATCCGACTCGCATACAAGAATTTATTTTCTTAACGGTTTAAGGTGTTTTGAAATATCAATTATTTTCACTGGAAGGGGGTGTTAATATATGGAAAAAAACAAATTATTTATCGGAAGTTTACCTTGGTCAATAACAAATGATTCACTTAAAGAACTGTTCTCTCAATATGGAGAAGTTGTTGAAGCAATCATTATTAATGATCGTGAAACAGGAAGATCAAAGGGATTTGGTTTTGTAACGTTTGCAAAAGAAGAAGATGCACAAAAAGCTCTTGAAATGAATGGTAAAGAAGTAGAAGGAAGAACAATAGTCGTAAATGTAGCTAAACCAAGAGAAGAAAGAACCGGAGGATACAGAGGCTAATATATCTGCTCCCACACTTAACCGTGCTTTGGACAGTCGTCTTAGGCACGGGTAAGGAAGAACGTAATCATATGAAAAACAACACACACAGTAATCCATGTATTCGATGCGGAACGGAACGGATTGTCGCACGTACGTGGGAAGAAAAATTGGACAACTCAACCATCATAAATATTGAGATGGTATGTCCTAATCCCGAATGTCAGAAACAAGTAGTAAAAAGCAATAAAAAGACTCTTGATAGATACACTTCGCTGAAGAAAAAGAGCGAGTTGAGAGAAATAAAGAGAAGAGCCTCTCACCGTGTTCGAGATGTTAAAAAATAAACCCCTCCTTTTTTTTCAGGCGATTTCGCGCGTCACAAGTTCTGCGACGGAAATTTCGACGAGTTTATCAAACTTTTGTTCGTCTTTGAGGGTTATCGTATTGGTGGTAAACACCTTTTCTATTGCGGATGCTTGGAGCTTTGATGGCGCCTCAGGTCCGAAATCGTGATGAATTACTGCGGTTAACACTCTTGTAGCTCCCCTTTCCAAGCACAGTTCTGCTGCATGGATAAGAGTTCCCCCTGAGGTAATCATGTCATCAACCAATATTGCTGTTTTTCCTTTTACGTCTCCATATAAATCAAGCGCCTTGCTTATATGTATGTGCTGCAAATCTCTTCGTTTTTCGACAACCGATATGGTGTGTTCCGTATGCCCAAATAACTCATCTCCGAATTTTCTGGCTCTCTCTACTCCCCCGTGATCTGGTGATACGACTGCAACGGTGTTTGTCGAAACGTTTCCAATATATTTTTTTATTTCTTCAGCAAGGATGGGGAATGCATTTATGTTTTTGAACGGAATGGAAAAAACACCCTCCGTCGCTTCATCATGGAGATTGATGACGTACACTTTGTAAAATCCTATTGATTCCAAAAACCTGATGATGACATTTGCCGATACGCACTCTCCGGGTCTATGTTGAACATCCTGTCGTGCATAACCAAAATACGGGATAATCGCAAATACTTTTTTTGCTTCCTGACGACGCAGTGCATCGCAAAAAAAGAAGAGTTCCATCAGATGGGTATCTGAGGGGTTTGCCGTCGGTTGAATAACGTAGCAATCCTCATTCTTTACACTTTCTTCGATGTGGATGCGGATTTCTGAGTTTTCAAACCGTACTATTTCGGCCTTTGAAAGAGCAACTCCTAAACTATCTGCGATTTTCTGAGAAAGAACGGGGTTTGCACTACCTGAGAATAGTTTCATACAATTTAGTATACACAAATGTGAGGCCTTACCCCATCTGTGATATCTCGATAAGTTTTTTTGCTGCGAGTTCCTGAGTCTTTTTTACTGACTCATTGAATGCTTCCGCAATGCGGTTTTCAATAACACCATCCACTTCTACTTCCTGGACCTGTTGGTCTCCTCTCATTGTTACCTTTACTCCATTTTTTTCAATAACGACCGTTTCCTTTTGAAGTGCTGCCTGCATTTTTTGGGCCTGTTGTTGTAATTTTTGTATATCTCCGAGTCCACCTAACATAAAAGTAAAAATAATTAATAATAAAATCCTAAACCCTAAACACTAAACCCTAAATTAAAAATTTTGCACTATTTGATTAGGATTTAGAGTTTATAATTTTTCAATTTGTTACTGCCTTCATTGTATCATAGTACTCGATAAGAGCTACCTCAAGTGGGATTGATTGGATGGGGCTATTCCTCAATTGTCCATATGCTTCGTTGATGAGTTTCATGAGAAGAACCGTCTCCTTCAAGGAAAAAGAAAGAAGTGTATTTGTGCCGGGAATCTTATTTAAAAATAAGAGATGATTTTGTAAATCCATTAACAGTTCCTCAAGAAGAGTTTTGAAGCTCCCGCTTGTTTTGCTGTATTTGTTTACCCATTCAAGCGAAGACGGAACATTTCTCGTTTTTATTGCTTTATACAGAAGATCTTTTGAGTGAATACCGATGATAAGAGAAGCAGAAGCAAGGTCCGTTTTTTTTGATAGCACCAACTCTTCAAAGAGTTTTGCTGCATCACGGAAAGAAAGATCGCTGTGATCTGCAATAAGTTCGAATACTTTTTCATCAACCGTTATTTTTTCTGCAAGTGCAATCCTTTTTAACATGTGTACTATTTCGGTTTTTTTTGCAGACCCGAATTGGACGAGAACACACCTGCTGACAATAGTCTTCGGGACCTTTTCAAGGTTGGTGGTTGCAAGGATGAAGATGACCGTTTCAGGAGGTTCTTCCAGCGTTTTAAGAAGCGCGTTGAACCCGTCTCCGGTAATCATGTGTGCCTCATCGATAATATACACGCGGTATTTGCCGGAAAGCGGAAGAAGAGACGACTCGCGGATAAGTTCCTTTATTTCATTAATACCACGGTTGGAGGCAGCGTCCATTTCATTTACATCAGGAAATGTAGATCTATCTATCGCCTTGCAGTGTGCACAAGTGTTGCATGGTTCAATTGAAGTTCCTTTGCCCGTATATGCGTTGTTGAGACAGTTTATTGATTTAGCAAAAATACGCGCCGTTGATGTTTTTCCGGTTCCTTTGTTTCCGATGAAGAGAAATGCGTGAGGAAGCTGTTTTGCCTTGAGAAGAGAAAAGATGACGTCGCGGGGAGTTTCATTATCGATTTCTGCAATTGTATGAGGTCTGTATTTTAAATAAAACATGCACTCATTATACAATTATTTGAGAAGATTCTTTATGCCATGTTCGACAAGTTCGTCGATGAGAATGTTAAGGCGTTTTCCCCGTTCTGCTGCAAGAAGGACAATTTGCGGATAACAAAGAAATATTTCGCCAAGCAACCGCTCGCCCATATCTGCATCATTTCGATACGGAAAAGCAAGCACGGGAAGTGCGACATCCTCATGTTTATATGTTGAGGCAATTGAGCGCATCTTTGTTTTTCCCACAAAAACAACATTAAGGGAAAGGCTCGGATCTATATTGTTTTTGCCAAAAAAAGATTCAATAAAAAGACGAATCCTTTTTTTATCAACAATATAACGGGATGACGTAATAAGGCGTATCATTTATTTATCTACTATTACCTTGCTTTTTAAATGTGTTGTACTTTGCTGAGGCGAGGGCATGTCTTCTTCTTCGGGCTCTGTCGCGAATACGTTCTTTCTCGTCATCTTTTTTCTGTAAAGATGGTTTTTTGTAGTATTGTTTTTTTCTTACCTCATTCATAATATTCTCGTCCATAAAGGCACGAGAAAATTTACGAAAAATGGCATCTTTTGTCTCCCCTTTTCTTTTACTTATCACTACCATAACATGAAACACCTCCTTAAAATATAATGTTCAAAACTGTAAACGCTAAACTCAAAAAAATAAACTACGACGTGTCACCTAAAATCCGTATTTTTCAACCCTTACATTCTATTATATTTCTTTGATTATTTCAACGAGTTTTGGAAGGGAGAGCGGAGACGGCTTTAGAGATGGATTTTTTGACGATCCGTTAAGGAGCATGTTCTTTGAAACATGCAAAAACCATCCGCCTATCTTGTCGACTGAAATAATTTTATTGTAAAGGGTGGTGAGGTCATATTCGGGCTTGGGAAGGGTTTTTATACGAATACGTCCCTGCTGTTTGTCTTTTCTTGCAACAAGCACGTATCCTTCTTTCAGTGCGATTTTCAAGGCTTCGGCATTGTCGGTATGCATGATGAGGGACTTTCCCCAGCTGGTATAAACGACAAGACCCTTTTTTACCTCTTCTTCTCCTCTTAATTTATTTTTAAACACCTGGAGAGTTCCATCGAGAAGTGAGAATACAAGTTCTGCACGCGCTGCATCCGTTTTAATAACTCCATGCAGTCCTTCGATTATTTGATATAAGCCAAACTCATAATAATCCGCATTCGGATCAGGATAGAAGACTTCTGCAAAGTGATCGATATCATTTACTACTCCTGCCATCCGTTTTAATGGTTCTCTTATTCTCACATCGATATATTTTTCCTTGAGCAAAAATTCCAGTACACGTTTTGTAGCACACGTATACTCATTTGTCTGATGGTGGTCGAATTTCCCCATGCCAGTGTCAACATGAATTATTTCGTTATTGCTATCCGGTTCTTTATTCTCATATGTTGATCCTGCAGGAACGAAAGCAAGAGTAGCATCCGCAAACCCCGGCATAAAACGTTTGACAAGCCAGGAACTTGTTATGGCATCAAGGTCGGGAGAAAGATGGGTAACAATCATTTTCATAACAAAGGAATCAGATTAATTTCAATAACTCTTCAAACGAAACAAGCTGGGTTTCTTTACTCACCCTTTTTTTGAATTCAAGTTTGCCATTAGTTTTTTGGGATACAACCAAACGATAAGGAACACCGATTAAATCCGCATCCGAAAATTTTTGTCCCGGCGAAACATCGCGGTCGTCATATAATACTGTTTTTCCATTCTTCTGCAACTGAGCATAAAGATCATCAGCTTGTTTTATTATGTCGCCATCTTTTCCAATGACAATAAGATATATGTCAGCCGGTGCAATTGAGATAGGCCATATCATTCCCGCCTCGTCATGCATTTTCTCGACGATAACACCCATTACCCGTGAAGGGCCTATACCATAGGAGCCCATATATATGGGAGCTTCTTTTCCTTCTGCGTTTGTATATGAAAATTTCCAGTCTTTCGTGAATTTATCTCCGAGTGGGAAGATATTCCCTACTTCAGCTGCACGCATTGTCTTAAATTTTTTTCCTTCAGGCGCTACCTCTTTGTTGTAATAGGTATTTGTTTCTTCATCAAAACAAATAGTGTCTTCCCCTGTTTCACATATGGTTTGGAATTCATGGGAATATTCTTTGGTGTACGCTCCTCCTGAGGCAAGGGCGATGACTGTTTCTTTTCCTATGCCCAGTCTGTCAAATATCCGTTTATACACTTCCTTCGATTTTTCATAAAAGGCCTTAAAGTCATCCATTGAAGCGTGGAAACTATACATGTCCTTCATTCGAAATTCGCGTCCTCTCATGAGTCCCGACTTCACGCGGGGTTCGTTACGGAACTTCGTCTGTATTTGATAGACTGCTTGAGGCAGGTCCTTATAACTAAATACGAATTTCTGTACAAGTGGAGTAACCATCTCCTCATGGGTTGGATTAAGGATATATTCGCTGTCATTTTTTTGTTTAGCAAGATCGTTTGCAGGAGATGTTTTCATGAGCACGTCAACGGTATCTATTCGATGCGTTTGTTCCCAAAAGGAACGAGGAGAAAGGGATGTCATGAGGACTTCAGACGCAACTGTATTCATTTCTTCACGAATAATATTCTCGATTTTCGTTAACACCATTAATCCTAGGGGAAGATAGTTGTATACTCCCGCCATCACCATATCGATAAACCCCGCTTTTTGAAGAAGTGTTGCATTCACCGAATCATACGTTTTTGCAGTCCTTGTTGTTTTTCCGAACAGTTTTGAAAGTCGCATAGTTGTATTATACAGGGAGCATCCGCGGCTGACTAGTGAGATTGGTTAAGCTACTTTCTTCAAAATGGTAGCAACAATATCCCCTATACTCTTGTGCGACGTATCAATGACAAGTGTGTATTTGTCCGTATCAAAAAAATCAGAGCGTTTATATATTTTTTTTACTTTTTCAAACCAGCTTGAATCACGTAATCGTACTTCTTTCTCCGCCTCGGCAAGCGACACATGCTCACGCTGTGCAAACCGGCTGTAGCGTACGGAATCGTCGGCAACAAGAAGTATTTTCAAAACCTTATGTGCGTCTTCTGCTAATATTCCTCCAAGCCACGCATCCAGAAGTAAATTGCCGGGTTTTTGAAGCATTTCGCGCACCATGCCGTCTACTTTTTGCGTCAGTTTATTTGTCTGCTCCTCGGCATTATTAAGCACAAGATTGTGCGTTTTTGCATATTCCCGAAAATATGCGCCAGATGAAAAAGTAGGCCATCCCAGTTTTTTTTGTAATTCACGGAATACGGAAGACTTTCCCGTGCATATCTTGCCTGAAATGGTTATTTTTGAATACATGAATTGTATTATTTTTTGAAACCCGCCTTGTATTTCAATTTATCGAGTACTTTTCCCATTGTCTCCATCGGTCCGCACGTATAGGTATCTATTGCAAGATCGTAATATTTTGGATCCCAGAAGTCGTAGTCTCCATATAATTTTTTCCATTTTTCGATATTTTCTCCTTCTCGTTGTCTGATCCATTTTATGGCATTTTCAACACTTACATTTTCGCGATTCATGACGCGGTCAACGCGCACCTCATCATGTGAACAATAGAGGAGAACTTTCAAGACACCAGGAATTTCTTTTGCTACAAATCCAGAAAGCCATGCTTCATAAATAAGGTGCTCTTCTTCACTGAGCATCTTTTTTGTCATTGCTTCGATGCTTTTTTCATGGTCGTCGCTTCTGGATGCTGCTCCCTGCATGTTCTCATGGATATCATGTGTGCGGTCATATTCACGTTGGATAAAGCCGGCGTTAATGTGCTTCCATCCAAGAATTGTCTGAAGATTACGGGAAAGGGTTGTTGTTCCAACTGCTACTTTACCTGAGACAGTTATGTTTTTGTATTTGGATTCCATGAATAATTATACAAAATATCTGACACTATTTGTACATTATTTTATCAACCGAAGTATGTCGTTTGCTGACACGAGGACGGCAAGAGCCATCAAAACGATAAATCCGGCAAGATTAGTATACCCTTCTACTTTTTTATTTACCTGTTTTCCAGTTATCCATTCATACACGACAAATACCATCCTTCCTCCATCAAGTGCGGGGAACGGTAAAATATTCATAACCGCAAGTGAAAGAGACAATAACGCGACGATGTTGAGAAGATTCTTGATTATCTGTTCACCTGACGTTTTTACTGTATCGTTTATGACGGAATAAATGCCGATAGGACCGGATACGACTCCAGATACAAGCCCTGCGTCTTTTTCTTTTGTAGCAACCTTAATAAGCCCCGCAATCGTAGAGTAGTTGTATTCAAGAACGTTATACGAATGCATAATGCCTGAGAATACTTTTTGTACGGGGGTTTTATAGGAGATAACAACTCCGTCAATGAGATTTACACCAATGACAGCGCGTTTGAGTGTTTTATCATAGTGAGGGATGACGCGGATATTTTTCATTACTCCATTTTTAATATTCTGTGTGCCGAGAATGACCATTTTATTATCTGATTTTTTTATTACATTGATGAGTTGAGAAGCAGATGTGAGGCGTGTGATGGTGCTTGAATTGTTGATGGAATATTCCGTGATAATGTCTTCCGGTTTAAGCCCTGCTTTTTCAGCCGGAGAATTTTTGATGAGATTTGTCGCAATAACTCTTCCCTCTTGGCTACCGAACGTGAATGTGTGGGGAAATAAGAGAGGTAATGGATCTGATTTAAATCCGTTAAATGCAATGATTCCATAATATATCGCAATGCCGAGAACAAGATTCATAACGACTCCCGCTGCAACGACAAGGGCTTTTTGGTAGGGTTTTTTATAGGCAAATGCTCTTGATGAGGCAGTCTTGTCAATCGGCTTACCCTCTATTTCCTGATACTCTTCACCGAACATTTTTACAAATCCACCGAGTGGAAGAAGATTTATGGTGTAGGTTGTCTCGCCTTTTTTTATTGCAAATAGTCGTGGAGGGAATCCTATCGCAAACTCTTCTACCTTAATCCCGTTTCTTTTTGCGGCAATAAAATGCCCGAATTCATGGATAAGTACTAAAAGGCTTAAAATAAGAATAAAGATGATGAGTGACATAGCTTCTTATTGTACAGTAAAGGAGATTATATTTCCTGTATTTCTTTTTCTTTTGAAGCCTTCACCATTGCCAGATCTTCGTTTGCTTTTTGTGTCAACGAATCGATGTCTTTTTCCATTCTGTATTTGTCGTCTTCGGTCAGTTCTTTTCTGTCAAAACCTTCTTTTATTTTTTTTCTGATTTCGTCTCTGTGTCCTCTGACGATATTGCGTTTTTCTTCAACCATTTGTCCTATAAGCTTGGAATATTTGTCCCGCTGTTCTTGAGACATTGCGGCAATACGAATAGTGATGCGTGTTCCCTGTGTTTGGGGAGATAGGCCCAAGGGGGATTTTAGAATTGCCTTTTCAATGTCGACTGTCGTTGAGGGATCAAAGGGAACAATGACAAGAGCTGAGGCTCCGTCGGTTGTGATGGTGGAAAGTTCTTTCAATCTTAGTTTTGTCGAGCCGCCATATGCCTCAACTTCCAAGTTTTCAATAATTGCCGGATTTGCTCGCCCCGTGCGGATAGTTTTCAATTCTTCCTTAAGCGCATTTGTTGTTTGTTGAAGACTTGACTTGAATGAGTTGGTGTCGATATCCATATAGGTAATTATAATCCTAATTCCCATCGAACGAAACGGTTTATTTTTACGTTTTCTCCAAACTTCAAAACCGCTTCTTTGATAAGATCTTTGATTTTTTTGCTAGGATCACGGACATATTCCTGTTCGAGCAACTCCTGCACATCTTTTGCTGGAGAGGATGCAACGTGAAGCGCAAGTTCCTGTCCAAGTGCCTGGAAATCCTTATTTCCCGATACGAAATCTGTTTCGGAAAGAAGCTCAACCATTGCTGCTATTTTTTTGTTATGATGCACATAAGTAAACAGCCCTCCGTCGGATGTGGCACGAGTGGATTTCTCCTTTATTTTTACTCCCCCTAATTCCTGAAGTTTTTTGACCGCCATTTCTAAATCATTGTTTGTTTCTTCGAGAGCTTTTTTGCATAGCGCAAACGAAACATCTGTTTTTTCACGAAGAGCTTTTAATTTTGCAAGATCGATAGCCATACTATTTAAAAATAAGTTATAAAGGGTTTTGCAGTTATGCCTTCTTTTCTTTCTTCTCTTTCTTTACGGTTTTTTTTGGAGCTTTTGCTTTTTCTTCCTCTTTTACTTCTTCTTTTTCAGCGACCATCTCTTTTTTCGTTTCAGCAATTTTTGGAGATGCTGACTTCTCTATAAAATAAGAAGAGAGTATCTCTTTTATGACGTATTGTGCTGAAGACGGTGAGTCATCATTTGCGACGACTGGGTAGTCAACGGTGTCAGGATTTGTGTTCGTGTCTGTGATTGCAACAACTGGAATATTGTATTGTTTTGCTTCTTTCAAGGCATTCTTCTCTCTTTTTATATCAACAATGAACAAAACATCCGGTTTTTTCTTCAAGTTGGTGATTCCACTGTACAATCTTTTGAGTTTTCCGAGTTCTTTGCTCAACTTTGTTCTCTCATGCTTTACGAATTGATCCCACGTACCATTCTCTTTTTGGGCATCAAGCTCATTCATTTTTTTGATATTTTTTGAAAGTGTTTCAAAATTAGTGAGAAGTCCCGGCATCCATTTTGTGGTGATATAAGGAATGTTGTTTTCTTTGCAGAGTTCCTGTAGATATTGGCTTACCACTCGTTTTGTACCGATTGTAAGCAGTACTTTTCCTTCTTTTCTTGATTTTTTCAAAAATTCGTCAACTGCATGAAGCTGCGTGACTGTTTTTGTAAGGTCAATAATTGCAACGCCGTTCACCATTCGATAGATATATTTTTTTGCCTTTGGATGGAGCCTGTTTTTTTTATGACCAAGATGTGCTCCGGCTGCAAATAATTTCTCGATTTCTTTTGTGTTTGTTTTTGTTTCTTCCATAAAGGTACATTGTAACAGTGAGCACATTATTTTGCAAGAGAAAACATCGTGAAAACAAAGCTACGGGGTCCGTGCATACTTTTAGGTTATAAGGTTGGAAAGCTGGGACAAGAGATAGGTGGACGAAATATTCCTCTTGGACAGATGAGTGTCAATCGCCTGGAGTGCATCCGGTTGGGAAAGGAGGTGGCCAAGGGGAATATCGTTGACGATAAAGCTTCCGGCCTTCACACATACCGTTTTTTCCCCTAAATTCACGGAACAGGAGCAGATACTCCTCCCTGTTTTATCGTGATAGTCCAGTTTTGCCACCTCCCTCAGTGCGTGCATGCTTCGCAATATGTCAGGAGCATTGACTAAAAAGTCTGCAAATTCCATCGGTTCTCCCAGTTGCAGGTCACTTTTTGCTTTTTTTGTATGAATACGAAGATGAGGAGGACCGCCTGAGGCAGTATCAACGAATATTTGCTTGCTCCCGCCGAGAGTGAATGGATAAAGAGGGATGGATTCCTGGAGAACAATCGGCTGTACGAGGGAAAGTCCCGGATCGACAAAGAAGGAAAGTGTTTCCTCTTTATTTTGTACGATAAGGGCAGTGTGTCCGGATGACAAGACAGAGGAAGGTGCGATGTAACTCGCCTTAAATCGGAATCCGTTTTTTTTCAATTCCTTCCCCGTATGTATGGAAAATAAAACACAGTTTCCCCCATGTTCCGTGAAGTAATCACTATTGGAGCTGGCTATTTGGTCATAAAACGCATCAGGATCAAGAGACGGGTTGTAAAAGGAGAGCGTATTAAATGGGTTGGTTTGGACAACATGTTGGAGAATGGGTTCGATGTCGCGCTCAAACTTACTTACCCCATCAGCAAGTGAGAGTACCTCGGAGGTAAGGCCGGAAATATAGGGACGCGCGTCGTCCTCCTGATTATCGTCAAATGCCCACGGAGAACCCGTGACCTTTTTTAAGTAGAGTGGATTATTGTTTCCATCCAACCCCACTTGTATGTACCCAACTTGATAAGGACGGCTCGGATCTTTGAGTTTTGGGATGTCCTCAGGAGATGGAACTTGCGAAAGGGGGCCGGCGAGTGGAATATCTATATAAGAAAGAAGAGTGGTCATCCCTTCCCCGTTTTTATTCCCGAATGTCACGGCTCCTGCAAACGTGAGTGTCTGCATTTTGTTGATTTCATTAAGGAATTGGGTCTGTTCTTCCGCCGGATCATCCCTGTTTACCGCAATATAGTCTCCGTTTTTTTCGACAACAACGAGTGAGTCCGAAACGATGACCGCATAATCCGTACTCTTCCCTTCCTGAGTCTGCAGATTTGCCCTCTGCTCGGAAAATTTGTCTCGTGAAATGTGAGCTGCATATTCGAAGGCAGAATGCTTTAGGGGAGCGTGGATTTCTTTTATGCGATCTTCGTTGAAGAGTGCGGGAATACTTCCTGCCTCGTTCGGGTTATTTGCTTTTGAGCGGAAGAGCCGGATTTTTCCCGGATTTGAGCTGGCAAGAGCGAGAGATGGTCTTACTTCTGACATAATTTGAGCGGAACAAAAAGGACTGATAACGCTGACAAAATTTTTTTCTCCTATCTCCCCGTGTGTCCGATTAAGAAACGATCCGTTCCCAAGGAAACGCTTCCCTCCCAAAGTGACCGTATGAAGCTGATTTGAAATAAATAGGTCTTCTTAAGTTAAGTCCGTCCAGTATCCCCTGTACCGACGTGTCGATTAGGGAATCCATAAAATCCTTTATTATTTTTTTTGATTTTTTTTGAGTGCCAAATGTCTCTACCTCCTGCATAAGGGGTTTTTTTGCTCCGATGAAATAGGCAAGCCGTACTTCACACCTGTCGGCAAGCCCGGCTGCGACAATGTTTTTTGCGATGTAGCGGGCTGCATAAGCGCCGGATCTGTCGACCTTGGTCGGATCCTTTCCGGAGAAAGCGCCACCCCCAACGCGTGCCATTCCTCCATACGTATCAACAACTATTTTTCGTCCCGTTACTCCGGTATCCGAGGCTGGTCCTCCGATGTGCCACACGCCAGTACCGTTAAGCATTATGTTATCTGTCTCAATCTTTAATTTGTATTCTTCCAAGATGGGAAGAACTGCAAATTTAATAAGATCTTTCTTTACCGTTTCAATATCGCACTCTTCATCATGGGGAACTGCAAGTACCAGGTCGGTCATCTTTTTGGGGACATTATTTTCATACTCTATTGTTACTTGTGTTTTTCCGTCGGGACGAAGATATTTTAATTTTTTCTTCCTTAATACATCGATTTTCATCGCGAGTCGGTGGGCCACCATAATAGGAAGCGGCATGTATTCGGGACTTTCGGAACAAGCATATCCGAACATCATTCCCTGGTCACCTGCTCCCAAGTCGTCAACCCCTGCTGCGATTTCTGTCGATTGGGTATGTATTTTCGTAATGATGGGAGATTTATCGGTATATTTTAATGCGGGATTTGAATATCCCAGTTCACGGATAATAGTTGACGCTATCTTTTTATAATCGAGAACCGCTTTTGTTGTTACCTCTCCTGCAAGAACGGTAAAGTCCTTGGTGACGAGAGTTTCAACCGCAACCCGGGCATGCTTGTCGACTGATAACGCGGCATCTAAAACACCGTCAGATATCTGATCGCAAATTTTATCCGGATGACCGGAACAAACAGACTCGGAGGTAAAAGTAGAAACGCTCATGGGCTGCAAATTTCCAAATTATAATGGCTTATCGTATCCCGCCTAAAGCGGGACTGGTCGTGGCACCGTGTTTGTCAGAAGTTGCGACAAATCGGTTGTCGGATAGGTTTTTCTCACAATTTTCGAGCCAGGTCTCTCCCTATCTCTCTTGATATATTTCTATTCTATCTTTATTGAATTAGGAATGCAAGTCAATTTAGTTTAGTGTGATACAATAACTTGATGAAGAAAATAGCCATTCTCGGAGGAGCATTTGACCCTATTCACATAGGACACTATTTGGTTGCACAACAGGTGAAAGAACAGCTGAAAATGGACGAGGTGTGGCTGATGGTGTGTTACTCTTATTTCCCCGAATTTCCCGACAAACTGGAACGCATCACTTCATACAAAGAACGTTTTGAAATGGCGTCCCAATTTGAAAGCGGCTCCCTTATCGTTTCCCGATTTGAAGAAAAGTACAACAAAAAAAGCAGGACAATTGACACGCTAAAGCTTCTCAAAGAGAAATATCCCGATGATGAATTTTATTGGATATTAGGGTCTGATGCTCTTCCCACCTTTAGGTTGTGGAATGAGTGGCAAACTCTTGTGAAGGAACATAATCTTATTATTTTTCCCCGCGACACCGATTTTCAGACATTAAAAAAAAGAGTGCTCGCGTCGTTTGGTCTTAAACGAATCCCTAAAAATATTACTGTTTTAAGTGGCGATCTTATCGTCAGTACTATTTCCTCGACGCACATACGCCAACGTGTCAAAAAGGGTTTACCCATACAGCCACTGGTGGGAGAAAAAATAGAAAGTTATATCAAAAAAAAGAAACTGTATTTACAATAATCTTATTTATGCTTACTATTAACTCAAAACAGGAAGCAACGAAAATCACTGAATTTCTTAAAAAAACATTTGAAAAATCAGGTAAAAAAAACGCAGTCGTCGCCTGGTCTGGGGGTATTGATTCGACAGTCAGTTTATTCCTTCTTTCAAAAGCGTTGCCGGTTAAGAATATAACAGTTCTCCACCTTCCCTTTGAGGTGTCGCATAGTTCTGAATTTACCGACATAGCACACATATTGAATATTTCTCCTTCCCAATTTCATACAGTTCCTATCCGCAAAATGGTAGAGGCAGCAAAAGCAAATCTTGACATCAACGACTCTGTTCGTTTGGGAAATGTAATGGCACGTATGCGCATGATTGTCATCTATGACTATGCAAAAAAATTGGATGCATTGGTATGCGGTACGGAAAATAAAACAGAAGAATTGTTGGGGTACTTTACCCGTTTTGGGGACGCTGCATCCGATATCGAACCCATAAGGCATTTGTTTAAAGCACAGGTATATGCGCTTGCCAAAGAACTGGGAGTCCCGGAAACGTTTATCACAAGAAGTCCTTCAGCTGAACTATGGGAAGGGCAAACGGATGAGGGAGAGTTTGGATTTACCTATAGAGAGGCAGATGAGATACTGTTTCGCTATTTTGAGCAGAAAATGTCAATAAAAGAGATAGAACAGAAGGGATTTGAAAACACAAAAAAAATAATAGAGCTTGTCATCCGAAACGCCTTCAAACACGAAGTCCCCTACTCACTTTAATTCTATTTGCATTCCCGGCTTTGGATGATTGAATTCTGCAAGTCCAGTTGTCGGATTTTCTTCCGTGAAATGTCTCCAGATAGAAATTTCAAGATAAGGATTGTCATTGTCTCCTGATGATCCCGGATAAATGACCAGTTGTCCCGGAGTGCCGCCAAACAGATTGCTTACATATGTTGCTTTTTTTGTGACATGATTGAGGGTTATAACGACCGTATCATTCAGTTCATATTTTCCTTTAAAGTCTTCTTTCGTTAATGTGGTTTTAATATTTCCGTAATTATCAATGTGTCCTACAAAATATCCACGTAATTCAGGAATACAGTTTGACGACTCCTCTTCTAGTTCCATTTCATCCTCAAGCCCATCCATCAAGTGTGCGCTTACTCTTGAATAAAGGTCGCGCGATCTGAACTGGCTTCCGCGGTCAAGACCCGGATAACCATAGACATATTCAATCTTGTTTTTAAGAAGTGAAAAATCGTATCCGGCGTTTGGTCCGCAGAGAAATATCCCCGACTTAAGACGGATTACGATAAACTCAGCGCCCTTTGCCTGTTTGACACCCTCCTTTGTTTGGATACGGGGGTCCGTGTTTTGAAATATGACTGTTTCGTTGGGAATTCCATATCTTTCTTCGGTACGGATAAGCTGTTCAAGGATATAGGAGGTGTGGAGTGTCGAAGGAGAGGAAGAAACAAATGAAACATCAACATCCTTTGCGTTTTTTGCAAAGCCTTGAAGTGCGGTTTTAAATTCCTGACAGGTTAATGAATCCAAGGCCCAATCGGCAACAACAATAAGTTTTTTCATAGTTTATTTTAAATGAAATATGCCTCCCAAAAGTCCTGCGACAACGGCACATGAAATAATAACGCCGCAGGTTATTAATACAAAATTCTGCATTTTAGTATTTTTATACTTACCCATGATATCTTTATTATTGGCAAATCGATAAAGAAAGATAAATATGACGGGCAGAATAACACTATTTAAAAAATCGGCGTATAAGGTAAAGCTAAAAAGAGAAAATTTCGGTTGCATGACAAATATGGCAGCCAGCACAACTTGGAATACAAAAAAACCATAAAAAAACTTGCTTTTTTGGAGACCTTGGTTGAGACTTCCTTCGTATCCGAAGAGTTCGGAAAATGCATATGCCGTGGAGAGTGGGACTATGGCGCAGCCTAGAAATCCCGCAACAAACAGTCCTAGTCCGAACAGTATTCCAGCCATGTCTCCGGCAAGTGGTTTAATGGCAACGGCTGCTTCAGCTGCATCCCCTATATGAAGTCCTCTGTGAAAAACTGTCGCCGCAACTGCAACCATCATAAACATGGTAAATACGTTGCTTATTAAGGAAGCTGCAAATACTTCAAACTGTTCAACCTTCATATCACTTGCAGTTAGTCGCTTGTCTTTTATACTACTTGCAATAACAAATTGACCCCACGCAGTAACCGTTGTTCCAAGCACGGCCACTGAGGTATAAATAAAATTAAAGGACATTTTCCCTTGAGGAATAATAATTGATTTTGCAATAACTCCCCAGTCGGGTTTAATAAGAATTGCGGAGAAAAAATAGCTTAAGTAAAACAGTATAAGAAGAAAAAAAAGCCGTTCTGTTTTTTTATACGTTGATTTTACAAGGAAAACAAAAAGAAGGCCAAGAAGAAGAGGGAGATATATGTTGTAATTTAATCCGAATAGTTGAAGGGCGGATTTAAGTCCGCTGATATCCTGTAAGACAACGCCAAAATTGACAATGAATACAAGAATAAAAATAATAAGGGAGATAAACACGCCGTATCTTTCCCTGATAAGGTCTGCAAGTCCTTTTCCGGAGGCAAGTGCTATACGTACGCCGATTTCCTGTGTAATGAAAAGAACAAGCGTGATGGGAATAAGAGTAATAAGAATCTGATAGCCGAACTTTGATGCAGCAACGGAATAAGTAGCAACCCCTCCCGCATCATTATCGGCAAAAGCTGTCACAAGCCCTGGGCCCATAATGGCAAGGAGAAGAAGGACCCTCTTAAAAAATTTCGGCATCTTCATAAACGTTTATTTATTGAATTGTGATTCGATGAGGTCGGCAATGCCGTCAAAAGTAATAATGCCAACAATTTGCTTATTGTTATCCAGAACTGGAATACCGGGAAGGCGATATTTTAATATCTTTTTTACAACAACCTCAAGCGGTGTTTTCAACTGAGCTGATACGATGTTCTGGGTCATAAATTTGTATACCGGCGTATCCTCATCCTGTAGGATAAGTTCGTGAGGATTAAAGACTCCTATCAATTGTTTCTTTTGGTTCACAACATATATGGTGGCGAGAAATACGAACTCTCCTGTTTCGTGCCTCATCCGTTTCGTAACGGAACGGACCGTTTCTGTCGGACTTGCCGTGAAAAATTCGGACGAAAGACGTCCGCCTATGGGCGTTTTTGTGAGTGAGAGAAGGTTGAGAATGGCTTGTTTGTGGGCAGGATTCATAATATGGACAAGTTCCATTCGCCTTTTTTTGGAAAGAGAAAGAAGAATATCAACCGCCGTGTCTGACTCCATTTTTTCAAGAATTGCCACTGATTTTTCTGGTTTCCAGGTCCTAAAGAGATCTCGTTGATAATTCAAATTAAGGCTGCTGATAACTTTAACGGCAAATTCATTGTCAAGTAAATTAAGGAATCGTTTGATATTTTGTTCGTTAGTTTTTTCCAGATGATCCGCCAAATCCTCAGGTCGCATGTTCTGCAACTTCGCTTCCTCTTTTCGTACAGTGATACTGCCCCGCATAAGGTCAAGAGGCTGGATGTCTCCCCATGAGAGGAATTGTGATACGATGCTTATGCCAACCAAACGAAGAGTTTTTAAGACAAAATTTTCAATACGCAATCTTCTGAGTATGCCAAGTGGGCCAATATCGACTCCAGACACAAAACATTCATATGAGCTTGAGTCAAGGTTAATTTGTTCTTGGAGAATAACGTCGTTTGCGCGGACTATCTTATTTCCGGATATATCGATTATTTGTTTATCAAGGAGGTTTCTTTTTACATAGAGCTCGTTTTCTTCCAAGTCGGTCTGAATGAAATATTTGGATATGCGAACGACCTTATTGAATTTTTGAAGGCTTTCGGTTGAAATAATGAGGGTTCCGGTCTGAGTATGGACAACAAGCTTTGTAAGCCTTGGTTTCCCACTGAGGAGAAATATAAGGTCATCAAGCCTTCCAATGACAATGCCGTCAGTGGTTACTACTTTTTTGTTTTCTAGCTCAGAAAAGTAAAGCATAAAAACAATATATACTTTTTATCGCATCAAATACAACTATATATCAATTATACATCACACATGCGTATCTATCTTGTGCGGACATTATACACGCTTGTTTCATAAATGTTCATGGTATAATTTTCGTATATGGATAAAAAGTTGGGAGGTTTGATGCTTGTTTTTTTCCTTCTTTTTTCTGTGTTTGTGACGATTATTTTCTTCAATAAACCAATCGCACAGTTTACCCGTGCAAAAGAAGATTATGCAGCTTCAGCCGAATCCTCGCTTCTTTTTGCTTATCCCCTCCTCGTAAAAGCAGATGGCGCATCCAAAAGTTCAGTAAATGTCTTTATCCGCAGTACTAAAGGTATCCCTGTTAAGAATCAAAAAGTGACCGTAACAACGACACTGGGAACGCTCAGCGATACCGAGTTGACGACGGACGAACAAGGCAAGGCGTCCACTCAACTGACTTCCACACAAGCGGGAGTTGCCTCTATTGAGGTACTCGTTGGTGGCATAACAAAACTTACGCAAAAATTATCCGTTAAATTTGAATAAATACTATATGAAAAACAAAATCTCAAAGGTCGTTATTCCTGCTGCTGGATTTGGAACGCGGTTCCTTCCCCAGACAAAGGCAATGCCCAAAGAAATGCTTCCCGTTGTTGACAAACCAGTCATTCAGTATGTTGTTGAAGAGGCAGCAAACTCCGGAATTGAAAACGTCATTATCGTAACGGGTGCAAATAAGCGCGCAATCGAAGATCATTTCGATGTCCCCAATGAAGACCTAATAAAGAACCTGATGGCAGGAAACAAAGAGCATATCCTTGAGCGTATACGAAAAATTGCCAACATGGCGAACTTCATTTATATTCGTCAGAAGGGTCCTTATGGAAATGGAACACCTATTCTTGCTGCAGAACCGGTTATAGAAGATGAACCGTTTGCAGTATTGTGGGGTGATGAATTTATTTACTCTACCCCGCCCCGATTAAAGCAAATGATTGATGTATATGAAAAGTACGGTGGCATTGTTATCTCAGGAGTAAAAATAGAAAAGAAAGAAGATCTAAGCAGATACGGAATTGCGGAGCTTGAGCATGTCGAGGGTAATGTCCACAAGATTAAAAGAATAGTAGAAAAACCGGCGCCCGATGAAGCTCCTTCAAATATCGCAACACACGGAGGATATATTCTTCCTCCTGAAATTTTTAGTGCACTGAAACGGATTAAGCCCGGAAAAGGTGGCGAGATTTGGTTGGTTGACGCAATAAATCTTCTGAAAGATGAAGGCGTTCCGGTCTATACGGTTGTCATAGAAAACGGCCGGTATTATGATACAGGGAATAAATTTGAATATTTGAAAACTGTCGTTGAATTTGCACTTCAGCATAAGGATCTCAACGGCGAATTCAAAGAATTCCTCAAAGGACTGAATCTAAAGTAGTCTTTCCAGTCATTAATCTTTCTTCACACACGAGAATATTCTTCTATGGTGCGAAAAAATATCAAAAAAATAAGAAAGGCCTTAAAGATAGTGAGTGATTAATTGTGAAAGTGTTGTTTTAGTTGCAAAAGACGGGCTAGGATTTATTTTATCCGTTTGCTTAAACGGAAACATCTTTTTGGTTTCCAAACCGAAAAATGCTTTTTTTATCCGA
>CAZUEQ010000010.1:0-24466 GCA_964619475.1 uncultured Gammaproteobacteria bacterium | reverse complement strand
TAAGTCCGACAGGAAGGACAGTCGACCAGTCATTTGATGGACACACAATGCATGTTCCTTCAGGCACAGAATGGATAAAAGATGGTCAAGGGAATAACGATCTTGTTGTTGTCGGACATCATGATGTTGTATTGATCGATAATGCGCATATTGGGGCAGATGGAATAATAACAGGGGGTCAGCTGCATAGTGGGGTTACTCTTGAAACTTCAAGTCATACCATTCCAGGAGGAAGTAGTCAAGAAATACACATTTCAGGACCGGACGGAATTTTAACTCAAAAACACGACACATTTGATGTGCACACTCAACGACAGTCAATGTATGGAGGAAATGAAAATAACGGCATGGCCTATCATCGACCGATTTACGATTACAAAGACACAAATCCACAAACAGGAGACGCTGTGTATGTTATTCAGGCAGGGAGAGGAGATATTTTGTACCCAGCACACGATCCAAGTATCACCTTTAACGTTCCTCACGAAATGGCAGAAGGGCATCTCTACTTTACGCTTTCCGTTCCCGGACATGGGGATATTGCCATTCCGGCAAACTATTCCGCGGCACATGATAACTTAAATGATGCACTTCGTCTTGATCCGTCCGACACACATACGTTTGTCACTCCTCAGGGACATGAATTTACCTACGGCGAAGTCGCAAAGATGTTTGTTGACCAGGATAATTTGCGCAGCCATCCGGACGGTATTTTGGGAACGGAGTATAACAACATTTGGGACCAGATTCTCCATCTTACCGCCCCTGACTCTCCACATGCGGGGACAATAACCTCTTCAATACTGGGAGATAATGGAAAGTTGTATGACTTTGGTGTCGTCCGAGGAGGAGCACCTCTTCATGACGTTATTACCACAAATACTCCTCCCGTTTCTACATCTGAATCTCTTATTGAAATAGCAGGGCCCATTACGACAACAGTATCCGGGAATGCTCCAACATACGTTGTTGATGCTCCATCTACTCTTATTCCTCCGATAGTTATTCCACTCATTCCTATTCCAATGGGAAGAGAGAATGTTGAACCAGTCGAGGGAAGAGTAACGCCGCAAGAAACGGTAGTACCGCCTACACAAACTGTACCAACTCCCACTCCTTCACCCACACCTACTCCCACTTCAGCGGCAAGTGAAATAGTACTGACGGAAGAGGAAAAGAAAAAGGCCGTGGGAGTCGTAGATTCAAAAGCATACGCCGGTCCGGATGATATGATGCAGCTTTTCGGTCTTAAAAAAGGAGAAAGCTTCGGAAAGCACGATAAGGAAGGAGAAAGAAGATCGTCCAATGAGCGATTTGCTGCCTCTCAAAAAGCATTTATTGCCTACGAAAGAGCAAGGCGCACTTTGCAGCTAGCGAAAGACAGTGAGAAACCACAAAAACAACGGGAATATGATGCTGCAAGAAAAGAACTGTTGAAAGTCCTCCGTGGTAGGGAGGGCAGATTCATTACCGCTCCTTTCGAAGAAAGTCAACTCGATGAGCTTGACGTATATCTTGACGAGCAAAAGCAGAAAAGAATACAAAAGCAGATGGAAGATGATCTTGTCGCTAAGAAAAAAGACGAAGAGGAGAAGAAGAGGAGAGCAAGAGAACAGGAAGATACGACGACTACGACTTCTGAGGGGGAAGGGGACGAAGCAGCAGCTCAGACAACAACCGATGAGGCGGGAGAAGGAGAGGAAGAGGGTTAAGTTTTCCGTTGCAAACAGTAAATTAAAAATTTATTATTAATACACACCTATGATAAGTCAGCAAGACATGAATAGTTACAAAAACGGAATGCAGGACCAGATGGCGATTCAGACGTTTGTCGATAAACTTATCGAAGAGCGGAAAGACCCTGAGGCAACTCCCGCAAACATGCCCGTTGTCCGTTCGTTGTTGATAAAAAAGGTGAATGAGGCAATTAACGAACACTTCATAAGTTTGTTGAGCGATTCTGATGTTACGGAGCTTGATAAGCTTCTAGAAGGAAATATCCCTGACGGCGAACTGAACGATTTTTTCAGGAAAAAAATACAGAATATCTCAGTCGAAGTTGCAACCGCTCTTCTTAATTTCCGAGCGGCATATTTGTACCCAGTGTGGAAAAAACAGCAGGAAGAACAAAATAAAGTGACGGCAGTCGAAAATAAAAATGAAAAAGAAGAAAAACAAGATCTCGATCATCTTCCCCCGGCTCCTGTTGCGTAATGTATTGGAGAATTAATCAAAAAGGAAGCGTGCAGTTCCGGGAAGCGCTGCTCCGGTTGTTTCCCCAATCAAAAAAGATTCGGTGAGTTCCGGCATTTCAAGTGTACGAGGGAACTGAGCCTTTAAAGACTCCCATAGATCTCCAACTAGGCGTTCGGCTTGTTGGACGCTTCGCGCAGTGCCAATATAAGAACCCGCTTGGTTGAAAATAGCATCAATATTTGTCATAAAAGCAGTTTGTTCTGGACCTAAATCAGTCCGCTTTGCCCACACGTCACGGATTCTTGTCATATGGTATAACCCTTGTGAGTATCTCAATAATCGTTTAGATGATTCTATATCGGAAGCGCTATTTCCGACAAGTTCCCAGTGTTTCTTTTTTTGCGGAGAACTAGAAGAATATACATCCTCCGCAGCACTAAACCAGTTAGGCTTTTTTTGCATGAATGATGAATGCAACTCATCAAGATAGGCAAGTTGGTCTCTTATATTGTTTACGTCTCCCCGCACCAGATGTCTCCCCATTACCTTCTCGTATTGAACAAAGTCCCGTTCAAAAAGGTCGTCGCTCATTTGAATGTGCTGATCACCAAACAGGGCTTCATTTCTGCCCGAACGATATGCTGAAGCAAGAGGGAGTGTTGGGTCAGTGGCGAGAAGGTAGTCACTCATTGCAAGGGCGTGGTGTTGTAATTCGTGAACAGCAGACACGGTGGGAGGAACATTGTCTGCACGTTTATTCTGATTAAGATCAATGACAACAACGCCAAGTGCATCTTTATTGGCTCTTCCATATCTTCCGCGTGAGGTGTCCGTTGCAGGAATAAATTCCACGTATGGCAAATTAGGGGGAGTTTGCTTTGACGAATCGTATGTGATGACAAGCGCTCCCATGACAAGTTTTGCATCCAACACTCCTGGTGTCTGATTAAGTTCCGTAATGTGTGCAGCACTTTGAGCTTCAAATTTCCGTTGTAGCTCTGTATACCTTCTTTCATAATCTGAAAGATGCGGCTTGAGTACAGGAGCGGGGTAGGGGACTATCTCAAGAATCTCCCCGCTGACAGAATCAATTTCTATTTCTTCCGCCTGCTTGTCCAGTCGCCCAAGATATTCTGCTGCGTGTTTTACGTGGGTATCAAGTTCGGATGCCGGAATGGCTTCTTGTCTTTTTTTTCGCCTGATCAAGTCGTCAATTCCGATAAATTCTCCATTTCGAAAGCTTGCTGTTGCGCCGTGTTCTCCAGTTGTGACATCTGTATAGAGGGAAACATTGATAGATGCATTATCGCTTTGGACTATTGTTCCGTCTCCCGTATTGATAGAGATGATATCTATTTTATCGGGTTGCCCGGGAGCGTTACAGGACATAATAAACTCAATAGGAGGAAGGCCATTCTTTTGGGCATATGCATTATATTTCGAAACCGTGTCATATATTTCCTGCTGATTTAAAAATTTCCACGTATTGTCCTGTGTTTTTATCCCGTGTGCCGCAATAACACATACTTTTTTGAGTGTCTCATTATGATTTTTATCGCTTACCGTAAGCTCGTCCGCAATAAATACGTAAGGATCTGAGGGAAAAAGAATATGTCCGTTTGTATCTTTCTTATCGGGGAACCCCACATGGACTGTCATATCGCGGCCCTGTGCGTCTTTTCCCAGGGTGACAACCTCCGGTTTTGTATTTAATCTCGAGAGCTTATCAATTTCTTCAGGAGTGATAGTGATTATCGGCTCCGTCCGGATAATTGTCGGATTGTCAGGTGTTTGCTGTGGTAGGGGAGGTTCTAGGCGTACTGTTTCTCCTTCCGTTAAAAAAGTAAGTAATTCTGTTTCGTGATGAGTTAAATTATTTACCTTATCTTTTCGGGCCGATACAAAAGCAGCTTCATTTGTACTACTCTCAATTTCGGTGTCAATAAGTTGGGTAATTATTTCTGCAGAATTTCCTCCAAACATTCCCGCCATCCATTGCAATGCGGGAAGATGGCTTTTGAGCGAAGTTGTATCAACCGCGCCCTCATGAGTAGTAAATGCTCTGACCACATCTGCAACAAAAATATTCAGACCCTGTCCTCCCGTATTTGCCTTTGAAAAATATTTGTCGTACATTCGTTGAGCTTCTTCTTCAGTAAATTGTGTCGCAGTTATGCCGATTTTTGTAAAAAATTCTGCATGATCTTTCCCTAATGAAGATTTCGGTATGAGATTAATTTTTGCAGTAACGCTTTTTTTCCATTTTGCAAGTTGTTCATCTTTTGATTGCGCCGTTTGAGCCGCCCAATAAGTACCTCTCTCACGCACCGATGCCTTATTTAAAAGCGCGACGGTTGCTTGTTCATTTTGTTTGTTTATTCCGTGTGTGAGTTCCGTTGTATTCAAAGGAAATAGTGCACTACCTCCTATTGCTAGCCTGCCCTGAAGCCCCAAAAGAGGTTCATAGATAAGCGGTTTTTCTGGTGTAACGGGATTTTCTGTGTGAGCTGATCGTGGAGGAATTTCAACCATGCATTATAGTATACATTACTCTTCCGTCACCTCGCCAAGGAGTTTTAAAACGACTGATTTTTTGTAGCGTCTGTCTCCGCGAGAGTTAATGCGGATTGCAGGAAGCTTTCCTTTTTTTCCCCATCGTTTTATGGTAAGAGATGAAACGCGAAGGAGGGATGCGACTTCTCGGATTGTGATTAGGTCAGGAAGATCTGCAAGTGATACCTTTGGAAGTGTTTTGGTTTTGTATGACATGGAACGAATTATATAGACCTACTTTGAGGTTGTCAAGGAGAGAAAGAAATAAGCGACAGTCCAAACGGAGAGATAAAAACTTATACCTTTATTTCAAAATGTGTTATATTTTAAGTAAACATGAAAAGCAGACGAGGTGAAATCGCCACTATTCTTACAATTGCGACACTGGTGATTGTTGGTGTAACTGCTCTTGTTTCTTCGCTCAATCTCAATAAAAAACAA
Organism: uncultured Gammaproteobacteria bacterium; assembly: GCA_964619475.1. Lineage (GTDB taxonomy): Bacteria > Patescibacteriota > Microgenomatia > UBA1406 > GWC2-37-13 > JAKBEU01. The sequence continues at coordinate 19,276 of CAZUEQ010000010.1, read as the reverse complement.
ACAACTAGCTCAAGGGCGTCGGGATGTGCTGCGAACGAGTGTAGTGGAGGAGGGACCTTATGTGTTGCTGTGGGAACGGTACATTCTGGATATAAGTGTTGTGCAGCAGGTAAGAATCCGGCACATACTGACTGGACATTTGCATCAAATAGTCCGGTGAGCGTTGGGTGTGTTGGTGACGCTGGTTGTAAACAATTATCGTGCAGTGGAAATACTACAAAAAAATATTATCAAAAGACGACAAGTTCATATACCAATTATTCTGATGCAGCATGTAGTACAACCATCACAAAGACCCTTACGGATTATTGCAAGGAAACAGGGGGAGCAAACGTAACACCGGTTCCACTGAGTAACCCTTTGAATTGGGGAGTGGACAAGGGGGGAGGATGCGGGTCTGGAGGAGACAACTATCAGTTTGGTTCTTGTTACCAAGGAAAGCGGTGTGTCCAGTGTCAACACGGCGGGCAATGGCTTAGTTACAATTGTTTTGAAAATGACAGCAGCTGTACGGGAGATGTTGTGTACTGCGACCAACCGTGGAGCGTAAAAACATGTGCAAACGGAGCGCATAAATGTTGTGATGCAAGTAAAGGCTTGTGCATAAAAAGCGGAAATAAGCCGGCAACCGGCACAGAAAACATATCTGTGTGTTTAGGAACAGGGGCGGATGCTGTGTGTGATTCCCCAACCGAGTATTGCGGAGGAGCGGGAGGAAGTTGCAATAGCGGAGATGCATTAGTGAGCCCGTCAAAAATATGTGACTCGGCTGCAAACAAAAGGTGCTGTCTCAAAAAAGCCAATACGTGTACGGGAACGGGATACGGTTGTATTAATACGTGGGAAACCGGAGCAACTAATAATGCTAAGTGCGTAGGAAAGGGATATAAGGTAGAAAGTGCGGCTTTTTCCTGTGGGGATTCTTCAAAAATTTGCTGTTATGGCACCACTCCTGCGACTTCTGATTGTGATAAAAATTATGCCAATTGTGGAGCTGGCAACTCACATTACCAAGGAGACAATAAATTTTCCTATTACAAGTCAAAATCTGCAGAATGTGCAGGAACTGAACTCAACAAAGACTGCTATAGCATCTCAGATTCTACAAACTGCAAACAATTGACATGGACAGAAGTGGGAGACAATTATTGTTCAGGGGAGGCTCCCACAACGTCTGCATGCACGACAAGTGACCCCAAATCATGTACGGGACTGGAAGGGTGTGTAGGGGGAAACTCAAACGGGTATTATATTTCAGGGAATACTACAGACGGAACCCTCAAATATTGGGAAAAAAATGGAAGTGATTGTAATAATAAAACTCTTGCTGAATTAAAAACGGATTGTGGATGTAAAGCCGGAACAGTAAGCCAGTGTACATTTGCCGACGGGACGACCCTGGATTTTGGAAAGACTCTTTGTAAAAACAACACTACCTATACATGTTCTTCTTCAGGGGTAAAAACTGGTCCTAAAGCGTGCGATCCTGGGCTTGTCTGTGAGACAGGGGATAATCCACAAAAATGTGTTGATATGTCCAATCTTGGGGCGAACGCATGTAAGGATGAGGAATCGGGCGCTAGAACAGAATGTGGAAAATATATAGGAGACGTTGTTAAAACGTTATCATGTACTGATCCGGCAGGTTGGGCAGGAACGGGGAAATATACAATTGTATGCGGAACTTCCTCACCCTGGTTGTGTCAGTATTATTATACCTTTAACGCAGGGGCAGATATGGGCGGTGTAACATGGGATAGAATTCATAACCTCACAAGTGTGAGCACTGCGAAGTATGCGACGGTTTGTGAAAGAACCGCAAATCAGTCGAGAACATTTGGTGTCAGTTTAACAGTAAAGAATCTAGGCGATTTTGCTACATATGGAGGAAAACTGACTTCGGGTTCAATTTGTGTTGCTGCATCTGCAGACGGGCCAAATAACTGCCACGACATTAACGTCGGTTCCTTAAATGCAAGTAGTGACACCGCCAGTGCAACCTTTACCGTAAAGCCAGGAGACAGTATTTCATGGATTTTCGGGTATGTTATTGACAGTAACGGACATGTATATCAGGCAAATCTTAAGCAACAAATCGACGAATATACTCCCCCTCAGGCAGGGGGATACGGATTAATAGTTGATATCCAGTCTCCAACAAAATGATAGACAAAATAAAACGATTTTTCTTCATTATTTTTATTCTTGTTACTTCTTATTTGGTAAGTGGTATTCTGGCGAAGGAACTTTTTTTGAATAACACCCAAATAATCCGTCCCCACCTTCCTTCTTATCTTGCAATGAGATTTCAAAATCTTACCTCTCCTGTCTCTACCTTTATTGCAAAGCTACAGGGAAGGGGAGCAAGCAACGGAGGCAAAGACGCTAAAACCATAGAAGAACGGTATGCGGGTATTGAGAATGTTGCGTTTTCTCAAGTTGCAACAGGTGTTGCTGCCCGTGAAAGGGATGGCATTGCAGAGGTCAAATACGATCTTGATAATATCAAATGGATAGAATACACCTATACAACTCGCTCTGGAACAACAATTGTAATTAAAGTTCCTGAGGGGCAAAAGCCACCTCCGAATGGGGTGTTATAGATAGGGAAAATAGGGTCTTGTATTTTATTTTTTGTTTCAGTAGTATAAATCTATGTACCTCGGTCCATTTTATTTTGACACAAAGGAGATTTTTCTCATTCTGGCCGCTATTTTAATTGGGCTTGCATCATATTTTAGTTGGCCACTCTACTGGTTTAATCCACGCGTGTTACTTCTTCTTGTTATTCTTATGCTTATTACAAAAGGTCTGCTTCCTGCAATTCACAACGAATCATTCTTTATCCTTGCGTTGGTAACGATTTTCTTGTCCCTCTATCTTCCTCTGTTTCAACTCATTTTGTTCTATTTTATTTCGTTCGCGCTCTTCCGTCTCTTGAAGGTAATCTGAGCTTCGTTTTCTTCTTGCAAACAGTCGTGTGATTATCTATAGTAATAGCATACTATTCATGAAAAAAATATCATATTTCGGCTTTTTTGTTGTTTTTCTTTCTTTCTGTTTTTTATCGATTGGCTCAAAAAATATCACTAGAGCAACCTGTACTGCTGCAACATGTGCCTCCGCATGCGGTCCGCACGCAGGAAGTTGCGTGGGTGGGGTGTGTACCTGTATTACCTATGCTCCTGCCTCTCCCACTCCCACACAGATGTTTTGCGATATGGGGACGTGTCCTTCCGGATACTACTGCTATCAACCCCCCATGCCCGCTTGTCCTGTAGGTATGGCGTGCACTCAGGTCATGCCGCGGCCGTATTGTAGGGTGGGACCTTCTCTTACTCCAACTCCCAATTGTTCTCGTCGCCCCGATGGGGACGCAGACTGTAATGGTGTGATAAATGACCTTGACTACAATTTTTGGCTGTCAAAAATAAGAGGAGGGACAAGTACTTGCACGTATTGCTCTGCCGATTTCAACAAAGATACATTTGTGAATCTTAAAGATTTTGAAATATGGCGCCTGACGCGTTTCAACTAATATGAAAATGTTTTTACGGGTGGTATTTTTTGGAGCAATTGTTATTGCTTCATCGATCGGTGCTTGGTACTACTTAAACAACTATAAAGCAAGTTCAAAGGCCTCAGAGTCTATTTCTAAAATATCCTATACGGTTACCAGTGCTTCGGTTCAATCAGGAGGTACAGTGAATGTGGGTGTTATTGTTTCTCCGGAAGGGCTTCATATGTCGGGAATAGATATTTCTTTTGAGAGTGTGGGGGATGATAATCTTGATTTTATCAGTGCTTCACTTCCCACGGGTTTTGATGAGCAAGTCTTGCCAGATAATGCTGTTGCAACTTCCCGAACAGATCAAACGAGAAAATTAAAGAGACTTATGTTCGTATCAAAAAAAGCAGAAGCACAGCTTCCCGCAATACCCGTTACTATCCCTCTGACGTTTAAAGTGACAGAACGGGGAACGTCCCATCTTTCGACATTGCGAATTAATCTTACCTCGTCAATGGTGACCGGCCCGGGCATTCCTCAGAATGTTTTTACCCTTGCAGGAGGCACCACTCCTCTTGATTTTGTTGTTAATTCAAATCCACTTACTCCTACTCCCACGCCAGATTGTCGCGCCGGGGTGCCTCAGGAGTTGACCTGTGACTCGGAATGTGGCACAAACGTTATTCTGAAGTGGAAGGATGTGGCAAATGAGGATGGATATAAGATTTATAAAGACAGTCAGTCAATCCCGATTGCAATACTGGGGAAGAACCAGACTGTGTATAGGTATAAATGGTGTGGGGACTTGGAGAAACACGCCTACAAAGTCATCGCATATAACGCGGCATGTGGCTCACAATCAACAACGCTTCCCACAATGGACTGTTCGTGTAGCAAATGTGACAACACAATTCCTACTCCGACCCAAGGGACAATACAACCCGTCAATACTGCAGATATCATTTTGAAACTCAACTTTCCGGATGCGGCAAGCAGTGTGCAGGCCATACGGAACGTAAAAGTGGACATAATGAATGGGGGAGCCCTTGCGTGTCCCGGATGCTCCCAGATGGTGAGCTTTACCAGAGTTGGAAATTACTTTGTCTCTCCACAGCTGAGCTTCAGACTTGAACAAACCCTTCCTTATACTGTCGTGGTGAAACAAGCAATTACCATAAGTCATTCCTATAAATTCGTTTATATGCAGAAAAACAAGCTCCTCAACTGTTCAATCGGATTTGACTCTGCCTGTGGGCAACTGTTATCAGAAATTGACAGTAGACCGATGTACTCAGGCGATACGAATGGATTTGATACGCAAAGTGAGGGATACAACAGTATTGATAAAAAAGACCTGAGTGCAGTAAGTAGCGCAGTAAGCGAAAAAACCGATCAGGGAGACATGAACTTTGATGGAATAAGTGATACAGTTGATATAGGGATTGTCGGAAAAAATTTTGGGCAAAAAGGGGATTAGTTATGAAGCTTCAAATACGAATACTAGCGGTATTGGTGGTGTTTGTTCTTTCTGTCGGGTTTGGTGTGTGGTGGTTTCAACAATATAAGCAAAAATCAAGGGCAACGGCCGCACCTCCGCGTCTTTTCTTTACGGTTCCCGGTGCAAAGGTTGAAGCGGGCAGCAACTTCGATCTTTATGTGAACATTAATCCTAATAGCTCTCCTTTTTATTCCTTTGACTTAAAGTTCACCTATGATCCGACAAAAGTAAATTTTGTCGATGAGGCCAACCCCCTCTCAAATGTGACGATGTTGGACAGTGCCGTTGTAAGCGAGCCTGCAGTTGACGTTTTGACGCACGTTGTCACCATAAAAGGAACGCGCACCGTAACTCCATTTGCAGGGGGGGAGCCGGTTGCGATTGCAAAAATCGCATTTGTCATGAAGCCCGAGACAGCACTTCCGTTGCAGTTTAATTGGGACTCAACAACGAATATTGCTGGACAGAGTGCGATAAGCAAAGAAAATCTTGCCTATACTGGCATTACTCCAACAGTTCCCGTTCCTTCAGGTGCAACTCCCGTGACAGTCCCGACGGTCGCAGGAGGAAATGGAACACCAGTCCCAACAATTGGTGCAAGTCCTGCCCCTCAAATCACGGGAAATCAGGATCAAATCGGTACAACAACAGAAATATTGCCTCGGGGAGATAGACTATACATCAACTCAATCATTGCCAATCCTGCACCGTTCCGTTATGAACAAAACCTCGTGCTTGACAAGGGGACATACAATCTTATTGTTGGTGCAAAAGTATATTACAACAAAGGAAGAGGAATGGTTATTGCGCTACACTGCAATGAAAGTGACTGTGGAGGAGGAAAAAAACGCAACGACATCATTGTAAGGACACCCGTTTTTCCGGTAAAGGCAAATTTTAGCGAAATGCAGACAACTGTTGTTATCCCGCAGGAAGGGGATAAAAAAAATTACACAATGCGCATCTATTGCGAAGACGGAACGGAGTGCGAAATAGACTATATAACACTTGAAGATGCATGGGGGAGCGACAGGATAGTGAATTCTCAATTTGCAGACTCACAGTCTTATACCGATCCGCGAAAACAACCCACCTCATGGATTGTAGACGGTACTGCAAATTTATTTGGGACAGTTGATCCGGCTGCAGGAGTGCATGGCGCGTTAATAATCAATAATCCAACGAAATGAAAAAACTCTTTATATATTTTGGCCTGATATGTGCTGTCTTGCTTTTTACAGGAGCGGCAAGAGCTGCCTGTATGACTGATCTTGGAGTATATGAATGTAGCAGTGCAGCCGATTGTGGAGATGGCTATAGATGTCAAGCACACTGCTGTGTTGAAATACCGCCAACCACTCCTCCCGATCCCAATCCGAATCCTAATCCCGATCCCGATCCCAACCCTAACCCCAATCCTAATCCTAATCCCAATCCGAACCCGAATCCTAATCCCGACCCCGACCCCAATCCTCCACCAGCAGACACATGTAACAAACAGACATTTGTCTCTGCATCCGTTGCTCCTTCAACGCTCCGTCCATATGACGAAGTGACGGTGAAATGTAACTACGGAAAACGTCTTGATTGTTTGAAAGTAGTTGGTGCAGGTTTAACAGGGTGTCGATACAGTAGATATGAGGGGACAGATAATATTTTTGTCTGTTCTGCGAGTCCAAATGCGGGCTATTATGACGATACGAAATGTCAACTGTCGACAGGTACATCTAATGATTGTTGTGCAGGTTCAAATGCAACAGGAAACATGACGGTTCTTGGAACGGACGTGAACTATGATCAGGATTTAGTCCTTCCTTTTGGCAAATATACTCTTTCTGCGCGCGTGCTTACGGGAGTTTCTCAAGGAAAAGGAGTGAGAGTGACACTCGTGTGTAATTCGGACACGTGTGCAAATAGTACAAAGCAAAATGCAACTGTCTATAGTCTTGCATTCCCCGAATCAAAAGACTATGTGGAAAAAATAAATCAACCCATAACGCTTTCTGGGACAGGAGATGACCGTCATTATCTTTTACGTTTGAGTGTCGACCGCGGGTCTGAAGCCTTTTTTGACAGTGTGTCGATAAAAAATGCGAGTGGAAAAGAACTTGTGCAAAACGGAGATTTTACCGGTATCGTACAAGGCTCAATAAATACTTCTCAGCCGGTTGGTTGGGGAGAAGGGGATAATAGAGTCGGATACTATTATGGATCGCTCATGACTTCTTCCGGAAATACAAATCCCAACACTCCAGTACCTGGAGTGACAAATCCTGTTGTGAGCCCAACGTCGGTCCCTGGTAGTTCCGGGTCTGCAACGCTTGCTCTCAAAATAAAAATACAAGGCATTACAAAAAAACCGGCAAATAGCAGCGCGCTCAAAGTACAGGTCAAGCTAGGTGGAGGGGGTCTTGCGTCCGCAACCGCGTATCAGACAGTCTCATTCACAGTTGATGATGCAGGTGTCTGGTCTGGTCAGGCAACATTTAACAATATCGCAAACGGCGGAGGATACAGAGTATATATAAAAGGTTCAAAACAATTACAAAAGAAAGTATGTGACAGTGCTCCGACCGAATCAAAAGCGGGAGCATACCATTGTGCTGATGGTAATATTACGTTGAAATCAGGAACAAATACGCTCGATTTCTCAAAAATAGTGATGTTAAGTGGAGATTTGCCTGAAACAAGCGGAAAACAAAACGGAATTATTGATTCTTATGATACGACATTTATTCGCCAGAACCTCGGCTCAACCGATGCGAGCAAACTCGCAATAGGAGATCTCAATCTTGACAATATCATTGATACTCAGGACTACTCAATAGTACTACAGGCGTTATCAATAAAATATGATGAAGAATAATATGGAAACGCACACAAAATACACCAAAATAATGCTTATCGTTCTTGCAGTTCTCCTACTGGGAGGGAGTATCGTCGGATACCTGATTATTAACTCAAAAAAAGGAGAGGGAACTGAGAACGCAAGGACGCAACGCGAAGTGGAACCGACCGTTATCCCGACCCGTTTGCCTCATCCGATAAATGGAATAATGGAATTGAAAGAAGAGAAAAAAGCCACCTCAGTGCCTGTCGGAAAGCCTTTTGTTATTCAACTTGTCGCAACATCCGGAAACAGTAAAATCGCAGGATATGACGTTGTTATGACCTATGATAAAACCGCCTTCGATAGACAAGCGGTACAAAATGGGGACACGACGTTCCGTATTTTTACGTTCGACAGGGAAAACAGAGTGTCCATTTCTGCAACGAAACAACTGCAGTCCACAGAAATAACGCAGTTTGAAGAAACGCCCATTCTTTCCTTCACTTTTCTTCCCAAGAAAAAGGGGAGATTTACGTTCTCTCTTAAACCGTTAGGCCAGGAAAGCTCAAAATATGTTGATGATACGGCTCAGGCAACGTACCCCAACTACAAAGACCTTGTGCTTGAAATTCAATAAAGAATAATGAATAATGAGATATGATGAATACGCTGCGTAATTTGCTTGTTGGTATATTTTTTTGTGTGCCTATTTACCTCTTTCTTCTTTCATCATCAGCGCAGGCAGCGCTTCTTAAATTTGATCAGTCGACGGTAACAGTAAGTGTCGGACAAACATTCCAACTGCAGGCTATTGTAGATGCACAAAGCGATCAGATTACTTCAACGGACATGTGGATTACCTATGATCCCACACTTGTTGAGGCGCAAACGGCTTCCCCAGCCGCATTTTTTCCCGCAGTGACGAGCAACATTTCAGCAGGAAAGACGTATGTTGCAGGATTAATCACGGACCCGGGGAGCTATAAGACGGGATCTGGAACAGTTGCAGTTATTACATTTAAAGCTCTTAAAGACGGTACGGCAACACTTGCATATGATTGTCGCACCGATGCAAGCAACTCGTCAAAGGTGATAAAAAACGCAGTTGATCCGACAAATGTCATTGTCTGTACCCAAAACGGAACCTCCGTCGTAACTATTGGAACAGGCGGCCCTGTTGTCCCGACAACTGCTCCAACTGCGGCGATTACTTCTCCTTATCAATCTACCGTTCAACCAACCGCACTTCCTCAAACCGGTATTATGGATCAGTTTCCAAAAATTGCGGGAATGGGTGCATTCTTGCTGGTAGTTGGTGTTATATTGCAGTTGATGATACTTTAATATATGAAATTGCCCGAAATAAAACTTCCCCAATTGGGTGCATTAAAAGGCCAAAAAACCCTTACAATAGTACTCGGTGTTGTCGTTGGGCTTTTAGTGCTTGCCGGAGGATTTTTGCTTGTACAAGGAGTATTTACCCAAGCCTCTGACTCCGCCCCACGGGATATTGTCATTAATGGGTTAACCGAAAACGGAGCAAAAGTATCATGGACGACAGACCAAGAAACACAAGGAATAATCGAGTACGGATCTTCCCCGACCTCACTTAATTTGTTTGCACCTGAAGGTGCAAAAAATAAATCACATACCGTTGAGTTAACCTTATTAACTGGGAACACGTCATATTATTTCCAGATCCGTATAGGAGACACAAAATATGATAATGGGGGAGTGCCATGGACGTTTACGACTAAATCAAAAACATCACTCACTCCAACTGTTGCCCAAGTCAGTCCAACCGCGACTCCTTCAGCTGGTGTTATCAGTCCAACTGTGGCGCCGACGCAAGGAGTTATCCCGACTCAAAGTATGACGGTTGTCTTGACCCCCACTCCTACAATAGCGCCCTATGCAACCGCGACTCCTTATGCTGTTCCCACCCTTACCTCATTTGTGTGTGGTGAAACAGACTGTCTCAAAATATGTCAAAAAATCGGAATGACATGCAGCACGCTTGATTGGATGAAATCAGGGTGTGTCGGAAAAATGACTCTCGGCTCTTGTTTTACAATTACGCCGACCCTTACCCCAACTCCCACTCCTACATGGAATCCTCTGACTCCGAGCCCCACCGCCTCTCCGACTCCAACGTCAACAACTGGTCCCACAGCAACGCCCGCTCCAACACTCCCGAGCTACATGCAATAAATTAGGGATTGAAATTCCCTCATAAAAACTGGTATAGTGAATGCGTTATCTATTTAATACATGGTTTCTATGTCAGACTCAAAATCATCAAACAAATTTGGGTTAGGGTTGTTATTTGGAACGCTCGTTGGAGGACTTGCCGCATTTTTCCTTTCCCCCACCTCAGGACGTGAAAATCGTGAGTTGGTTGCAAAAAAAATAAAAGAACTGGAAAAACTGCTTGCCGACAGTAACATCGAAGAAAAAGTAAAAGAGATTTTCGGTGAAGTGACGGAAGAGGCAACATCCACCTATAAAAAAGCCAAAAAAGAGTTCATAAAAGAGCTTGCCGACGTAAAAGAGACAGTTGCAGGCCTTGATAAAGAAAAGGTTGAAAAAGTGGCAAAAAACACCGTCGAAATTATCAAGAAAGAAGCAAAGCATGAAGGACGTGAAATGGAAAAATTAAGAAACGAACTTGCAAAGGAGTGGAAAAAACTCAGTCCAAAATCAAAATAATAAAATATCCAGAGCTTCGTAATTAGTACGGAATATATGTCATTTAGTTATTCCTTTGCATGGGAATGAAAGTTGAAAAAAGACTTTACAGTCTTACTTGTGCAAGGTAACAACAAATGATACATGTGAAGTAGTTAATCCCTTAAACTTTATATCCGTATTTTTCCTTTGAAAGCCGTATTATCGACTCCCTGTTGTTGTTCTTCATGGCAGGAAGCGGGAGTGTTGTTGCTGGGAAGGGGAGCGACGTCATATTCTCTATAGAGAGCTTCATGACAAGCTCATATTTACCAAGAGCAACAAGATCATTCTCTGTATACATTTCTCCATATTCAAGTGACAACAGATGAGCGTCCCGCGCTCCCACAACAAAGGACATAAGAGTACCAACGTTGCCAAAAATAGCCCGCTCTATCTCTTCCTCCAACTGTTCAATATACTGATTGGTCAGAGTAAGTGAAAGGCGGTATTTTCTTGCCTCAGAGAGGATTTTTATAAATGATGTCGTTGCAAAGTTTTGGAACTCATCAACGTAAAGGAAAAAATCCTTTCTGTCGGTTTCTTTGATAAATGCCCTGTTCATTGCGGCGAGTTGGATTTGCGTGATAATCATGGCCCCCAGTAGGGATGCATTGTCTTCTCCCAATTTTCCTTGAGACAAATTCAAAAGGAGAATTTTTTTTCCGTTCATTATTTCTTCAAGATTAATCGTTGACTCTGCGCGCCCAACGATATTTCGGATCATGCGAGAGGTCACAAACTGCCCTACCTTGTTTTGAATAGGGGAAATTGCTTCAGCCCTCAACTTATCAGGCATTTTGGCAAATTCTTTTTCCCAGAACCCTTTTAATACGGGATCCTCCAATTGGCTGACTACTTTTTTCCGATAATCTTCATGTGCGAGAAGTGAAAGAACGTCAGGGAGCGTTGCGCCAGGTATGTCAAGAAGAGTCAGAATAACATTTCTCAAAATATATTCAAGTCTCGGCCCCCAACTGTCTTTATACAGTTTGCTAAAAATCGATACGATTCCTGAAGAGATAAGATCTTTGTGTTGTTTATTATGTATCTGGAGGACGTTTAGCGCAAAAGGGCGCTCCGTGTCAAATGGTTCAAGATAGACAACGTCATTCAATCTTCTTTTCGGGATATAGTTAAGAATCGTTTCGCACAGGTCTCCGTGAGGATCAATAATGCCAACGCCCCGGTCTTTTCGAATATCGTCAATTGCCATATTTGCAATCAGAGTCGACTTTCCGGCACCCGTTTTCCCGATTATATAGACGTGTTTTCGTCTGTCTTCTTCCTTAATCCCGAAAATGGTTGGTTTGCTGCGGAACTCAGTTTTTGCAAAGAAATTAATCTTTGCCTTTTGTTCATCAGTGCTGTTATCGGAGATAGGAAGGTTCTCCGGGGGCTCTCCAACAAGCGTTTTCCCCCAACTGATATTTTTTAGTCCTGCAAGAAGTATCCCTGGAGGATGCCACATTGAGGCGAGCTCCTGAGCATTAAGTATTTGATTTTTGCATTCAAAGTAACTTATCTTTCGCTGTCTAATACGTTTGACAAATCTATCTTTAAAAAAATAGGGCCGTCGATATACAAATTGATTTCCTTCCCCGAGAGAAAATGTTCCAAAAGTGCCTGCAAGGTTGCTGACATATGGTTTTGGATCTATTCCGTCGTGATTGGATCCAACAACAAGTCGTATGGCGGCTTTTCCTCCCTGAAATGTTGCCTTTCGCATGATTGCCATTTTTTGCGGATTCATGGAATATTTCAAGGCATTCTCATCATATACTCCCAGTCCCGCCGCCTTTACTCCCTGATCTTGCCATGGAAAGTAAGGAGGCGTGATGATAATCTGTACTGCCATGCGTATTGAAGGAGGTTGTTTTGCCATATACCCTAGTACCGCAGAGAGAGGGTCAACATCCTTAAAATCAAAGTATGTTTTCGTGGGAAGATAGGGGTATGAGGTCAGACCAACCTGACCAAAAGCGATATGTTTGGATTTGAAGATAATATCCATCGGATCAGTCGTTTTTGAGATTTTCGATTGAGGAAATGAAGAGGAAATCACGCTGTGTACGAGAGTTTCACTTTCTGCTGGGACTGTTGCATAAAAATAAATAAGCTGATTAATGAGAAAAAGCTCAAATGCATATGTTTTTGGGTGAACCAGAAGCCACCTTTTCCAGAGAGGAAGGTAGGGATAGGGGAGTGCCGAGGAGAATATCTGTGTCGCAGCCTCAATAGGTGTTTCATCCGTTTTGGGATTACGGATATGCAGATGAACCAGTTTTTTGACCATAATTACTCTCATTATACATAAAAAAAGAGTGCGGGGTATCAACTTGAATTTAAGCCTATAGTATGGTATAATGGAGTTGTAAATTATACATAATTAATATGTATAAATAGATGGTTGTCAGACGGTAAAATAAGCCAAAAGCCGGCTTATAGTGCTGTCATAACAAGCTCTTTTACATTTCGGGTTATTTTTAACTACTTACGTTGGTACGAATTGGTCCTATGTCTTGGCCTTAAACAAGCCGTTCAAGAACAGGACGTAGGATCAGTTCAGAACAAGAAACGAAAAGAGGTGATGAAGAACAAATTGGGAATTTCTCAAATCCCTGTCCAGAGTCTAAAAAGCTCTGACAAACTCAGTCTAAAGTGCCCTCAGGGCGCCTGAGAGATGAGAAAAATCGGTTCAAATGAAAGGAAAAGGAAATGAACAAGATAGGATTGACCCCGAAGAAGCTGTTGGCAGTGTTTGCCGTGATTGCCGTACTTAGCATGTTGCTTACGGCGTGTAGCGGTGCAAAGGGACCGTATAGCTTGCAGTCAGCAAAGCAGTACGGTCAGACGGTCGAGACGTACATTCCGGAAGAGATCCTGGCAAAGCAGCAGGTCGTTGTGATCTTGCCCGCAGGATCGAATCCGGACCTCAAGTGGACAACACACCTTGAGGGAGGGAACTGCACGTTGTTTTCCCTCAACGAGGAGAATCTTCCGACGGTGAGCGCTCCTGCCACTGAAGGTATGGAGATTTCACCTGCCGTGAAGTTCTCATTTTCGTGTGATGAGGGTGCGAGGATCTGGTGGGATCGCACTCTCCCCAAAGCGTCGACCGCCGCGCCAACGACCACCCAGTAGTTACACCCGAAAAGGAGGATAGTATGAATACGAAGCGTACTTTGCTTCGCGGTCCTCCACTGAGGGGTTGTTGAGATCTGATATATAGAGCTTGTGCTTGGCTGTGCACTTCTGCAGCCATAGCTCACCGCTATTAAAATCATCCTCTCCACAACCCCTCTCTTTCCCTTTCTCTATAAATGAAGAAATTTATGCAGAGAGGGAAAGATGATTTTGCCTAGAATCTTATAACCTAAAAAGGTTGCGCTCCGACCCCAGATCACTTTTCTTTTCGGATCAGAATTACAGCAAGAGAGAAGAGAAGAACTCCAAATCCAAGATATTCTAAATACTGCGGAAGAAACACAATGACAATATTTGTTTGTCCGTTGACAATCCAGCCATTTGCCCAATTATTTACGAGTACATGATCTTGTATCCTCTTTCCAAAAAGGAAGGGGAGAAGTTGTTGGAATATATTTGGCGACGTGTCAAACGAATACGCCCTCCATTCCTTATTGAACGATTGGGATAATGCAACGGTATTAGCTGTATTGCTGTCAATAATGTAATATGAGGGGTTTATCTCTCGAAAGGAAACAGTGCCGAGTTCAATAGGAGGGGCACTAGTTGTCCCTATTTTAATGCCCTTTATCCAAGAATAGGGAATTGTTCCGGCATCTATATTCTGGATTGAATTTTTTGATAATGAATCGTCAAGCGAAATATTCCTAAAGTGTATTCCATATCCAAAATAGACATATGAAGATGTCGGTGGAATAATAATTACGTTTTTTCCTTCTTCACCATCAAGTTTTGTATCGATAATATTCACTTTTTGCTGAGGATTGTCGACAACAAAACGAAGCGATAACCCGGAGGTATTTTTTGTGTCAATGAACAATAGAAGGCCTTGTCTTTGGGATGCGTTTGAAAGAAACAAATCATAGCAAGAAGAGCTATCCCTTGACTGCATGGATACTCCGTCCTCTGTTTTTGCCAGAGAGCTATCTCCTTTTCGAAGCTCTTCCGAGCAGGTTTGTTTGATGCTTTCGTCAATTGCGCTCTGTACCTTCCCCCCGGTCAAAATAGAGTACTGTGGGTATTCAAAAGAAAGATCGAAGCGGTACTCTCCCTCCTTAGGTTGAACTGGCTGGGACAGTGCAGGGTTTACCCGTGGATAATACTGCATAGACTTTTCAGATCCATCTCCGTAAGTACAATGGAATACGTTAGGGAGATCAATGGTTAGAGATATAGTTTTTTTTGAATCAATGGGTTCATCATTGAGCGTACATTTGCTTATCCCTTTTGCTGCAATAGTCTCCTGTTTAAACGGAGTATAGGAAATAATTTGATTGCCCACCTTAAGAGAGAAAATAACTGGCGAGATGATGAGCGTATCTTTTTGGGTAATGATTTTAGCGAATACGGCTTTTTCATTTTCTGCAAAGGACGGGAATTGAACGAAAACCTGGCCGTTTTGTGGCATATGCATCTTATTAATTTCATCTCTTAGAGCAAGAGTGGTGTTGTTACGAGTGATCTGGGTTGAAATATCGGGTTGGGTTTTATTAGTAAATAGGGAAGAAAAGGGGTAAAACAACCCTTCAGTCAGGGAGGCGGCATAATCTCCATTTTCTCTGTATACCGTATCGATAAAATCATAAGGAGCCACACCTTGGACTGTCATCGGTGAGATTTTTTTAAGAAACGGCTTTTCGTCTAATTTAAAGACATCTACATTGTTCGTCCTAAAAAGCTGACTATTTGGGTAAATGGAAGCTACAAATTCTTCCAGTTTTTCCTTCCGTTGTATTTTGCTCGTCTGTAATATATTGTCATCGATGAGGATGTAGCTAATATCATATTTGTTCACAATATTTTGGAAGAGCCCCTTATTTTCAGTTTGCACTGCATAAACAACCTCATTGAAGTACTGCCCATTATAATTACTCCACGGGTCAAACGGACGCTCCAGAGTTGGCTGTTCAATCCCGTACCACGCAAATCCCGAGCCCCGCTCTCCCCATCTGTAGTAAAGCCAGTTCCAGAAGCTTGACTGGGGAAGTGTCATTATCCGCGCATTGGAAGGTTCGTTTTTGAAATAGGAAATTATTGCAAAATAATCTTGAGGAATGGGGAGACGGATGGAAGGATAGAAGAACAATCCCGAGAATGCCGGGAAAGAATATATAAAAATAAAACCGAGGGTAAGAAGATAAAGCAATGATCTTATCTGTTTGGTAAGCCAACTTCCTAATAATTCAATTCCTTCAGCGACCAAAATCCCATAAGCAAAAACGAATATGAATACAAGTTTCGTAAAAGGAAAACGAAATGCTTCCCCAAAAAGGGGAATGTATTTCCGTATGATTTCGTTTAAAAAACCTATGCCGGGAACATCGGTTCCAAGAAAGAAAAAAGCACTGATAAAAAGTAAGAGAGGCGCATAGCTCCGTTTGTCTTTGTTCCGAAGAGCAACAGCCCCTATCCCTAAGAGCGCTAAAGCGGCGAGAAAATAAGAAATGGCCGCCACACCTCCATTACTGAAGTGTTTGCTCCACTCTTCCATAATAAAAGTAGGGGTTCCGCCGAGATTGTTTTCGACCGTATCAAGCATAAACCCCTTGAGGAGTATGACGTCAGCAAGATTTCCTCTTTTTATGTTTTTCTGATAAATTTCTTCGGAAGAAATTTGGTTTATTTTTGTATTTTTTATCGTGTTTCCCTGTGTTATAGCTCCATTTATGAAGGGAAAAAGCCAGAATGCATTGGCCGAAAGAATTATTGCAAATGCGATACAAATTACTCTTGCGGTTTTCCAGTTCCAATGACGAAAGAAAGCATACGTACTAAAACAAAAAAGACCAATAAGATAGGCAATGAAAACCGTTGGCACGAAGCCCTGCGGAGAGAAAAGGACGTTGGTAAGGAAAAGAATGAGAGCACTTTTTTTGCTTGGCTTCTCAAAGAAGGTAAGTAAAGCAATAATACCCCAAGGAATAGCGGCAAAATGGACGGAGAATACTTCAAGGGGAGCAAAAAACATCTGAATAGTCGCAAGATTGAGGCCATAAAAAAGCGCCCCCAAAGTGGAAACGAAAGCATTTTTTTTAAATTCTTTGCGAAGAAGAATATACATTCCGATCATTCCAAAGAGGTGCATTAAAAAGTGAAAGACATAGCGGATAAGATTTTGTGGAAGAAAAAGCGAGAGCAAAAGGACAAAACAGGTATGGATGAGGTTTGCCGCATGGGCCATCCCGTCCTGCACTCCCAGTCCTCTATATTGTTGCCAAACGGAGAAGAGATTTATTTTAAAGGCATTTTTGAAATTCAGCTCTGAAAATACATTGTCCCACCCGACAAGATAGGTATGAGGAATATAATTTGTGGCAAAAAGAACCGCCTCAAGAAGAATAAGCGTAAAAATGGGAAGAAGATGACGGTATTTTTTGCCCATATCTACAGTATACAGATTATCTCGCAGTGAGAGACTCTTTTATGAGGTAACAGCCGTAGATTTCCTACTTAAAAGTGAGGACAATGAGGAAAAGAGTTCTCTCATTTTTTTACCGGGTTTTATGACTCCCTTTGATATGAGATACAAGCGAGTCAGAATGGCTTCTGGCAGACACATAATGGTCAAGAACTGTACGAGAGTGATGACAATTTGCTTAGCAGTAGGGGAATATCCGTATGTTTTTACCATTTTTATACGTGTCTTTAACGTATTCATAAACTTTGTTTTTATATTGTTGAACGTATTGTTGTTTTTATGAACACGGTAGAAAAGGAGCTTTTCTGGCAGATTTGCAAACTGAGCTCCCTGACAGATCAAGCGGAAGAAAGAATAATAATCATTATTGGCACTAAACTTAAGTGTGTAAAAGAAGGGAGTGCTTTTATATAATCTGCGGTACATTGCAGAAGGGTGAATAATAGGGTGATACGTAAAGTAGTTGTTATAAATCTGGCTATGAGAAAAAGGTTCATTTTTCTCTCCAATAACGTGCCCCTTTGCATCAATGACAAACGCACTTGTTCCTACAAGGAAAGTTGTGGGATTTTTTTCAAGAAATGCAACTTGTTTTGCAAACCGCTGCGGATGGGCCACATCGTCAGCGTCCATACGCGCAACGTAAGCTCCTTTTGCAAGCTCGAGACCCTTGTTTGCACATGAATCTCCTCCACGGTTTAAGGTTTTTTTAAGGTTGAGGATGGTTATTTTTTTCGGATACTGCTTTTTATATGACTGCATGATGGAAAGCGAAGAGTCGGTTGAGGCATCATTGACCAATATAAGCTCAAAGTGTTGGTAGGTTTGTGCCAATATACTGTCGATAGCTTCACGCAAAAAGAGTTCTGCGTTATATATCGGCATAACGACTGAAACAAGCGGATTGTGTGTAATCTGATTTTTTTTCATATTTTTTGATTTTTTTATCTCTGTCTCCTTCACCTCAGTGCACGATTTTGTGAATCCTGCATTTAGGAGAAGAAGGGGAGGTGTTGAGTTTGATTTTGATTGCGGTGAGGCAATTGGGCGTGAAGATCACGCCGCAAAACCAAGCATCAACAGAGCTCCCCCGTTACAGCTTTTGGGCCGTAACTCCTTGGGTTATACTAGGAACTTTCCTCTCTTTCTCTCTTATTGCACGGGGGAGAAAAAACCCGTTGACTTCCATTCCTGGAAGCCCCCATTATTTGCCTTCTGAGACAACCGCCGAGCAATGTGTGCATTGATCTGCACCATCACCTCGTTCTCAGAACAGCCCGAGTATTCCCAGACGTGACCGCCAGGGAACTGGGTGTTCAGAGTATAGCGTCCGCCCGGCAGGAGAGTCTCAAACTCAGGCTGCCCATCCACGTAGAACTCCACATGGATATAGTTGCCAACACTGGTGGCAACTTCGCTCAAATCCTTAAGCTGATAGTCATGGATGACTTTGCAGCTCGGGACCGGAGCGGTGGGGACGGAAGCGGTCGGAACAGCAACGACGGGTACTACAGCGGTCGGGGCAGCCACATAAACGATCTGTGTGGGTGCAGCAACCGGAGCAGCGGTGGGGACGGCAGTGCGGAAGAACATTCCGACCGTCACAAACGCGCCAATCACGAGCACCGCCACGAGGGCGACGATCGCGAGTGCGGTTCCACCAACGCCATTGTTGTTCAGAGTCACAGTCTGCGTAACCGGAGCGCCATAGCGCGCGTTCCGATCTTCCTGCGGAACCGGAGCAGCCACGGGGGCAGCAACGGAAGCAGGGGTTTCATTCTTGTGGAAAAGACCAGCAATCGCCCGGAAGGGCCAGGTCACGATTTTCCACAGGGTCTTAACGCCCCAGATTGCAATCACGATTCCAAGAATCGCAATCGCCAAAAGGGGAAGACCGCACACCAGGGCAAGAACCAAAGCTGTCGTAGTCATTTTAATCAGGGCTCCTTTTCCCATTGATCAAAACATAGTTATTTGAGTAGGGTTACTATCCCTATGGTACCATCGATGTTCTGTGGTCCACGCTGTGAAGAAAACAGATCCTGTTCTCCCCATAACGCGGACCACAAAGATAGATACCACTTTTAT